>JAKSKY010000015.1 GCA_024401515.1 Paludibacteraceae bacterium | reverse complement strand
CAAAAGTGTTCTTTAATTTATTATGATATTTTTGCACTTGGCATTTGAATGTACGAATACCCTTTCTTTAAAAGGGGTATTGTCTGTTTAGAATTTTTCTCTATTTTTGCATGCTATAGTGTATAACGCACTTTGAAGGAGATTAGTATTTATGTAATAGATGCGTGGGAGCATATATTGTATATTGTGTTTGATTGTATTATAAAATTCGACTAATATGGTAAAGTTAAGACTACTCTTAGTGGCTGCGCTTTGCACTTTGTGTAGCGGCGTAGGTTATTCCATTGATTATTCGTTCAAGGCGGATGATTACCAGAAGGCGTTGTGGATGACTGCGAGATTCTATGGCGCGCAACGTATGGGTAACGGTGTCAACTGGTTGGTGGCGACCCATGAACCTAACGGCGTCCAGAATGGCCAAGGATTTGATCAAAGCAAATTCGTGAAGGGTAAATCCTATTTGAAGGATGCTGATGGATCTTATGATCTGACCGGCGGTTGGTTTGACTGTGGAGATTTCGTTCTTTTCGGTCAGACGTTCTACTATTCAGCCTATATGTTGATTTTGGGTTATTCCGAATTCCCTGAGGGTTATGACGACTACTATTCATTCGATTACAATGGATATGTGAATTCCGATGATTACACTTGGGAGGGCAAGAAGGGTGCGCCCAATGGTATCCCTGATATCTTGGATGAGGTGAAGTATGCTACTGACTACATCCTGAAAGCTGTTCGCGACAGCAAAACCTTCTATTACCAAAAGGGAGATGGAGACGCTGACCATAAAGTCTGGTGTACCTCTACCGTGAAGTCAGCCATGCCCAAAAACAATGGTGGAGAGAGCGACGGTCCTCGTTCGTTCTTAAAGGCTTCCGGCAATGTAACCTCTATGGCCTCCTTCGCGGGCGCTACCTTGGCTGCCATGTCCCGTTTGTACAGGAAGTTTGATCCTGAATATGCTGACAAATGTTTGGAGAAGGCGAAGGTGGCTTATGAGTTTGTGACCACATCCACAAAGGGTAACACTACTTCTCCGTTTTATCCAACTGTGCAAAAAAATTGCAAGGTCGATATGGTTACTTTCTTTGCGGAGTTGTATCGCGCAACGGGAGATAAGACCTATTTGAAGGCTGCTGAGGAGAATTGTGGATGGATGGACGCGGAAAAAGATTATAATTACAATTACGCATTGTGCTACGCCAACACGGAAGATTTGGCTGCCTATTTGATCGCCTCTTTGGGTGATGAGAGTAGTTATGGCGCAAAGGCTAAAAAGGTGATGGAATTTTATGCCAACACGATGTATAAGCCTGCTTCCGGGTATATGTTGAATGCCAAAGGTGGTGGATGGGGTACCATGCGTTTCCCATGTAACATGGCCTTCTCCCATGCGCTTTATTGGAAATTGACGGGCGAGAAGGCGATTGACCCTTATGCTTTGACTACGATTGAGTTTGTTATGGGAAAAAACCCTTCTAACCGTTCGTTGATTGTCGGTTTTGGTAAGAATTATCCGGTGATTCCTCACCATCGTAACTTCTTCCGTTACGACGGGAATGTCATGGGCGCTATCCCTGTTCCTAACGCCAGCTACAAGTTCATTCAATTAGGATTCTTGGTGGGTGGCGATCTCACTACCGCTCAGACTGGTGCTTATACTGAGTCGTTGAGCAATTACGAGTCTTCCGAGGGTGGTATTGACTACCAAGCCGGTTTGGTGGGTGCTTTGGGTTACGTCAACTCAGTGATCGCTCCTGTCAACACCAATAAGTTCGGACATCCTACCCCAGATTTGGGTGAGACTCAATCCATCTGTGGCAAATCATCCATCGAGTTGGATAGTAAGGTGGCTGCCGATGGCAAGAAGACCTTTACATGGTACAAGGATGGCAAGAAGGTGGAGTCTTCCACTTCAGCTTCCAAATATAAGGCCACTGAGGCGGGCGAGTATACTTGCGAGATCGACTCGGCAGGTGACTGGACCACTTCCGCTTCTGTGAATATTGTGGCATTGTTGCCTGAATTTGAAATGTCTTCAGAGATTGAGTTGTGCAATCCTGCCACTTATATGGCTGACTTCACTTACGAAGCCGCTTCCAAGTATGAGTGGACGAAGGATGGTAAGGATATCGCTGACGCCAAGAGTGGTAAGTATGAGGTGACTAAACCAGGAGAGTATATCTGCGCCGTTTCCGCCGAGAATTGTGGAACGCAAGAGTATAAGTTCAAGGTAACATCTATGTTGCCTGAGGCGGAGGATGCTGTTTCCGATATCGACGGAAATGTTACCTTGAAGGTGACCAGCGCTGGCGATTACGAGTGGTACGATGTGGCTGAAGGCGGAACGCCATTGGCTACGGGATCGACTTATAAGACAAAGATTTCGGCGGATAAGGTATTCTATGTGCAAGATGCGGGTGCGATGGATATCGTTGTCGGACCATCCGAAAAGGATCTTTCCGGAACCAGTGTCAACTGGGGTAAAATGCCTGTGAGATTTACTGCTGAAAAGGAGTGTATGATCACTGGCGTGACACTTATCGTAACGGGAACCCCTTATAATGCTGGTACGAACGTGGTGACTGCTGAATTGAGTGGTGACGCGACCGGTAAATATACCTCTGAATCTATTAATGTAACTTCAGGTATGAAGTCTGTAAAGGTTACCTTCTCAGATCCAATTGTGATTCCTAAGGCTGGTAATTACTCTTTGTTGTTCAACTGCGACGCCTTCGCGATCGGTTATTTTGAGGGTATGTCCAACTATTCATCTTTCCCTCATCAAGGCGAGCCTCTTACCTTCTTGGGTGTGGATAAGGACAAGTCCGGATTCATGGGTGTAGCGGATTGGAATGTGACCGCAGGTACAGGTTGCGCCCGCGCCGTTGTGAAGGCGAAGAAGGGTAACTCAGCTGAGACTGAGTTGGTGAAGAGCAGCGTGGTAGCTGGCATCTATCCTAATCCTGTGACGGATATCTTGACCATCGATCTTACTGTGAGCGGTGAGGCGACTGTTGAGGTAATCACTTTGTTGGGCAACGTTGTGGAGCGTGCGCAAATTTCCGCTTCCGAGAAGAGCCTTAACTTGAGCCATTTGGCAAGTGGCGTTTATATGGTCCGCATCACGAACGGTGAGGCTGTATACACGGAGAGAATCGTGAAGAAATAATTTTTTAGTTTAATATTTGCGGAAGGCGAGGGTGAGGTGATCATCCTCGCCTTTTTGTTGTTTGATGCAAGAAATATGTCAAAAAACATATATATTTGCAACAAATTTATAAGAATCAGTATGTTTTCGTTGCTTTTGAGGACAGTGACTGTCCTGTTGACAATATTATTCGCAGTTACCTCTGCCCATGCCTATACGGCCTATAATGGTTGTCCCAACTTGTCCAATTTAGGTGCTTCGTATGTAGAGGCATATACCGGTCGCACTTGGGAACCGATGCAGAACAAAGGTGTTGTGGAGGGTCGCCACACGGTTATCTCCACGCAAGGAACAGATCCCTATACAGACAACAAGTTGAAGTTGCTTCCAGAGGGGGCTACGAGTGTGGTTCGCTTGGGCAATGATTTGGCTGAGGCTGAAACAGACGTGTTGGTCTACCATTTCAGGGTGGATGCGGATAATCCTATTTTGAAGTTACGCTATGCGGTGGTGATGGAGAATCCGGGTCACGCCAAGGACGAACAGCCACGCTTCAACCTTCAGGTGTTGGATGTGAGTGGCAGATTGATCAATGACAATTCTAGTTACGACGTCTATGCCAGCGCCAATGCCGCTGGTTTTCACACATCTGCTCAAAAGGGAAAGCTGGGAAGCAGTATTATTTGGTGTGATTGGTCGAGCATGGGAGTGGATTTATCTTCCAAAGTGGGGCAAGAAGTCCAAATACGCATTTCCACCTACGACTGTGGTGCTTTTGAGCATTTCGCATACGCCTATTTTACGGCAGAATGCATAGAGAAAACACTCTATGTGGAAAGGTGTCAGAGTGATAAAGTGACATTCTCCGCTCCAGAAGGTTTTGCTTCTTACAAGTGGAGCAACGGTTCCACGGAGCGTAGCACTACAGTTCCAAAGAATACCACGAACAGTTCTGTTTCGTGTATTGTCCGTTCTGCTACTGGCTCTGAGTTCGTGCTGGTTGGAGTGATAACCTCCCTTTCTAATATCAAAGCAGAAGATTACGAGGTGACAGTGACGACAGGTGATTCTTATGAAGTGGATGGAATTGTTTTGCCTACGGATGCAGCTAGGGAGGTAATCATGAATTATTACGACCCTGCCACTTGTGCCTTTAAGGTGGGGAAGAAGATACGAATTAAGTTGGATAGTAAAAAACCGTATATTCAAATTTCAAAAGGTATTTGTGAAGGTGAAAGTTATGAAGAGTATGGTTTTAGATACATTAAACCTGCAGTCGGAACTTATTATGACACGTTGCCGTGTACAACATGTAGAGAGAGTTATCCTCAATATTATACGTTACGTCTGACTGTGAGTCAACCACCCGTTTTTCCTACGATAGAGGGACCTTTGAATGTTTGTGAAGGAGAGCCTGCTGTGTTCATTGCTAAGGGTGGTGAGGATCTTTCTACTTATCAGTGGAAGTGGAAGGAAGGTGGTGTTGAACATGTTTCATATTCGTCTACATTGAGTCTCGATTTCGAGGATAGTGGTTCAAAAACAATTTCGTTGACTGCGGGTAATGGATGTAACTCCAAAACGCAAAGTGTCAAGTTAAATGTACACGAGAATTACAAAAAGGTTTATTTCGATACGGTTTGTATAGGCACAAAATACTCGAAGTATGGTTTTAATTTGGGAACGCTTAGCGAGGAGGGAAAGATAGTTCGAAATAAAAACTTGCAGACTGTCAACGGTTGTGATAGTTTGGTGGTGTTGAGTCTTGTAGTGGCACCCGAGGTGAAGGTACGCATAGCCTTGGATGGCGACTCTGTTCTTTGTGAAGGCAAGGAAATAAAACTGACAGCCAAGGGAGGTCTGGATTATGAACAAAAGGAAGAGCCCGACCATATCCGAATAGGAGATATCCATTGTACCGACGGAACGATTTTGCATCCGGCTGATTTCTCTGCAAGTGGCAAAACAGCGGATGGTGTAGTGGTTTTCCTGGATGAGACGGGTGAACATGGGACAGTGGCGAGTTTGTCTGATAAAGAATTTGTTTATTCAAAAAACCTAAATTCAAATATAGACATTCGTTATACTAACGATTTTTATTTAGGGGTACTGACGAATGAGAATGAGATAAATTGGTTAGACCTGCAGCTGAATGGTAAAGAGAATACGCTAATTCTAAAAGAAACGAGGCGGCGATACGCTTTTTTCTTAAAAGACTTCGATTATGATTCTGAATGGTATATTCCCTCTTATGGGGAAATGTATTTGTTGTATTCCACTATTACGGATATAGAAGAATCTATGGCGATAGTAGGCGGAAGTAATATTGATTTAGAAGCTAGGTATCTGACTAGTTCTGAATATTTTACGCGCAATTCAGTAGTTACATGTTTGACATGGTTTGCCGCGTTTAATAATGAGATTTTTGAACATGAATTCCCATTCCCTTATGTTTTTCTTATGCGTCTCTTGAAAAAATTCTAACAATGAAAAGATTAAAAACGATATTGTTACTATCCCTTCTGAATTTCTGTGTTCTGACTACATTTGCGAGCCACTATATAGGTGAGACTATTGTATTTGAGGATGGCACGTCAGGTGTTGTTTTTTATATAGGAGATGATGGAAAGAGCGGATGGGTAGTAGATCCCAAACCGGTAGGTGGAGTTAGAGTTCGTTATTCAGCAAGAGAAAACACAGACACGCCAGTCCCAAATTGTTTGACTGTTATGGATGCTCTGCGTGATACAGCTGGATATAGAAATACTAAGTTGATTAGATCTGTAGGCGATGCAAATGAATATCCTGCAGCCTATGCGGTCGATTTTAAAAATGGCTGGTATCTTCCTGCAGCAGGGCAAGTCATTAAAATATTAGCTAATAGTTCGTTGTTGAATTTGGAAAGTTTAGAATTTGATTCTTATATTATGCCATCAAGTACAGAGCATAGCGCAGGTCTTCATTGGATAATGTTTGTCTCGGAGATTCTATCCCCTCAATCAACTAGAAACAGTTTGGGCGTTTATCAGGTTCGTAATTTTTCTGACGAAGAGTTTGACGAGACCATCTCCTACGAGTGGAACACCGGCTCCACCAGTCGTGTCCTTGTGGAGGAGGCAAAGAAAACCTTTACCTACGAGGTGACTGCCACCAACAACTATGGCTGTCAGGCAAAGGCGGAGAAGACCATCGTTGTCAACACCTCTACACCAACCGTTATCAAGGATACCATCTGTGAAGGATATACCTACGAGAAGTTCGGTTTCTCGGCGACAAGAAGCGGAACCTACAAAAAGACACTGAAAGGTGAGAATGGTGAGTGTGATGTCACCACAACCCTCCAACTGGTGGTGATGCCCAATAAGAAGACGAATCTGACCGACAAGGTCTGCCAAGGGGAATACTACAATAAAAACGGCTTCGCCATCAAGGCAACGGCAGCGGGAGTCTACAAAGACACTGCCTATCTGAACACCGCCTTCGGATGCGACAGTACGGTGACACTTGCCTTGAATGTCCTACCACTGACCCGCGATACTGTGCGCGATCGTATCTGCCAGACGGAGGAGTATGGACGCCATGGCTTCGATCTTCCTGCCGGACTCTCTTGCGGACTGAACTACTATAGCGTGGAGACAACGGGTAGCAACGGATGCAAACATACCACAGTGTTGGCACTGACTGTCGACACCACCTATCAGGTTGGCATCATGGATTCTGTTGGCATGGGAGAACCCTACAAAAAGTACGGATTCAACCTGCCTTCCCAAACCACGAGCGATGTGCATGAGTTGTCGCTCAAGACAGCTGCTGGCTGCGATAGTTTGGTGCGCCTGACACTGAATGTCTTAGGACCGTTGGACACGACCATCGTAGACTCCATCTGTAGGGGAGAAGAGTATCTGTTTGGAGGAAAGAAATTGACTGAAGCGGATACCTACGTGGATGAGTTGAAGTCTGTCACAGGACGAGACAGTATAGTGACCTTGGAATTGGTTGTGTTGGACACCTTCCACGTCTCAGTCTATGATACCATCTGTAACGGAGAACAATACATCTTTGGCGGAAAGACTTATAAAAAGTCGGGCAAATATGTAGACGAACTGAAGACCATTCATGGTTGCGATAGTATTGTGACGTTGCATTTGACGGTGAACGATACCTTCCATGTATCTGTTTATGACACTATTTGCAACGGAGATGAATATATCTTCGGAGGCAAACCTTACACGAAGGCAGGTAGCTATGTTGACGAACTAAAAACCATTTATGGTTGTGATAGCATTGTGACGTTGTATTTGACTGTGCATGATACCTTCCATATAACTGTACACGATACAATCTGCGACGGAGAAGAGTATATCTTTGGAGGCAAACCATATACGGTGGCTGGTACCTATGTGGATGAGTTGAAGACGATCCATGGCTGTGATAGTATTGTGACATTGCATCTTACGGTGAATGACACCTTCCATGTGACGGTAAAGGATACAATTTGTAATGGAGAAACTTATCGCTTTGGAATCCATAGCTATACAGAAGCAGGTACGTATGTAGATGAACTAAAGACCATTCATGGTTGCGATAGTATTGTGACGTTGCATTTGACTGTTCATGATACTTCCCACGTTTCAGTCTATGATACAATCTGCAACGGAGATGAATATATCTTCGGAGGCAAACCTTATACAAAGGCAGGTAGCTATGTTGACGAACTAAAGACCATCCATGGTTGCGATAGCATTGTGACGTTGTATTTGACTGTGCATGATACGTTCCATATAACTGTATATGATACAATCTGCGACGGAGAAGAGTATATCTTTGGAGGCAAACCATATACGGTGGCTGGTACCTATGTGGATGAGTTGAAGACGATCCATGGCTGTGATAGTATTGTGACATTGCATCTTACGGTGAATGACACCTTCCATGTGACGGTAAAGGATACAATTTGTAATGGAGAAACTTATCGCTTTGGAATCCATAGCTATACAGAAGCAGGTACGTATGTAGATGAACTGAAGACCATCCATGGTTGTGATAGTATCGTGACGTTGCATTTGACTGTTCATGATACTTTCCACGTCTCAGTCTATGATACAATCTGTAACGGAGATGAATATATCTTCGGAGGTAAACCTTATACAAAGGCAGGTAGCTATGTTGACGAACTAAAAACCATTTATGGTTGCGATAGTATTGTGACGTTGTATTTGACTGTTCATGATACGTTCCATATAACTGTACACGATACAATCTGCGACGGAGAAGAGTATATCTTTGGAGGCAAACCATATACGGTGGCTGGTACCTATGTGGATGAGTTGAAGACGATCCATGGCTGTGATAGTATTGTGACATTGCATCTTACGGTGAATGACACCTTCCATGTGACGGTAAAGGATACAATTTGTAATGGAGAAACTTATCGCTTTGGAATCCATAGCTATACAGAAGCAGGTACGTATGTAGATGAACTGAAGACCATCCATGGTTGTGATAGTATCGTGACGTTGCATTTGACTGTTCATGATACTTTCCACGTCTCAGTCTATGATACAATCTGTAACGGAGATGAATATATCTTCGGAGGTAAACCTTATACAAAGGCAGGTAGCTATGTTGACGAACTAAAAACCATTTATGGTTGCGATAGTATTGTGACGTTGTATTTGACTGTTCATGATACGTTCCATATAACTGTACACGATACAATCTGCGACGGAGAAGAGTATATCTTTGGAGGCAAACCATATACGGTGGCTGGTACGTATGTGGATGAATTGAAGAGCATCCATGGCTGTGATAGTATCGTTACGTTGCAGTTGGTGGTACACGAAACTAAAGACACTTATCTAATTGATACGGTGAAGGTGAACGAACACTTCACCCGTCATGGCTTCAACCTGACTCACAAGGATGTGGGCGACTATACGCATGAACTCATGATGCAGACCATCTATGGTTGCGATAGTCTGTTGCATTTGAGTCTGCATGTCTTTACCTACGACACGTTGTTCGTGGATCCATGTCCGGACCATTACGTGGAGTGGAGGGGCAACAGCTATATAGGAGACGGCTACTATACCGATGAGACTACCTTGAAGGATGATACCATCCACATGCTAAGGATAGATACCCGTGCGAAGTTCGGACTGGAGGAACAGGTGTCCGTCGAGATCTGTGAGGGAGAAACGGCCGTGTTCAAACCGAACTGCTGCGAGACGTTGCACTATAGTTGGAAGCCAGCCACCTATCTGAGTTCCGATGCTGAGAGTACGCCACGGATGAAGGGCGTGGAGGATATCAGCTACAAGGTGATCGTGACGGACGAGGTGTGCGAGGATTCGTTCACGGTGGATGTCACGGTTCTGGCGAATCCACGCATCGATACGGTTTACTACGATAACGAATTTAAAAGGCTGACGATGGAGGTGAGCGGAGGAACCCCAGGTTACCAGTATTTTTGGCGAACAGAGCCATGGCAGTTGGAAAATACCTATTCTACTAAGTTCTCGCCAGCACCGATGTTGGTGAAGGTGATGGATTCGAAGGGCTGTCAATCAGACTCGGTAGTCTCTTTGGCTGTGCAGATCAAACCTGCGGAGTTGATGACACCGAACGGTGACGGTGTGAATGATCTATGGGTGGTTGAGAATTTGAATTATTACAACTACTATACCGTCAGCATCTACGATCGTTTTGGAAAACTATTGGTAGAGATAGATAATGAGTTCGAAGGTTGGGATGGAACCTACAATGGACTTCCGCTCCCAAGTACAGACTATTGGTATGTGATCTATGTCGGTGAAATAAAAAGAACCTTTAAGGGCCATTTTTCATTGATAAGGAAATAGTGAAGACAGAGGGGGGAGCGTCAAACGATGTTCCCCCTTTCTATAAATTTTGGTATCTTCGCGTAAAATTTCAAACATGGAAGAGGTAAAACAAAATTCAGTGAAGGCTTGGTGCTTGGCGGCTCGTCCGAAGACATTGGCTGCGGCGGTGGCTCCGGTGATGGTGGGTTGCGCACTGGCGTACTATTATGAAAAGTTTCAGTTGGTGCCTGCGCTGGCCTGCTTGTTGTTCGCCATCGCGATGCAGATTGCCGCGAACTTGATCAATGACCTATATGATTTCTTGAAGGGTAGTGACGGGGAAGGCCGTTTGGGCCCTTTGCGTGCGACTGCCCAGGGATGGATCACCCCTAACGCGATGAAGAAAGGCATTTTGTCGGTGGTGGCCTTTGGTTGCCTCTGCGGTTCTGTGCTGATGTTGTATGTGGGGTGGCAATTGGTTTTCGTCGGTCTTTTCTGCGTGCTATTCGCCTATCTCTATACGTCGGGTCCCTTCCCGTTGGCTTACAATGGCTTGGGCGATGTGGCGGTAGTCGCCTTCTTTGGTTTGGTGGCGGTCGGTTTTACCGCTTATGTGCAGATCCTTTCGTGGCCGAACACGTTGACCTTGGCGGGTGTTGCCACGGGTTGTGCGGTCAATGTTCTATTGGTCTTGAATAATTACCGAGACGTGGAGAACGATGCGAAGTCAGGCAAGCGTACTTTGGTGGTGTTGCTTGGCAAAAAGTTTGGCCTCTATCTCTATTTAGCTTCTGGATTAACGGCTGTGCTTTTATCCGCTGTTTTGTGCCTCTTGATTGAGGCGAATCTTTTCGGATGGCTGATGTTGTTGCCTTATAGCGCCTTGCATTTCCTTACCTGGTTAAAGATCCGTAAGATTGAACAACCTATACAGTTGAATGGTTTGATAGGGGAGACCTCTCGAAACATGTTGGTTTTCGCATTGTCATTGCTTTTGATATTGGATATCGGTTGCGTAAAATACTTTTATGTTGGAGAACATGTTTTTAATGAATTTTTTTGTAAATTCGCGACTTGAAATTGGGGGGATTTACGGCTCCTCTGAAATAATAAATCGGGGTGTATATGTTTCCCCATTAAGAATAAATTAAGATGCAAAAGATTAGAAACGTTGCGATTATCGCTCACGTCGACCACGGAAAGACAACGTTGGTGGACAAGATGTTGTTGGCTGGTAACCTTTTTAGTGACCACGAGAAGCCTCAGGATTTGATCCTTGACAACAATGATTTGGAGCGTGAACGAGGTATAACCATCGTTTCTAAGAATGTCTCTATCCGTTACAAGGATTATAAGATCAATATCATTGATACCCCAGGACACTCCGACTTCGGTGGTGAGGTGGAGCGTGTGCTCAACATGGCCGACGGTGTATTGTTGTTGGTGGACGCTTTCGAGGGCCCTATGCCACAAACCCGTTTCGTGTTGCAAAAGGCTATCCAATTGGGTTTGAAGCCAATTGTTGTCATCAACAAGGTGGATAAGCCAAACTGCCGCCCTGAGGAGGTGCAAGAGGCCGTTTTCGATTTGATGTTCAACTTGGATGCCACCGAGGAGCAGTTGGATTTCCCAACCATCTACGGTTCCGCAAAGAACAACTGGATGTCAGACGACTGGAAGAAGCCTCGCGAGAATGATATTACCCCAGTATTGGATGCTATCATCGAGCATATCCCAGAACCAAGAGTGAATGAGGGTACCCCTCAAATGTTGGTGACCTCTTTGGATTTCTCTTCTTATGTAGGCCGTATTGCCATCGGTCGTATCCACCGTGGCTCATTGAAGGAGTCTCAAGACCTTTCTCTTGTGAAGAGAGATGGTTCTGTGAAGAAGGTTAGAATCAAGGAGTTGCGCGTATTCGAGGGATTCGGACAAGCCACTGTCCGTGAGGCACAATGCGGAGAGATCTGCGCCTTGGTCGGTATCGACGGATTCGATATCGGTGACACTGTTTGTGACTTGGAGAATCCAGAGCCATTGCCTCCAATCGCCATCGATGAGCCTACGATGAGTATGGTCTTCTCTATCAATGATTCACCATTCTTCGGTAAGGAGGGTAAGTTCGTTACCTCAAGACATATCAACGATCGTTTGGAGAAGGAGTTGGACCGCAACTTGGCTTTGCGTGTCGTGAAGGATCCAGATTCTGATAAGTGGTTCGTATATGGACGTGGTGTGCTTCACTTGTCTGTCTTGATCGAGACCATGCGTCGTGAGGGTTATGAGTTGCAAGTGGGTCAACCACAGGTTATCTTCAAGGAGATCGACGGTGTGAAGTGCGAGCCAGTTGAGCAATTGACCATCGATTTGCCGGATGAGGTTTCCGGTAAGGTGATCGAGATGGTTTCCGTTAGAAAGGGAGATATGGTCTCCATGGAGCGCAAGGGCGACCGTGTACACTTGGAGTTCGTGATTCCTTCCCGTGGTATCATCGGTTTGCGTACCAATGTCTTGACCGCTACTGCCGGTGAGGGTGTTATGGCACACCGTTTCTTGGAGTATCAACCATACAAGGGTGACATCGAGCGTAGAACCAATGGTTCGTTGATCGCTATGGAGGCTGGTACCGTATTCGCTTACGCATTGGATAAGTTGCAAGATAGAGGCCGTTTCTTCATCAGCCCACAAGACGAGGTTTATGCGGGTCAGGTCGTTGGAGAGCACTGTAAGGATAACGATATCGTGATCAATGTGACGAAGTCTAAGCAGTTGACCAATATGCGTTCCAAGAGTTCCGACGATAAGGCGAGAATCATTCCGCCAATCATCTTCTCTTTGGAGGAGGCACTTGAGTACATCAAGGAGGATGAGTACGTAGAGGTTACTCCTAAGAGCATGCGTCTTCGTAAGATCATCTTGGACGAGACTGAGAGAAAACGCGCAAACAGAGTATAATTGCTCTGAGGCAAAGGTTTAGTTATATCAGGATAGGGCGCAAGCCTTATCCTATGTTTTAAATACAATCATACAGGGATGAAGCAATATTTGCGTAGCAAAAAGGCGTGGATATGTTTTATCCCTTTTTTATTGCTTTTAATCGCCCTTTTGGTGCGGGTGGATCTTTTCCCCGTCGATTACTCCACCGTGGTGATGACCGAGAAGGGGGAGATGGTGGGCGCCCGTTTGGCCCATGATGGGCAGTGGCGTTTCCCCCCTTTGGATACAGTGCCTGAGAAGTTGAAGAAAGCTACCTTGTGTTTTGAGGATAGACACTTTTATCATCATCCGGGTGTTAATCCAGTTTCCATATTTAGGGCTTTAAGGCAAAATGTCTCGGCGGGCCATGTGGTCAGTGGTGGTAGTACCCTCTCCATGCAGGTGATTCGTATGAGCCGTGGCCAGAAGAGGCGTGTTTTGTGGGAGAAATTGGTCGAGGCGGTTGGCGCGGTCTGGTTGGAACTCCATTATTCCAAGGAGGAGATTCTCTCCCTCTACGTCTCCAATGCGCCTTACGGTGGAAACACGGTGGGTATGCAGACGGCCGCCTGGCGATATTACATGCGTGATGGCGCGGATCTTTCGTGGGCGGAGGCGGCGTTGCTGGCGGTCTTGCCCAATGCTCCCGCTATGATTCACCCGGGAAAGAACCGTGAAAGGTTGCTGGAAAAACGTAATCGATTGTTGCGTAAGATGTATGAGGAGGGTGATTTTGATGAGGAGACCTATCGGTTGGCCTTGGATGAACCTTTGCCGGATAAGACCTTCTCGTTGCAGATGATGGCTCCCCATTTGGTGGATCGTCTTAATAAGGAGGCGCATGGAAAGGTGACGAAGGTGACCTTGGATGCGGCATTGCAGCGTGATATGGAACATCTCCTTGCTGGTTTCCAGCGAGAGTATGCTCAAAATGGAGTGCAGAACATCGCCTTGTTGGTGATGGATACTGAGACGGGTAATGTTTTGTCCTATTGCGGTAATGCGGGTTTCGACAACAAAGATGATAATCAGGTGGATGTGATCATCTCGCGAAGAAGTACGGGTAGCATTTTGAAGCCATTCCTTTACTGCGCGATGATGGAGGATGGGCAATTGACCCCTTCGATGTTGTTGCCTGATGTGCCGATCCAGATAGCCGGCTACAAACCGCAGAATTATAGCCGAACGTTCGACGGAGCGGTCCCCGCCCATACGGCGCTTGCTCGTTCTTTGAATATCCCTGCGGTCTTGATGTTGAAGAAATATGGCATCCCGACCTTCCAGGATTACCTGAAAAGGGCGGGCATCACTACATTGGATTATACCCCCAACCATTATGGACTAACACTCATATTGGGAGGTGCGGAGGCTACCTTGTGGGATGTCTCAGGCGTTTATGCCTCTATGGCGCGTACTTTGGTCCATTACCAACAGGACCAAATGTACAATGAAGGGGATATTCATGCGCCTAGGCTTTTCCGACAAAAGGAATCGCTCAAATTTTCTCATGAACCGATACTGTTCCATGCGGGTTCCATATGGCATACTTTTGATGCCATCAAGGAGTTGAATCGTCCTGATGTGACCGATTGGCGGGTATTCTCCTCTTCCAGGAAAGTGGCTTGGAAAACGGGTACTAGCTTTGGTAACCGGGATGCTTGGGCTGTGGGGGCGACTCCTGAATATGTCGTGGGTATCTGGGTGGGTAATGCCGATGGCGAGGGCCGCCCAGAGTTGACAGGTGCCAAATATGCGGCGCCGGTGATGTTCTCCGTCTTTAATATGTTACCGAACACCTCTTGGTTCAGACGTCCGGTTCAAGGGTTTTCGCCGATGACCGTTTGCCATGAGAGTGGATTCTTAAAGGGGGCGAATTGTCCGAACGTCGATACGGTAATGCTTTACGCACCTTGTGCTAAGAGCGAGTCTTGCCCTTATCATAAGATTGTCCATCTCTCCCAAGACGAACAGTTCCGTGTCTCCTCCAATTGTGAATCTCCGATGAACATGGTGCACAAAAGTTGGTTTATCCTCCCGCCCTCCATGGAGGCCTACTATAGACATAAGGGGGCGGATTATAGGGCATTGCCGCCGGTCGCGCCTGCCTGCGAGGATGAGATGGAGCAGGCGATGGATTTTATCTATCCGAAGGATCTTAGAAAGTTGTATATTCCGAAGGAGATTAATGGTGAGCGTGGAGAAATCATCTTTGAGGTGGCGCATCGACAGATGGGTATGACCCTCTATTGGCATTTGGATGATACATATATCGGACAAACCGTCGATTCCCATCAAAAGGGTATCTGTACAACGGAGGGAGAACATACCATCACGGTGGTGGATGAGGATGGCAATCGTTTGGAGCGGAAATTTTACGCTTATGTGACCGAGTAGGTGCCATTTGCCCTTATTGTGTCATTTTTTTAGTATGTTTGTAATGGAAAATTATTAGCCGCATTAGTGGATGGAGTATAATCAGGAAAAATATAAGGAGATACTGAAACAAACCTTCCGGGCGTTTGCTCAGTTTTGTAAAAGCCATGATATTCAATATGTGGCGGCGTATGGAACAATGTTGGGAGCCGTTCGCCACCATGGTTGTATTCCGTGGGATGATGATGTGGATGTTTATATGAAACGTGAGGCGTATGAAAAGTTCCTCTCCTTACGGAAGGATGCGTCGCTTGGCGGTTATGAAATCATCGATCGTCATGATGCTGGCTATTATCTTCCTTTCGCCAAATTTTGTCGTAGGGATAGCAGCCTTTGGGAGGAGCGGCTCTATCCATATATGATGGGTGTATTCATCGACATATTCCCTTTGGACGAGGCTTCTGATAATGAGCAGTGCCGTAAGTTGAAGAAGAAGTACAGCAAGGCTTTCGACCATTATAGGTATGCTTGCCAGGATTATAGATGGAGCGACATCCACAGTTTCCATGATTTTAAGCGTTGGAGAAGAAATAAGTATTGGCAATTGATGCGAAAGCGCGCGATCCGAAAAATGGATGAATTAGAGGCGCGGCTGAAGAAAGTTGAAGGAGCATCTCTTTTGTACTATCGTTCATTATTGCCTTTCGAACGCTCTTTGTTCCCCAAGGAGTGGTTTGACCACATTGTGGAGCAACCATTTGAAGATGGTAATATCTCCATATTGGCTTCGTATGACGCCTATTTGACCATGTGCTATGGGGATTATATGCAGCTGCCTCCGGTGGAACAGCGCGTCAGTGTGCATGATCACTACTACGTCGATTTGGAGCAAAGGAAAAGCATCGAGGAGGCTCGAAAGGAATTGAATGGCTAATCATTTGTGGTTGAAGCGGGAAACAACCTTCCCGTAACCCATTTGTTTGCTAATATTTGTCATTTTCTCCTAAATTTAGTATAATTTTGCATGGCATATTCCATGGAATTTGGAAGTGACGAAAAAGAAAATATAATACTACATCGATATGCTTAATGGTAAGGTCGTTTTAATTACTGGTGGCACTGGTTCATTTGGAAGGAAGTTCGTGGAGGTGATTCTCCGTGACTATCCCAACGTGAAGAGGCTTATCGTCTTTTCCCGTGGAGAGTTGAAGCAATTCGATATGAAGCAGGCTTGGCCGGAGAGTAAATACCCTCAGTTGCGATATATTGTAGGTGATGTCCGTGACAAGGAACGTCTTATCCGCGCCTGTGAGGGGGTGGATGTGATTATCCATGCCGCCGCTATGAAACAGGTGGATACCGCCGAATACAATCCGGAGGAGTGTATTAAGACGAATGTGCATGGCGCTATGAATGTGATAGACGCCGCCATGATCCAGCATGTGAAGGATGTGATTGCCCTTTCGACTGATAAGGCTTGCGCACCGATCAGCCTTTATGGAGCGACTAAACTGACTTCCGATAAACTTTTTACCGCTGCCAATAATATCAGGGGCAGCAAAGATATCCGTTTCTCCGTTGTGAGATATGGTAATGTGATGGGTTCCAGGGGCTCTGTGATCCCTCTTTTTATGAGCATGTGTGAACAAGGAGCCACCTCATTGCCGATTACCGATATGAGAATGACTCGATTCAATATCACATTGGAGGAGGGTGTTGCCCTCGTGATGTTTGCCCTAGGCCACCATTTGGGTGGTGAGATATTTGTTCCTAAAATACCTTCCTATAAGATCTGTGATGTGGCTACCGCCATCGCTCCTAATTTGAAACAGGAGGAAGTGGGAATCCGGCCTGGAGAGAAGCTTCATGAGGAGATGATCATTGAGGCGGAGGCGATGGATACCATTGATTTGGGCGATTGTTACGCGATACTTCCATCTGTCTCCTATTGTTGGAAAAAAGAGGATTACATCAAACATCACCAAGCCAAGGTGGTGCCTTTCGGTTTCCGTTACAGTTCGGAGACGAATACGGAGTGGGAGACGGTCGAGTCAATGCGAGAGAAGATCAGGCGCTATGTTGATCCTCATTTCAATGTGTTATGATGTAGGTGTACGCTAGATATGTGCGGCGGACATGGCTCTTCGCCAAATTTGGGCGATTGAGATAATTTGTGTAATTTTACGCATTTGTTGACAATAGAAAGTTAAATTTAATTGTTTATCATATGGCTACCGTTTATTGTGGTATGAGTGCCGATTTAATTCACCATGGGCATTTAAATATCATTCATGAGGCGATGAAACTTGGTGAAGTGACTGTTGGTGTTCTTACGGACGAAGCAATAGCAAGTTATAAAAGATTGCCTTATTTGACCTATGAGCAACGCGCGGAGATAGTGTCTAACATAAAGGGAGTAGCCAAGGTTGTTCCTCAAACTACCTTAGATTATGTCCCAAATCTTGAAAAATTAAAACCCGATTATGTGCTTCATGGAGACGATTGGTTGCATGGTGTCCAAAAGGAAACGAGACAGCGTGTGATTGATTGTATCTCGAAATGGGGCGGAAAGGTGATAGATATACCCTATACTCCAGGCATTTCCTCAACGGCGTTGAATGCTGAAGTGCGTGAGATAGGTACTACGCCTGAGATTCGACAAAAAATGTTACGTCGCTTGATCGCGGCTAAACCTATTGTCCGTATCATGGAGAGCCATTCGGGCTTGACTGGTTTGATAATCGAAAAAACCAAGATTAAGGTCAATAATAAGACGGAGGAGTTTGATGGTATGTGGGCAAGTTCACTCACAGATTCCACCAGCAAGGGTAAACCGGATATTGAAGCTGTTGATTTAACAACTCGTCTTCATGGTCTTAACGATGCATTGGAGTGTACGACTAAACCTGTGATTTTCGATGGAGACACGGGTGGAAAAATTGAGCATTTTGTTTTTACTGTAAGAACTTTGGAAAGATTAGGCGTTTCCGCTGTGATCATTGAGGATAAAATAGGATTGAAGAAAAATTCTCTTTTTGGAACGGAAGTGTCTCAGAATCAGGATTCTATTGAATCTTTCTCGGAAAAGATTAAAGCGGGGAAAAGGGCGCAAATCGCCAACGACTTTATGGTAGTGGCTCGTTGTGAGAGTCTTATTGCAGGCAAAACAATTGAGGATGCCCTACAACGTTGTTTTGCTTATGTGGAGGCTGGCGCTGACGGAATTATGATTCATTCCAAGAATAAGACTGGAGAGGATATCAAGGAGTTTTGCTTGAAGTTTAGGGAGAGACATGCCTCTGTGCCTCTTTTCGTGGTTCCTACGACATATAACCAAATTACGGAGGAGGAATTGGCAAGTTGGGGCGTTAATGTTGTCATCTATGCGAACCATATGTTGCGTAGCGCATATCCTGCAATGGTAAATACTGCGAAGTCGATCCTTGCCCATCACCGATCTTTGGAGGCGAATGATATGTGTATGGGTGTGAAAGAAATATTGGAATTAATTCCTGGCACTAAATGAAATTACGGCAAGTCATTCTATCGTCCGATAATAATTATGAGTCATTAGTGGATTATATCCAGAGAAATGGCTTGAAAAAGATTTTTATTATCTGTGGATCTTCGTTTCAAAAATTTAGGCTGAAAGGGGTCCTTGACGAATTGAATGCTCAAGGGAAAATACAACCTATATATTTTTCAGAGTTCCAGCCTAATCCGGATTATGAGTCTGTTGTCAAAGGTGTGGATGCTTTCAGAAAGGGTAATTGCGATTCCATCTTTGCCATAGGTGGCGGTTCTGCGATGGATGTCGCCAAGTGTGTTAAACTATACTCAAACATGCCTGAAGGTGCCAACTATCTTCAAGAGCCTATTGTGCCCAATGATATTCCTTTCCTTGCCGCTCCTACGACAGCGGGTACGGGAAGTGAAGCGACAAGATATGCGGTCATCTATTACAAAGGGGAGAAACAGTCCGTCACCGACTATAGTTGTATTCCGCAGGCTGTTTTGTTCGATGCTTCTATGCTAGCATATTTGCCTGAATACCAGCGTAAGGCGACAATGCTCGACGCTTTCTGCCATTCGGTGGAATCGTTCTGGTCAGTGAATTCTACGGATGAAAGCAAGGAATATTCAAAGGCCGCTATTGGCTTAATATTGGAATATATTGATTCATATCTTGAAAATGCTGAGCCCGGGAATTCGGCTATGCTGAAAGCGGCGAATCTGGCGGGACAGGCAATCAATATAACCCAAACGACAGCGGGGCACGCCATGTGTTATAAGATGACAAAACTATATGACATTTCACATGGACATGCAGCCGCTTTATGTGTCTCCGTTTTATGGCGTTTTATGGTCGAAAACACATCTTTGTCGATGGATTCAAGGGGGAAGGATTATTTGGATAAGATGTTCCTTGACCTTGCATCCGCAATGGGATGTGTAGATGCTATATCCGCAGTTGAAAGATTCCAGAGAATAGTGTCAGACTTGAATTTGCGGACTCCTGTGGTCGATGACGAAAGTGATTTTGAATTGTTGGCAAGATCTGTCAACCTCGTAAGATTGAAAAATAACCCCGTAAGACTTGACGAACAAACGATCAATGTTCTTTACCGTAAAATATTTGACGAAAAATGAAGGTAGAAAATTTATTGGAGATAATTGGCTCTGACTTTTATGCCGGTGTCCCAGATTCACAGTTGAAGGCTTTGTGCAATTTCTTGATGAATAAGTATGGAATCGATCCGAAACATCATGTCATAGCGGCGAATGAAGGTAATTGTACGGCGCTTGCTGCTGGCTATCATCTTGCGACAGGTAAGGTTCCTGTTGTTTATATGCAGAATTCGGGAGAGGGTAATATCATCAATCCAGTCGCTTCCCTTTTGAACGATAAGGTTTATGCCATTCCGATGGTTTTCGTGGTCGGATGGAGAGGTGAACCGGGTGTCCATGATGAACCTCAACATATTTATCAAGGTGAGGTGACGGTGAAATTGCTTGATGATATGGGAATCGCTTCTTTCTTTATTGGCAAAGAGACTTCCGATGAGGAGGTTCGAAATGCGATGGATGACTTTAGAAAGTTGCTTTCTATGGGAAAGAATGTTGCGTTTGTCGTGAGAAAGGGCTCCCTCTCTTATGATGGCACTGTGGAATATAAAAACCAGCATACAATGTTACGGGAGGAGATTATCAGCCATGTCGTGGAGGTCTCTGGCGAAGATCCGATTGTCTCCACAACAGGTAAAGCGAGCCGCGAACTTTTTGAGATTCGTGAGGCGAAACATCAAAGCCACAAATATGATTTTCTGACGGTCGGTTCTATGGGACATAGTTCTTCTATCGCCTTGGGAGTTGCTATCAATAAGCCAAACACGAAAATATGGTGCGTTGATGGTGACGGCGCTGTGTTGATGCATATGGGTGCCATGGCTGTGATAGGAGCGAATGCGCCTAAGAATCTTGTCCATATTGTCATAAACAATTCCGCACATGAGACGGTGGGTGGTCAACCGACTGTGGCGGGGAAAATAGATTTGGTCGCTATTGCGAATGCTTGCGGATACGGAAAGGCTGTTTGTGTTGATTCTTTCGAAGCGTTGGATCAGGCGCTGAAAACTGCGAAGGATTGTGAGGAATTAATGCTTATTGAAGTAAAATGCTCAATCGGCGCCCGTGAAGATTTAGGAAGACCAACAACTACCGCTTTGCAAAATAAAATCAACTTCGTTGAATATTTAAAAACTTTGCAATAATAGTTATTTCAAACTAAGATTCACTTGGGACTCTAATTGATATTCCGAGTGAATCTTTTGTTTGTGTGAGTGCGATTTTTCGCCATCTTGAGCCCCTCTCCTTGATGGGAGACGGCTATCTTTTTTGCTTATTACCGCTTGTTAATGTATAGAAATTTCATACCTTTGTCTTTGGGTTGTTTGTTTCTCACGTGTAACCAATTACAGGAAACTCGAGGCCGCATAGTTGCTAATAATCCTATAATATAGAAGTGGCTTTCGCTTAAAAGAGCTTTTATCCCCGCTTCGCTAATTTTATTTATGATAAGTTATAGTATGGAGGATTTCTCTCAATACAACGGTACGGGTACGGTTTTGAGGTCTGTGCAGTTGCGTATGTTGGATATGTTAAGGGAACTGGATAAGGTGTGCCGTGAAAATGGAATTCGTTATTGGATAGCGTATGGGACGTTGTTGGGGGCTGTGAGACATAAAGGCTTTGTCCCTTGGGATGATGACCTCGATGTTTTTATCCATGAGGATGATTTCGAAAAATTCCGCTTGTCCTGCGCCAAATTGTTGCCTGATTGGATTTTTGTGCAGACGGGTGAAACGGATCCTGATTCTATGCTGTGCCGTGATTTTATTAGATTGAGAGATAATCAATCCTTGGTTATCCAAGAACATGATTCCTTCAAGTTGAAATACAATAAAGGTGTATTCGTTGATCTCTTCAAGGCCCAGTCGTTCCCGAATGCTCCCAAAGGTGTGCTGAAATATCTATTGCGCCGTATATATTTCGCATATGGATTCTTACATAATCCAAGACAGGTGAATATGAAAAATATCGTGTGCTATTTTTTGTATCCCTTGTCTTATTATTTCCATAAATCATTATTGTCGTTGATCTGTGCGTTTGGTGATAAATCGTATTACGGTGCTAGCGGGGAGGTCTCTGTATATGGAGGCGTCTATCCTAAGGATGAAACGTTCCCATTAAAGGAGCTGGAGTTTGAGAATTGTAAGTTTTTCGCACCTTCCGACCCTGATTCTTTTTTGAAAAGAGTCTATGGAAATTATTGGGAATTACCATCAACTGAGCGAAGGAAACCAAGTGCGATATATGCGTTGTTGAATAAAAAAGATGTTCAATTGTAGTGCAAAGGAAGTTTCTTTTACGCCAGTTCCCCATGCCCACAAGTGATGTCGAAAAGAAAAAGACAAGGGTGTTATGATGGGTGTGCCGTAGAAGAATATTGACAAAGGTGTTTAAGTGGAATAAATAGATAAAAGACAATAATAGTAGAAGAACTGGACGCTTCTTTTCTTTGGACGTGGTTGGTTCTTTTGCACAGAAATTAAATTATATGAATTCTTTATTGAAAAAAACATGGCCGTACTTGCTTTGTGTGGCTTTATTCGCTCTGATTGCAGCTGTTTATATGTCGCCTACATTTGATGGGAAAACAATTATCGCAAACGATAATCTTTCTTGGAGAGGATCGTATCATGAAGTGGAACAGTACAATGCGGAAACAGGAAATTCGTCATGGTGGACAGGGTCGATGTTTTCCGGTATGCCGAACTATCAGATAGGTGGAGGAAACACTTTCTCTCGTGAGTTAAAGTATCCTGTGAATTGGTTGACCCATTATGGTGCGAATTATTCCAATGCGTTTGTGATGGTGTTTTTGTACGCTTTGGGATTCTTTGTATTGTTGTTGGCGTTTAATGTGAATGTATGGTTGTCTGCGGTCGGTGCGATCGCTATCGCTTTTTCTTCCTACTTTTTTATTATTATCGGTGCGAGCCACAATTCCAAGACAGTGACATTGGCTTTGTTCTCAATTGTCATCGCAGGTTTTTACTTGATTTTTAATGGGCGGAAAAAGTTAGGCGTCTGTTTGACTATGTTTTTCGTTTCTGTGGGTTTTGTTCCTCACCCTCAAATGGCTTATTATTATTGTTTCATCATTGGTTTCTGTTTTTTGGCCGAGTTGTGGAAACATTATAAAAGTAAGTTGTGGAAAGAGTTTGGTATTTCGACCGCATTGTTTGTCGGTGCTTTCCTTATAGGTGTCGGTACGGAGTCTTCTCTGACATTCGCCAATATGGAATATACTTCCGAGACCATGCGTGGCGGACATTCAGATTTGACGAAGGAGTCGGATGCTAAGAACAAGACGAAAGGTTTGGACTTGGACTACGCCACAGCTTGGAGTTATGGAATAGGTGAAACCTTTACTTTCCTTGTCCCTAACTATATGGGTGGTTCGTCAAACTATAATGTCGGAGAGGATTCGGATTTGTATCAGACCATGAAGAAGAACGGCGTGGATACTAAGACCGCAAAGCAATTTTGTCAGAATGCGCCAACCTATTGGGGTGATCAACCATTCACTTCCGGACCGGTTTATATGGGAGCTGTTGTTTGTTTCTTGTTTATCTTGGGACTGCTTATTGTCGAAGGTCCATATAAATGGGCGTTGCTTGGCGTTACGATTTTGTCAATCATGCTCTCGTGGGGACACAATTTTATGCCTCTAACGAAGTTGTTCTTCTCTGTTATACCTATGTATAATAAGTTTAGAGCAGTCTCTTCCATCTTGATTATTGCTGAGATTACGATGCCTTTGCTAGGATTCCTTGCGCTGAAAAGGGTTACTGATGGATCTATGAATGTGGATTCTTTGAAGAACTCTATCCGTAATGCGACGCTAATAACAGGCGGTTTATGCCTCTTATTGCTTGTTACGGGCGTAATCTTCTTCGATTTCTCCTCTCCGATGGACGAGAGGACCATTTCACAATATCCTGATTGGCTCTCTTCCGCTATTGTGGAACAAAGGGGATCCCTCTTTTACTATGATTGTTGGCGCTCCTTGGGCTTTGTTCTTTTGTCTGGAGCGTTGACGTGGCTTTTCGTCACTGCA
The DNA here is from genome assembly GCA_024401515.1 of Paludibacteraceae bacterium. Lineage (GTDB taxonomy): Bacteria > Bacteroidota > Bacteroidia > Bacteroidales > Paludibacteraceae > UBA1181. The sequence goes on along the minus strand of JAKSKY010000015.1, from coordinate 11,954 downwards.
AAGAAAATTAAGCTAGAATATTTCGCGGCTCTTTTGGGCGTCTTGGTTTTGGCGGATTTGTGGTATGTGGATAAAAGATATATGAATGACTCCGCATTCTCTCCTGAGAAGAGTCTCAAATCTTATTTCAAGAAGAAACCTTATGAAGAGCAGATGTTGCGGGATTCTACCCATTTTAGAGTGTTGAATCTTGCGTCGAATACCTTTAACGAGGCTCGTACTTCTTACTACTTCAAGTCTATTGGAGGATATAGTGCCGCTAAGCTTCGCCGTTATCAGGATTTGATCGATCAGCATATTGCGCCGGAGTTCTCTCCTTTGTTCTCCGCACTCTCATCTACAGGTGGCAGATTGGAACTATGTGACGGCGATTCTTTGTTCCCTGTCTTGAATATGCTCAACGCCAAGTATTTTGTTGTTCCTTTGCAAACCAAGGAGGAGGTTGCCATTCAGAATCCGCATGCGATGGGAAATGCTTGGTTCGTTTCAAACGTTAAGTGCGTACAGAATGCCAATGAGGAGTGTGATGCTTTGGCGACGGAGAATTTGCGTGATGTGGCTGTGCTAGACAAGCAGTTCGAAACGTATGTGAATGGAAAAACTTTCTATAAGGATTCATTGTCTTCCATTGAGTTGACCAAGTATACTCCTGAATATATAGATTATAAGTCAAACTCTTCTCAAGATGGATTGGCAGTCTTCTCTGAAATTTATTATCCTTATGGATGGAAAGCCTATATTGATGGCGAGTATAAGGAGCATTTTAGAGTGGATTATATGTTGAGGGCGTTGAATATCCCAGCCGGTGAACATACTATCCGTTTTGAATTCGATCCGGATAGTATTGTAAAAGGTGATGTCATCGCTACCATTTGTACGATTGTGATGTATCTATTTATATTGGGATCTATCGTCTTGTGCTTTAGACGAAGAGAGACGCAGAAAGGAATTGTAGTTGCTTCGGATAATAACAATCAGACTCCTAATTCTCTCCGTTATAAATAATTCTAACTGGTTGGATTATGAATGTCCTCTTTTTGTTAGACAATCCTCCTTTGCCGATGTCTGGCGGAGTGGAAACCGTAGTATCTATTCTTTCCGAGGCTTTTAGGAAAGAATTCGGTTGGAATTGTCATAGTGTTTTCTTTCGAGGGGACTGTGAGAATGCGGCATCATTGAATATGACGCGTGTGAATTTGGATAATTGCGAACCTGAGTTGGCGAATGTTATAAGCGATTATGATATCGACGTTATTTTGAATAATGTAATGTCGAAGCAGACGGCAAAATCCGTGTTCCCGGCTCTTGTGAATATCAGGGAGAAATCCTGCCCGAAAATAAAACACGTTTTCATCTATCATAGTTGTCCGGGATATGAACTGGTAAAACAGGATCTCTCTTTTTTTTGTAAGAAAATGTGGCTATGCGGTGTGTCATTGGATTCTGTCAAGGTCATCTTCTCACAAATGCTTTTACGTATTGTGCCTATGTCTTTTCTGAGGAAGATTGTCGGAAGAAAATATGTCACTATGACATTGGGCGTTGATAAAGTGGTTTGTTTATCCAAGAAGTTGGAAGAGAGATTTGGAGAATATTCGGGTTTCCCGCTCGATTCGATTACTAATGTGGCGAATCCAGTTTCTTTGAATTCCTCGACTGATGCGGCTACGAAAGAGAAAATAGTCTTAATTGTGTCAAGATTGGATGAGACGTCGAAACGCCTCACGTCGGCTCTGAAAGTCTGGAAGATGTTGGAAGGGGAGGCGGAGGTGTCCGGCTGGAAGCTCGTGGTTGTCGGAGATGGACCGGATAGAATCGTTTACGAAAAGATCGCAAAGGATTACAAACTTAACAATATACGTTTCGAGGGTAGGCAAAACCCTATTTCTTATTATAGAAGCGCTTCTTTGTTCATGATGACCTCGAGGTTCGAAGGCTTCCCAATGACCATATTGGAGGCACAGCAGAATGGTGTGGTTGTGGTTGGACTGAAGTCGGAACATTTCCCTACATTGCTTGATTTTATAGATGATGGTGAAACAGGTTTTATCGTTCAGTCGATGAACGGAATGGTTGAAACCTTGAAAAAATTGATGTCTAACGATTCGCTTAGGGCTTCTGTGGCAACCCATGCAAAGGATAATTTGGTTAGATATGATTTACGGATCACATTGGGTAAGTGGAAGACTTTGTGTGAATCTTTGCAAAATCCCACATGACAGGGATGCGGTAGTTTCGTTTGTGAATTTTGTCAGGAGATCATTCGGAGGAAGATGTCTGTCCCTTGTCATTGGATGTCACTTGAGGTTTCCCTTTTTGTGATGCCGATGATTAAAATGGTTGACAAGCCGCTGTGTGATGGTATATAAAGAAAAAAGCCAGGTATTCATTAGAATACTTGGCTTTCTTGTTTCTTATTCTTTTTAGAAACTTCTGAATCCCATGATTTCCCTAACGTCACGGATGGTCTTCTGAGCGCTCTCGCGGGCGATGTCGCGGCCGCGGCTAATGGCGTTGTGAAGAATCTCCGGATGAGCGTCGATGTAGGCGATTTGCTCACGGATTGGCTCAGTTGCCGCGATGATGTCGGCTGCCAATTGCTTCTTCAAATCTCCGTAACGGATCTCGCAAGTGTTCCATTTCTCCTCGAAGAAGGCTACGGTGTCAGGAGAGGATACCACCTTCATGATAGTGAATAGGTTCTCGATGCAGTCAGGTTTCACTGAGTTCATCTCAGTTGGACCTTGGTCGGTCAACGCTTTCTTCACCTTCTTCTCGATGGTCTTGGCGTCGTCTGCCAAATATATGCAGTTTCCTTCGCTCTTACCCATCTTACCGCTTCCGTCCAATCCAGGAATCTTGATAGGTTCGGTACCGTCGCTGTAGGCGATAGGCTCCTTGAAATATTCCACTTTGTAGAAGTTGTTGAAACGCTTAGCGAAGTTTCTTGTCATCTCCAAGTGTTGCAATTGATCCTTCCCGACAGGCACTTGGTCCGCATTGTGGATGAGGATATCGGCCGCCATCAAAGTAGGGTAGGTAAGCAATCCCGCATTGACATTCTCAGGATTCTTTCTTGCCTTGTCCTTGAAGGATACGGTCTTGGTCAACTCGCCCAAGTAGGCGTGCATGTTGAGCATAAGGTACAACTCCACCACTTCAGGAACGTCGCTTTGGATAAAGATGGCTGATTTTTCAGGATCCAAACCACAAGCCAAATACTCAGTCAAAACGCTTTTTACGTTTGGATAGAGGATGTTCGGATCTGGATGAGTGGTGAGAGAGTGATAATCTGCGATGAAGAAGAAACAGTTGTTGTTCTCTTGCATGCGTATGAAGTTCTTCAATGCACCGTAATAGTTACCTAGGTGAAGGTTACCGGTAGAACGGATGCCGCTGACTACAGTTTTCATTGTATTTTCTTTTCTAATATTTTTATACCTTTGCAAAGGTAATAAATTTTTGCGATTTTATTTATTCAAGCGTTATATGAAGTCGTTTTTGGTGAGTAGATATCTTTTTTCCCTCGGCATTGCCGCATTGATTTTCTACTATTGCACCGCACCTGTCGTCCCTTCCGTGATTGATGAGGAGACGCAGTGTGAAATTTTCTATGACGGAGACGATTGGGTGATGAGTTATCGTGATTTGCGGGATTATATGGCGCATTTGATTGTTTTCGGCGCCCTCTCGTTCTCTTTGGCTTTGGAGACGCTTCTCGCTAAATTGACTTCCTCCTTTCGGACGAAAAGAATGTGGGTGATGGCTTTGCTGATCCCTATTCTTTATGGCGGCTTGATAGAACTGATTCAGCAAAATTTCTTTCCGCCTCGATCCGCGGAGTGGACCGATTGGTTGGCGGATGCGTTGGGTTGCGCCATCGGGTTTGGGGTGGCGGCGCTTTGTGCCCCTCGACTAGTGGATCTGATTTTGAAATTTTTAAAAAATATTCGTAATAAATGATGCGTTTTTTTAGAGTTTATGGTATGTCGATTGTTTTGTCGCTTGCCATTTTGTATGTGAGTATTATACGCTCCGTGCCTGATATGCCTCAAATCCAGTTTGAGGGTTTGGACAAGTTGGTCCACTTCTTGATGTACTTCGCATTGGCGGGAGTGGTATGCTTTGAATTGTATCGTCAAAGATATACTTTCCAAGATGCGAAGATGCGCCTTTGGGGAGTTTTATATCCCGTCGTTTATGGTGGTTTGATTGAATTGTTACAGGAGAATTTCTTTCCGCCCCGTACAGGAGATTGGTTCGATTGGTTGTCCGACGCCTTGGGCGCCTTGGCTGCCTATTTCTTGGCGAAGTGGTTGTTGCCTAAATATGTGAAGCCGGAGAATCAGGGTTTCTGTGTTAAATAATTAGACGATATGTTGTTTTCTATATTAGTCCCTGTATACAATCGACCCAATGAGGTGAAGGAGTTGTTGGAGAGTCTGACGACGCAATCCTTTACAGATTTTGAGGTGGTGATTGTGGAGGATGGCTCTTCAGTGAAATGTGAGGAGGTTTGCGCCTCTTTCGCCGACAAATTGAAGATCCAATATTTCTTCAAGGAGAATAGTGGTCCTGGTCAAACCCGTAACTATGCGGCGGGGCGTGCCGAGGGAGATTATCTTCTGATCTTGGACTCCGATGTGATTTTGCCTACTGATTATCTGAAAAATACAGCGGATGAGTTGACCCGTGAATACGCGGATGCCTTTGGTGGCCCTGACCGTGCCCATGAGTCATTTACCGATTTGCAGAAGGCGATCAGCTACTCCATGACCTCCTTCTTTACGACAGGTGGTATCCGTGGCGGAAAGAAGAAGATGGATAAATTTTATCCCCGCAGTTTTAACTTAGGCGTCAAGGCGGAGGTTTTTCGTGCTTTGGAGGGTTTCTCTTCCATGCGTTTCGGCGAGGACATCGATTTCAGCATCCGAATCTTCAAGGGTGGTTACAAGTGCCGTCTTTTCCCCGAGTCTTGGGTATGGCACAAACGTAGGACCGATTTGAAGAAGTTCTTCAAACAGGTCTATAATAGTGGAATGGCCCGTATCAACTTATATAAAAAATATCCTGAGTCACTGAAATTGGTGCATCTTTTACCGGCTGTTTTCACGGTAGGTTCTTTCTTGTGCATCTTGGGTGCGGTAGTGACGCTTCTTGTGTCTCTTCTTGGTGGACAATTCTCCGTGGTTGGGCCGCTCACTTGCCTTGCGCCGTTGATCCTTTACTCTTTGTTGGTGATGGCGGATTCCACCCGTCAAAACGGCAGCTTGAAGATTGGGTTATTGTCCGTTCCTGCCGCATTCACCCAATTGTGGGGCTATGGAATAGGCTTCATCCATGCTTGGTTCTCCCGTTGCGTTTTAGGACATGGGGAGGTGAAGGCGTTTACGAAGAATTTTTATAAATAGGAGATCTAATGTAGGATAGGGCGCCAGCCCTATCCGGCCAAAACGCATGTCCCAGGATAGAGCGCCAGCCCTATCCTATTTATTTGCTATCCTCCGCATAGGGCTTGCGCCTTACGCTGTGTTTGCTCGTTCCTTAGAATAGATTCAATTTCCGCTTCTTTGCCTCCTCGATGTCGAGTAGGTCGCTTTGCTTCTTCTCTTGCTCTTGGCGGCACTTCTCTTGCTCTGCCTTGATGTTGGCGACGAATTCGCTTTGCGTCTCTTTGCTCAATAGGCGGGAGATCGCATAGGTGTTTTGGGAGGCATCTCGCATACGCATTACCGTTCCGCTGTAATTTGGAGCGATTTTCACTGCTGTATGTATGTCTGAAGTGGTGGCGCCACCAACGAGAAGCGGCATCTTTAATCCTGCTTTTTCCATTGCTTCCGCCACTTTGCACATCTCTTCAAGGGATGGGGTGATCAATCCACTGAGGCAGACCACATCCACCTTCTCCTTGATGGCGGTCTCGATGATCTCCTCGGTTGGAACCATTACACCCAAATCGATGACGTCGAAGTTGTTGCAGGCCAACACCACGGCCACGATATTCTTTCCGATGTCATGCACGTCGCCCTTTACAGTGGCGATCAACACCTTGCCTGATTTGTTGCTGCTGCCTGCGTTCTGTGCCTCGATGTGCGGTTGTAGGATTGATACCGCCTTCTTCATCGTTCGTGCGGTCTTCACTACCTGTGGCAAGAACATCTTGCCCTCTCCGAAGAGTTTGCCCACCTCGTTCATGCCATTCATCAAAGGTTTTTCGATGATCTCTATGGCGGTAGGGTAGGTGGTTAGAGCCTCGTTCATATCGGCCTCAAGAAAATCGCTGATTCCCTTTACGAGGCTATATTCAATACGCTTTTCAAGTGGATAGTCTCTCCACTCGATATGGGTCTCTTGTTTCTCGTTGCTTTGGGAAGCCTTGATGGCATCCGCTTTCTCGATGAGTCGCTCGGTGGCGTCTGGGCGACGGTTGAGCACCACATCCTCCACCAATTCGAGTAGGTCGGTAGGAATGTCTTGGTAAACTTGCAGCATACCAGCATTGACAATACCCATATCCATACCCTTCTTGTAAGCGTGGTAGAGGAATACTGAGTGGATGGCCTCACGGATTGGATTGTTGCCTCTGAAAGAGAAGGAGAGGTTGCTGACTCCACCACTGATCTTGGCGTATGGAAGATTCTGTCGAATCCACTCTGTCGCATTGATGAAGTCCAAACCGTAATTGTTGTGCTCCTCGATACCGGTGGCGACTGCCAAGATGTTCGGGTCGAAGATGATATCCTCTGGCGGGAAGCCAATGCCCATCAATAGTTGGTAGGCTCTTCCGCAAATCTCTTTCTTACGCTCAAAGGTGTCTGCCTGTCCCTTCTCGTCGAAGGCCATGACAACTGTCGCGGCGCCGTATTTCATGATTTTCTTCGCCTTCTCCAAGAATACCGCCTCGCCCTCTTTAAGGGAGATGGAGTTGACGATACACTTTCCTTGCACGCAGTGAAGTCCCGCCTCGATGACCTCCCATTTGGATGAGTCGATCATAATTGGCACACGGGATACATCCGGGTCTGATGCGATTAAGTTTAGGAAGGTGACCATTTCCGCCTTCGCATCCAGCATGGCATCGTCCATGTTGACATCCACCACTTGGGCTCCATCCTCCACTTGCTTGCGGGCGATGTTCATTGCCTCCTCATAGTTCTTTTCGTTGATGAGGCGGAGGAATTTCTTGGAACCCGCCACATTACAACGCTCTCCGATGTTGAGGAAGAGGGAGCGTGGCTGTTCCTCGCCTAGGCTGCTGTTAATGGATTTTATCTCCAAAGGCTCAAGTCCTGAAAGTTTCAAATGATGGTTGGCGGCAGGAATAACTCTTCTGCTCTTGGCGTTCTTTACCAACTCCTGGTAGGCCGCGATGTGGTCTGGTGTGGTACCGCAGCATCCACCGATGATGTCCACTAGACACTCGTCGAAGTATTCCTTTACCTGAGCCGCCATCATCTCTGGCGTTTCGTCGTATTCTCCGAACTGGTTGGGAAGACCCGCGTTCGGATAGGCGCTGAGGTAGCAAGGGGCATTCTCGCCCATCTCCTTCAAGTATTTCTTCAAATCCTTTGCGCCGAAAGAACAGTTAAGTCCGACAGAGAGCGGGTGGGCATGTGCCACGGAGTTCAGGAATGCTTGGATGGTTTGTCCGGAAAGGGTACGGCCACTGATATCGGCCACGGTGGCGGAGAGCATGATATAGACCTCCTTGCCACTGCGTTCAATGCAGTTTTGCGCCGCGCTGATGGCCGCCTTGGCGTTCAAGGTATCGAAGATGGTCTCGATCAATAGGGCATCCACGCCTCCCTCGATAAGGGCCTCCATCTGCTCTTCGTAGAAGGCTTGCATCTCCGTGTAGGTGATGTTACGCATGGAGGGGTCGTTCACATCTGGTGAGATGGAACAGGTCTTGTTGGTTGGACCTACGGAACCCGCCACAAATCTTGGTTTGCTCGGATTCTTCTTTGTGTATTCGTCTGCCACCTCTCTGGCGAGTTTGGCGGCGGAGAGGTTGAATAATCTCACATTTCCTTGCATCTCATAGTCGGAGAGGGAAATTTGTTGTGAGTTGAAAGAACAGGTCTCAATGATATCGGCGCCTGCCTCAAGATATTGTCTGTGGATGCTTCGGATCACATCAGGTTGTGTGACGCAAAGCAAATCGTTATTGCCCTTTTGTGGTACGGGAGCATTCTTGGCGAATTCGCCGCGGTAATCCTCCTCTTTGAGTTTGAATCTTTGAATCATGGTACCCATACCTCCGTCGAGGATGAGTATTCTCTTGGCTAATGCCTCTTTGATTGTCTCTGCCATTCTTTTCGGATTTATGCTACAAAGATAGCGTATTGTGAGAAGAGTATTGGTATTGTACGAGCAAAAAAGAGGCCTCAACGGGTGAGTTGAGGCCTCTTCGTATAAATCTCTATGGAATATTATTCAATATCCTTGGCTTGGTACTTGCCGATTTGAATCTCGATACGACGGTTCTTCTTACGGTTCGCCTCGCAAGTGTTAGGAACCAATGGTTCGTAAGGACCCTTGCCGACGGTCTCGATATTGCTAGGACTACATCCTCTTTGTACCAAGACATCCTTCATCGCCTCGGCGCGGCGCTTACTCAAATCAACATTCATCTCTGGCTTACCTAGGTCACAAGTGTGTCCGACCACCACCAAGATACGGTCTGGATTGTTGCGTAGGAATCGGATGATGAAGTCAATGTTCTCCTCCACCTCTGGCGTAGAGACCACATCTGCCTTACCCAATGCGAAGTTGACACGGATGTTCTTGTTCAACCAAGCAACCACCTCTTCCGCTTTGGCCATCTCTTCGGCTTTTCTAGCCTCCTCTTCTCTTGCCAAACGCTCTTGCTCCTCACGAGCGAGTCGCTCCAATTCGGCTTGAGCGGCGGCGATACTGTCGTTGATTCTCTTTTCCTCGGCCAAGCGTGCCCTTTCGGCAGCCTCTCTCTCTGCGATGATCGCACTGCTGTCCACCTTTGGATAACCGAATGAGAGTCCCACCTTCAACCCAACAGCCATCAAATGCGCCTTGCTGACAAGATCGGAAGAGACAACGCCTCGGTAGTTGTCTTGTGAAGCGTCATACAATTGATCATCCGTATTCTTTCTTGTATTGATGAAACTATGGTTGTAATAGGCGCCGAAATAGATGGACATATTATCCTTCAAAGGACGAGTGGCGCCGAAATCCAAGAAGCCAGAGAGTCCAATGCCCTTCATCTTGGCAGATCCCTTGTACTCATCGGTCTTGTAGAAGTCGTGTTGTGCCATATCACCATACTCGACATTGGTCTCCTCGAAATAACCAGTTCTGTCCAAATAGCCATCGGTCTTGGCGTTGCGAGTTTTATATTTCTTGTAGAATGGCACATCCATCTTCAAACCTCCACCGATGTACAATCCCCAAAGGTCATTCAATGGGTGACGGTAGATCACGGCGATAGGCACCTCCAAATTGATACTGTTCTGTACCTCTCTCCAATTCTTAAACATCATATCGTAGGTGTACTCGTAACCATTCTCTGGGTCAACTCTCTTTTGAGTCTGCTCCAACTCATCATAATCTGAAACGGCTCTGTAACTGGTGAAATCAATACCAGTCGCGAAACTGACACGCTCAAATGGCGCATAACGGTAGTGGAGATTGACGGTTCCACCGAAACGCGGATCTTGATCACCACTTAAAGTTGGGTCGAATTGAACGGAATGGAGTCCGCCACCCACAGCGACATCCAAATTGTGCAAATACCTCTCGTATTTGATTTGTGCCTGCATTTGTAAAGCACTCAAAATAAAGATGCAAGCGAATATTGCCTTTTTCATTTTGTGTAATTGAAATTGCGTCAGATGAAACTGGGGCAGGAGCGCTGCCCCAGTTTATGATTTGATTAAATTATTCCTTGATGATTTTTACTTGTGAGTTGTCCACCGTGATCACATACCATCCGTTTTGGAAGGATGAGAAATTAACGGAAGTATTGTCGCCTGTGAAGGTGCCTTGGAATACATCAACCCCCATCATATTGGTCACTACGATATTGTGCTTTTCGCCATTGTCTTGAGACAAGGTAACCTGTGCCATATCCACGACTGGGTTGGGATAAACATTGAGAGTCAAACCATACACGAAGTGCCACTCTTGTGAACAAGTGCGCAATTGACGATCGTCTGCGGTCACAACAGATGCGTAGTAAACACCGTTCAAACCACCCTTCTCGTTGTAGTATGGCATAGTCGCGCCCTCAATCTTCTCATCATTGCGATACCATTGGAACTCCTTGAAACGCTTCTCAAAATCCTTGGAATCAAGTTCTGGGGTGTTCTTGTTGATGATGGAAACCACATCATCCCACAAGTTGTAGATATATCTTCTAGAGAGATTTACACTGACCTCAAAGTTATATACTGGAGAGACACAACCCTCGGAATTTCTGAATTGAACTTGGACGGTGTAGTTGCCTGCGTCACACATTGGAATGTAAACGGAGAACTTGCCATCCTCGTTGAGTTGCTTGTAATACTCCGCATCAAGGCTTTTATCCGATACACCTACAATGATGGCACGGTATTCGGAAGGATTACCCTCAATGACTTGGAACATCACATCACCCTCGCTCTCTGGACAATAGCCATTCACATCCACGACGAAGTTCTCTGCCTTCACCATATTGACCAAACCAGACTTCACATGAACCTTTGTGCCATTTGATGCATTGGTTGTCTCTGTCTCCGCGTAACGTACCCAGTAGTCATCCTCTGGGAAGGTAGCGTCCGCGTTGGTGACTGGGGTCCAGTTGATACCGTCTGTAGAGATCTCCATCTCATCAGTCAATCCATTGATCTTACCACCCTCAACACCTGGTGTGAGCGTGTTGGAAACAACTGGTGCAGTTTGATTCAACTTGGTGATGACACCATCGTTGATGACAACAGGGTTGCCTACGAACTCGTAGTTCTCCAAATCCTTTCCACCCAAAGTATATGTGATGGCCACATTCTTGCCAGTACCTACGCTTGGTGTCTCAAACACTGGTTGAGCCTTGGCAATCACAACATCATCACCCTTCTCAACACCAACAAGCGTTCCATTGTTGGAAAGTGTTGCATTGGTATTACCATCATACTCCTTTGGTGTAGAGGTTGCACCCTCAACAGCAAGAGGCTTCTTGCTTACCGCACAATCAAAGGTTGTCTCTGCGGTAAATCCAGTAGTAGGATCGGTGTAAACCACCTTGATGGTGTGGTTACCTGCAGGGATCAAGTCTCCCTCCTTCGCAGGAACACCGTCCAACTCGTAAGCAATGGTAGCATTCTCAGCTGGATTCTTGATCTCTGCCTTCTCGGTTCCGCCTACGGTAGCCTCGCCGTATGCGAGTGTAGGGTTGGTGATGGTCCAGTCAGCGTCGGCTGCTGTGATCACACCGTCGTTGATGGTAGCGGACTTGCTATCCACCTCATAGTTGTCAGCATCCTTACCAGCTAGCTCGTAAGCGATGTTCACATCCTTACCAGTTCCTACGGCAGGGGTATCGAAGGTGGCTGTGGTATTCTCCTCGTCGATAGTCACCTCGTCACCGGCAAGCACGCCGTTAAGTGTTCCCACCTCGGCCAATGTGGCATCCGTGTTGCCGTCGTAAACCTTAGGCTCAGACTTCGCACCCTCCACAGTAAGAGGTCTCTTAGTCACCTCACAAGTGAATGTGGTGTCTACGCTAGTCTCGGTGGCAGGATCGGTGTAAACCACCTTGATGGTGTGGTTACCTGCAGGGATCAAGTCTCCCTCCTTCGCAGGAACACCGTCCAACTCGTAAGCAATGGTAGCATTCTCAGCTGGATTCTTGATCTCTGCCTTCTCGGTTCCGCCTACGGTAGCCTCGCCGTATGCGAGTGTAGGGTTGGTGATGGTCCAGTCAGCGTCGGCTGCTGTGATCA
>JAKSKY010000149.1 GCA_024401515.1 Paludibacteraceae bacterium | reverse complement strand
TCTCAATCAGTTCCTGTTGCCGTTTGTCGAGTTTCGAGCGAGTAAGGACTATGTATAACTCAGTGCCATCCGAAGAGAGTTTGAAAGAAATGATACGTTTCATATAGTCTTCAAATCACAAACAGTCATTTCGCTGATCACAAATATAGGGTAATTACACTTTTAAACAAATTCAATGTCTCTCTATCCGCAAATCTTCTCATAAGCCTCATTGAGCTTCGCCATTAAAGCCTCGCACTCCTCCTTACGATCCGCATTCTGCGGCATATCAGGATGGTGGAGTTTCGCCAAGGCATAATAGGACTTCTTCACCTCTTCCAAAGAGGAATCCAACGGAACCTGCAACAAAGCGTAACATGCGTCTAGGTTCTCCTCTCGATTTTCCTTGTGTTCCCTATTCTCCCTTGATGAAGAAGCATATCCTGAGACACGCAAAGCTTCATATTGCTTCAGCAAATATCGCTTTAAATTGTAGCCAAGACGAGCCGAAGTCATGACCTGTTGCAAAAATTTCCACTCGTCATCGCGAATTCCATCCGATGTCACCGCCAAACGGAAGAGAAGCTTCACAATCGTTTTCTTCTCCTCATCATACTTTCTGCCCAACTCCCGCAAGGCCCAAGTCATCTCATTATCATACCATAGACGGTCTAACTTATCTATGGCGGAGGTTTTGTGCTCCTCCTCCAATATTTTTTTCTGCAAATCCCTTGCGTCAAGATTCATGCCACACACTTTGCAAACCAGCGCTTCCCAATATTCAAAATGCCAATAATGGAGGTCTCCCCATACGGCAATCTTGTCAGCCGCCTTCCTATAAAGAGATGTTTTACGATCATACTCCTCTTGTGAAATTTGTTCCGCCTCCAGCTGCTCTCCGAGGTTCACAGACAACTCATAACAGACTTTCCGAACCACATCCAACTGACATCCCTCCGGCATATTCAACGCTTCGTAGCACTCCTTAATCTCCGATTTCTCAGGCACACGAGTCAGACTTTGAAATTTCGATCTCAGTTTGTTTTCCATGAAAGAACCATGACAACCATATACTTTTTGAACAAATGTGATCAAATAGATCCACACATCCTCCGATATCTTATGTGCATCCTTATGATGGTTACCATTAACACAAAAACTGAACAGAGCATCCAGGAACTTACCACTATCAGAAGCTCCCAGCGATTTCAACATATCAACCGCCTGCGGGTCCATCTCCACACTCTTTATGGATTTCAAACGACTTAATGTTTTCGATGAAAAATATTTCGACAAACCAAACAACCGTGAATCTTCAATTCCACCGGCACAGGGATGGAAGCAGGAACGCGCAGCTTGGACAATAGAGAAAAGAGCCTCATACTTAGCGGCCAGAGGGGCATACCTTCGGTTAAAATCCGCCGCGACAGCAGGTTTTGTCACCTTCGCGAAATTTTCCAAAAGCAACCAGTGCTTATCCGTTATCACCTCTCTGGGAGAGACTATCCTCGCCAAGAAATCCATACAACGGGTTTGGGTCGCTCCGTCGCTATGCGACAATGACTTCAAAGCGGTAGAGTCTGGTATCGCCATTAACTCATCCAACAACCCATTATCGAAGTCCCGCTCCTTTTTCAACCCCAAAAAAGAGTAAAAAGAGTCGCACACGCTCTCCCCCCAAGGAGAGTACTCATTCATCAAAGACTTCGCCAACGGAATAGCATGTTCATATTTTTTCATTCTATCCAACCTCCTCCATCGAAGCCAAACCAAAGGAAGAAAAAAGGAGTTCGGGGCCATGAAGATCAAACCGACCCAAAAAAAAGTAAAACCAATCAAGACAGCTAACCACGGATCAGTAAAAAGAAACGAATCGAACAATATATTATACACATATTTAATTCCTCGCCATAACGGTTGCGAAATTGTCGGCAGAAAGAGGAATAGCCATATTACAAAGGCCACCAACAATACATTCTTAAGGATTGTATATTTTCTTAATTGCTTTTCAAACTGACTCGCCATATTTTAAATTATTTGTAAATACAACTCACATCATGGACAATAGGCATACCCTTTTTATCCGCAAATCTTCTCATAAGCCTCGTTGATCTTCGCCATCAAAGCTTCACACTCCACCTTGCGGCCCGCATTCTTCGGCAAATCGGGATGGTGCTGCAAGGCCAAGGCATGGTAGGCACGCTTCACCTCCTCGTCACTGGCGTTCTCCTCCAAGCCTAAGGTGCGGTAGTAATTGCCCAAGTATCGAGACGCGGAAGATCCGGACGCACAATCAGAAGAGTGACCATTGGGTTCGTCAAATTCCGTCCGAAGGGATCCATACCGGTTGATATAATAATTCACAAAAGTATCGGAAAATTTCCATGTGGAAAGAAGACTATTCAAGAAATACCACTCGTCATTCTTGATACCATCGTCCGCCACCGCCAATTTGAAAAGTAAATCCACCACTTCCCTCTTCTCTTTGAACTCCCGGCCGCCTCGCACCTTGGGTATCACTTCAAAGACATCTTGGTAGGTCACCTTATTTTCTAGAAAAGCCTCTATTTGTTCCGAATAGATTTCCTTGAGTATTCTAACTTGACTACTTTTCGCATCCGGATTCAGTTGGCAAACATAGACAATCAGGGGGATGACATCACCCTGATCCGAAAGAAGACGTTTCTTTCTCTTTTTTAACGTCGCGACTGAGACGTTAATGAACTCCGGGACCACTTCCTGAATATTTCCAACAAAGCCAATGGCTGAGCACAAACCAATCAAAAACGCCATATAGAGAACCACTTTCCAATTCAAACTCAGCCATGAGTTCATGACCAACAATAGAAGAATTGAGAAAAGTGAGACAAACAGGCAACCAATGAAATATTTATGATATCTGACACTTTCCGTGACGACACTATCCTCCAACACCGACTGTTTGAAACGGGACATTCCAAACAGGTCACAATAGGCATCCATTTTGTCCTCCATCATTTGGCGGCTCTTCTCTGTAGGTTTCTTCGACGACCTGTAATATCGGATCAAATAAGTTCTGTATACCTTTCGCACCTCCTCTTCCGTCGCATCGGTTTTAAGGCCAAATTGTGATTTTGCGTAAGTATGCACAAAAGTGGAATTATCCCGCCAATTCTCCGCCAATGGTCCATAACATTGACGGATACGTCCTACCACGTATCCATTGAGTCCTTTCATATAATCCTCCAAACGACTCCAATGGACGGCTGAGATCAGACCCTTGTCCAAATCCTTGTTCATCACCAAATGCACCAAGAAATCCATGCAGTGATATTGCGTCTCCACATCGCATTTCCGCAACTTCTCCAGCTGGCCATCCACATCCAACGGAAATTCAAAAATCATGGGGGACAATTGGGATCCAAACCGCTTTTTTATCACAGAAGCTATCCTATCGGCAGATCCAGGATCCACCTGCATCAGATCCTTCACCAAAGGGAGCACTTCCGCATATTGGTTTGCATCCTCCAAAATTCTCTGGGAACGCACATTTTGATAAAACACATAAGAGAGAAACAAGAGAAAGGGAGCCACCAGTATAACAAGGATAGCCTCCTTTATTTGGGGCATTAATAGTATAAGAAAGAAAGAAAAGAAAGCAAACACAGCTAACTTTCGAGAGAGTTTCAGAAACTCACAATCACTAATTAGATCCTCCAACAATTTTCTCATTCTTTTTCTAAGAAACTGTTTAAATTTAATTCAAAACTAATTTGAGAGACAAAAAAAACTCTCCAAAAATA
>JAKSKY010000148.1 GCA_024401515.1 Paludibacteraceae bacterium | reverse complement strand
TGCTCTTCTGTAAGAGTTCGGAGACGTTGCCATCCTCTTCCACCAATTTGGCGGTAACGGGCATCTCGGCGAATACGCGTTATACAGCCTCTGCCAATGGAAAGGTGCTCTCTTCCTTTACGACTACGCAGTCTGCGACCCAATTGATTTATGTGAGTGGATCCTCCGCCACCTTCACTTCTGGTGGTCAATATAGCGAAGGGGAGGAGACTGTCATTCGCGGAAAGAATAACACGACGATGAAATATGCTACAGGAGGCACCATCTCAGGGGGAACAACCCTTAGCTCCAAGACAGCTTCCGCCCAAGGCATGGGAGGCCCTGGTGGTCGTTGGTGATAAATGGAATTTGTGGAATACAATCAGTGTGAAAAGGGAGGATGCTCAGCGTTGATGGGCATCCTCTTTTTTTGTTTGATAAATATATAAGATTGTGTGTTTTTTTGTATCTTTATGGCCTAATACTTTTGAAATACTTTACGATTGTAATTTTGCATTTATGAAAAACACACACAAGTTTTGGGGCCGTGCGTTTTGTGCTCTAATCAATCTTTTGTTGCTCTCCTCTGTATCCGCTTTTGCGGCCGCGGAGAATTACGCTGCCTATCTTTTCGCCTATTTCAAGGGCGAGGGTTTAGCGCAAGGTGAACAAATTTATTTTGCGGTCAGCAAGGATGGTCTTCATTGGAACGATTTGAACGACGGAAATCCGGTGCTTGTCTCCACTTTGGGAGAGAAGGGACTGCGAGATCCCTTTATTATGCGTTCGGCGGAGGGAGACCGCTTCTTTGTGATCGCCACCGATTTGAAAATCAATGGCAATGGTAATTGGACGGCCGCCCAAACGACAGGAAGTAAGTCGATCATGGTTTGGGAATCTACCGATTTAATCCATTGGTCGGAACAACGTATGTGTCGGGTGGCTCCTGAAGGTGCGGGTTGTACTTGGGCGCCTGAGGCGGTCTATGACGAGGAGAGCGGAGAGTATTTGGTATTTTGGAGTTCGAAGATTCCTTCCGGAGACAATACGCACCGTGTCTATTATTGCACTACCAAGGATTTCGTGACATTTAGCGAGGCGAAGGTCTGGATAGAGCTCCGAAATGCAGGCGGTAGAGTCATCAGTGCGATTGACGCGACAGCCATTAAGGTGGGAGATACCTACTATCGTTTTAAGAAGAACGAGGCGACTGAGGCGCATAAGAATGGTATGCCTACCACAGGTAAGTATATCATCATGGAGAAATCCAAATCCTTATTGGGTGATTGGACGGAGATTGATTCCGACATGAGTAGAATCTCCGGTGTGGAGGGCCCAACCTGCTTTAAATTCAACAACGAGGAGAAGTGGTGCCTGCTCTTGGATGACTTCGGCGGAAAGGGATATTATCCGTTGGTGACCAACGATTTGTCTTCTGGTAAATTCTCTCAATTGAGTGCGGGACAATACTCCTTCCCTTCAGTGATGCGTCATGGATCCGTCATTAATCTGACAGCTGACGAATACTATGGATTGTTGGCGAAATATGATCCGAACATCATGACCACTGCTTGCATCAATCCTGGTTCCAAACAACAAACGATGGAGGGATGGGGCGTCTCTCTTTGTTGGTGGGCCCATATGTGTGGCAGATGGAACGAGGATAAGGTGGATGATTTGGTAAAGATGTTGACGGCTGAGGATGGCTTGAATTTTAATATATTCCGATACAATATTGGCGGCGGTGACGATCCTTCCCACTACAATGGACATATGTGCAACGGAAAGGGAAAACGTGCGGAGATGGATGGCTTCAAGGCAGGCCCCAACGCACCTTATGATTGGACGAAGGATGCGGGTCAGTTGAAGGTGTTGGATAAGATCAACAAAGCCCGTCCCGATGCGGTCTTTGAGGCGTTTTCCAACTCGGCGCCTTATTGGATGACCTATAGTGGTTGTGCTTCCGGTAACGCCAATGCGGCGAAAGATAATTTGAAACCTGAGTATTATGAGGCATTCTGCGATTATATGATCGAGGTATGTAAGCACATCAAAAATACGTATGGTATAGAGTTTAAGACTTTGGAACCATTCAACGAACCGAACACGAATTTCTGGAGAGCGAATGGAACGCAGGAGGGCTGCCACTTCGATCCAGCCTCCCAGGTGAATTTGATCAAAGTGTTGTATCCGAAGTTGAAGAACTCCGGTCTGAACACGGTCATCTCCGCCTGTGATGAGACCAGTGTGACCACCGCTATTGGCGAGTTGCAACTCTATCAGAAGGAGAATATCCTTGGTATGGTGGGGCAATATAATGTCCACACCTATGGTGGAGGCGTGATGGATAAAGCCAATTTGAGGGGGCTGGTACATGAGACGGGGCTCCATTTCTGGATGTCGGAGACGGGCGCCGGAGGAACTGGATTGTCGGGTAACCTCAACATGGCGCAACGCATGTTCGACGACCTCAACTACTTGATGCCACACGCATGGGTTGATTGGCAGTTTGTAGAGGAGAAGAACGATCAATGGTGTATGGTGCAAGGAAATTTCGCCACACAGGAGTACCATATCGTGAAGAACCTCTATGTACGCATGCAGGTGACTCGCTTCATCAAGCAAGGCTATACCTTCTTGACCATTGGTCGAAACGATATGTTGGCAGCCATCAGCCCGGCGGGCGATAAGTTGGTGGTGGTGATGCTGAATACCGGTTCGGGAAAGAAGCATGTCAGTTTGGATCTCTCCCTGTTTAAGGAGGTGGCTCCAAGCGTTCAACTTTATACCACCAATTCGAACTATAATTGTGAGTTGAGGCCATGTGGCGATGTGGAGAATAAGACATTCTCCTACACCATGGGTGGATTAGAGATCTCCACTGCGATCTTCGATGTGACTGCAGATACTGGAATTGAGGGCATTCAGCCGGAGAAGGCCTATTCGATTATTCCTCGAAGTGCGGTTTCCGTGATGAGCGCGGAGGCTTCTGAAGGTTTGAAGTTGGCCAATTTGTTCCCTGGAGACTCTTTGCAGAGATGGTATATCCAACCACTCTCCAATGGTAATTATATGATCTACACCAACAAGGCGGGAGAACGTCTGGCCATTACTGATGACGGATCTTATTACTTGAAGTTGGAGAAGATGGGAGAGGGAAAGACTAACCAACAATTTAGCTTAAAGGATTTGGGCGAGAATTGTTATGCAGTCATCTCTGCCGGCAATGGCAAATCCTTCGATTTGGAAGGTGGGAAGACCACGGCTGGAACCAATGTTGGTGTCTGGGCGGCTGGTAATGCAGGTGGTAACGCGCATCGTGAGTGGCGTATTATTCCAGCACCTTTCGGCAATCAATTGCCTTCGGATGCGACTGCGGTGGCAGATGTGGAGAATACGGACTTGCTGGTGACTGGAGAGAAGGATATGATACGTCTCTCCCGACTGGTGGGCGAGGAGACATCCGTGAATGTATGGGTGGTGAATATGGCTGGCTTGACGGTTATTGACCAGACGTATAACCTTCTTGGCGATTTGGAGTTGCCAATCTCTTCGGGCGTCTATTTGGTCATAACGACGGTAGATGGCAAGCAGAGCGTCCACAAGGTAGTTGTCAGATAGGCGTGTCAGATAGACGTGGTCAGATAATTATTGTTCTGGAGTTATTCAATATGTAGTTTTCTTTATATGTTCATATGAAAAGGGGTTTGAGATATTTGATGGCGCTTTCAGCCGTTCTTGGGACGACTGGTGAGCTATGTGCCAATCCGCCAGCCAATATGAGTGGCTGGACCATGGT
>JAKSKY010000147.1 GCA_024401515.1 Paludibacteraceae bacterium | reverse complement strand
TCAGGCGTATTGGTACTGATCACAGGAGTCGCTTCGCTCAAACCGTATCCTTGGAACATCGGCAAACCAATACCGATGTAGAACTTCTGCAAATCCTTGTCCAACAAGGCGCCTCCACCGATGAAGAAACGCAGCTCACCACCGAAATTGGCCTTTATCTTATTGAACAATATCTTATCGAACAACCATACCAAAGGACTGAGCAACATTCTGACACCCTTGCCATCCAAGCAACTCTCTCCGTAATAAGCTTGACGAATACTCTTACCCCACTCAAAGAGACGCTCCACCATCGCACCCTGGCTGTGGACACTCTGCTCGATGTTCTTCTTGAAATTCTTCGCCAAAGCTGGCACACTCAAAATATAGTGAGGCTTCACCTCCTTGATGTTCAATGGAATATTCTTCAAGGTCTCCATCGCATTGCGACCCACTTGTACAGTCGCCACAGAGGCACCCTGCATCATCATCACATAGAATCCCACCACGTGCGCGAAACAGTGGTCGAGCGGAAGGATGATCAAGGTACGCCAAGTGTGGTCGATCGGCACACGGGAGAGACTCTGCTCCACATTGGCGGTATAGTTGCGGTGGGAAAGGCTGACACCCTTCGGATCGGCGGTCGTACCACTGGTATAGGTGATGGTCGCCAAATCATCGTTATGGATGCTTTGTCCGACGCTAAGAAACTCCTCCATGGAGTGGTTTTTCAAAAACTCATCGCCCAAACGCATCAAATCCTCCACGAACAACTCCTTCTCCTGATACTCAGCTTGGGCATCCAGGACAATCACCTTCTGCAACAAAGGCAACTGATCCACAATCTTACGGATCTTTTTCAATTGATTTCCGCTGACCACGATGAACTTCGCGTCACCATGCTGCAAACGGAAGAGAAGATCATTGCTCTCCTCCAACTTGATGCTCAAAGGAACATTGACAGCACCCGCATAGAACATCGCCAACTCACTCGCCACCCAGAGGTTACGACCCTCGGAGAGCAATGCCATGTTATCACCCTTCTTTACACCTATCGCCTGGAAACCCGCTCCGATACGATAGACCAAATCTTGCACCTGCTTATAGGTCGTGTTTTGCCACTCACTGCCCACCTTCTCCATCAAGAAGGTATTATTTGCATAGTTTCGAAC
This sequence comes from Paludibacteraceae bacterium, assembly GCA_024401515.1. GTDB lineage: Bacteria > Bacteroidota > Bacteroidia > Bacteroidales > Paludibacteraceae > UBA1181. The sequence goes on along the minus strand of JAKSKY010000147.1, from coordinate 2,660 downwards.
TGAATTTTCGAAAACATCTACGATTGTCTTTTTCATGTGATTAGAATTATGTGTGGTAAAGATACACTAAATCTTCCACTTCACCAATTTATCACATTATCCTTTACAACAAGTAAAGGTTCCTTCTAGTTACCAATCAATGAAAATGGATCTCAATACCCTACTAAATTCAAACGCCACAGGCTCCAATGATGAAGGCAAGATTAAATGCATAAACACATCTTTCAATGTTTCCCCATCATCTTCAAAAGTTTGGCCTATTATATCCAAACACTTCAAGTCATCCAACTTACCAACATATCTGCGAAAGAATGATTTAAACAATTTACTTCTAAACTCTTGAGGAGTCTTACATGATCTATTCCTTGGAACCGCATGCATATCATCACAATAGTAATACAATATGCTATTAGGATTATTCCGTAGGAATTTTGACAACTCATAACAAATAGATTTAAAAGCACCAATGTCCACAAACTCACAGTCAATCCCTGATAAATTTAGAAGGGTGACATTGTAAATCACAACATCACCCAACTTATTTGCCAATTCCTCACTGTATTTTTCAATTTCAAGTTCAAATAATTCTATTGCAAACTCAGAGTTGTTCGTCTTTATATTAAAGTGTTGTTCGGCCATTCACCTTATCGTTTAGATAATATTTCTTCGCATAAGCCTCCAACGCTTTAACTCTTTCTTGTTTCAAAGCTCTCATCTTTTTCACAAACTCAGCGCCCTTCTCAGACGTAAGATTAACTCTTATCACATCTTCTTTTTCCATAATTAAACTCCTTTCATATTTTTATTGTACGACTAGCGACAAAATCAAATATTATACTTTATGATGCAAATATAATAAAAAAAATCATGTCACAAACGACATAGCAAGAAAGGAACACTTATCCTATAAAAACGAAGCGGGGCTCCCATAAATATGAGAGCCCCGCCCATTTATCATTCTATTTATTATTCTCCGATTAGGATAGAGAATGCGCCACCGTCCGCTCCTTTGAGGAAGTAAACACCCTTGCTCAATCCAGTAATCTGTCCGTACTCCACCTTTACCCTCTTCACAAAACGTCCAGAGGCATCAAATGCTTGGTACTCGCCTTCAGGGACCAATTTCGTATCGATAATATGATCCAATCCAGTCTTGTCACTATTGATCAATTTGAACTCAAGGTAATCGATATCCGCCCAATCACCGGTAATCTCAAGCTTCAAGACATGGACACCCTTGGTCAACTTATTCAATTTCGTAGAGACAGTGGTGAACTCACTCCAGTCTCCCGTGTTCGGTACATCGACAAAACCGCCAGGGGTACCATCCGCACCAGGAATGATGAACTGGTTGTCCATATACAATGTGAATTGGGTACCATCCGCACCGGAAGCGACTCTTGATTCCACCACATATTCACCATCTTCCTCCACCTCGACGGTATACTCCAACCATTCACCCGTTTGGGTATAACCAACTGCGGTAGCGCTCATATCAACGCCCTCGTTACGAGTGGTTCCGTTTCGGTTCTCTTCGTCTTTATCGTGATAAGCATTGCCCTCACCACCATAATCGAACTCCTCCGCCTCAATCTTTCCAGGAATCAAGGCAGGTGTGCCGTTGAATGGCTTCTGCTCCTCAAAGATATTGATTTCAGTCTTGCCTGAGGTATATTGCTTGTTGCTACCGTCATAACCGACAGCCCAGACGGTATGAGCACCTTGCGGAATATTCTCCCAAGTGAACTCATCCACATTGGAGGCGATCACCTTATCGTCCGCATAGATTTCGATCTTTTGGATATTGTTATTCTCCTTCTTCACTGAGATCTTCACCTCTCCAGGTTCATCCTCCTTGGAGACATAAGCGGAAACCAAGAGGTCTTGCTTCAAAGAGCCATTCTCCTCCAACAACTTCAACATAGTCGCCGCATAATTCTGACCCAACTTCTTGTAACCTGCCACGGTGAAGTGATACTCGTCATTCGCCGCCTCGCAACCCTCCGCGGAGATGACATGTGCAGTAGGAATCACGCTAGGCACTCTTCTCACCTGATTGTTATGGCTGCTGCAAGGTCCTGTATATCGTACCTCTCCCACCAACAAAGGCACCTCGGATGCCTTCAAGCCAAGGTCAGTCAACATATTCTGATAAATACCATTCAAACGGGTTGGCCAATTGGATTGATTCGTATTGGTCTCTCCCTGATGCACCAAAATACCCTTGATGACACCCTCTTTCTGCGCTTGCTTCGCACACTCGATGATACGTCCGTAAGGATTGCTTCCGTATGACTTCGCATATCCCTTCAACCAGTCCGCGCACGTATTCAAATAGGATTGGTAACCACTCTTCTCAAACAATTGGATATCGGCACCACCACAGGCCACCACGATGACACCCACACGGATACTTGGATCCAATTTCTCCACCAAGGTGCGTCCGAAATAATCAATAGGACCGAAACCTGCGTTGTTCCAGTGGAAGCAACGAGCCAAAGGTGGAACTGCGGTCATCCATTGTCCTTTTTTTCTGCCGCATTGACCACAGTCATCAGCGGAATACATCAATTGGAAACGTTCATTGATTCCCCTCTTCTCAGAATCAGGCACAGTGGCATTACCCTCCATGTTGGACTGTCCCCAACAAAGATAAATAT
>JAKSKY010000146.1 GCA_024401515.1 Paludibacteraceae bacterium | reverse complement strand
TACCCATCTCATCAGAAGAGAATGTTGCGATAGCGGATTCAATCTCCACCTTGTCACCTTCAATGACACCATTCAAAGTTCCCTTGTTGGTCACCTCGCCATCAGTGTTACCATCATACTTCTTATCAGCAACCTCTACATCAGTTACATAGAGTTGCTTAGGGGTCACTTTCAAAATGCCTGCCTTCTTCTCAATATTATAATTGCTCTCCTTTGCACCATTAGTGTAAGAGATTTCGAAGTCATTCTCTTTCTCTCCCACAGTTTGAAGAGAGGCGAAGTTCTTTCCAACTACATTCTCTGAACCGTAGAATCCATCTCCGCTTACCTCGATAGACTCATTGCTAACAGCAGTACCATCGTATTCCTTCTCCGCACTGCCAGAGGTAAGAGTTACGGTACGTGGCAATACAACCACCTCCTTGGTGATTGTCGCACTTCCGAAATCAGAGGAGAAATTTGGATTGTAGGAGAAAGTCAATCCGTAAACGCCAGCATCTGGAACATCGTTGGTGTTCACTTCAGCAAGATCCTTTGCGAGGATTACCCATGTGCCGTTTGCTTCACCTGTAGCGGTGGTGTCGGCTGTGATCATCTCTAGGATAGCTTCTCCGAATGTTTGTCCATATAGAATGGTGTCACATTTCACACTGATGTCGCAAGGCTTTTCGCCTCCACCAATGGTTAGTGTTTGGCATGCCACCACATTGTTGTTCTCCTTCGCATACTCCTTGATAGGATTATTAGGCATACCGTCATTGGCAAGATTCTCCGCATCGATCTCGAAAATATCACCTGGACGCATGATGTAAGCCTGCGGTTGAACGCTCTTGCCTGCTAAGGTCTCGTCCGCATAACCCTTTACTGTAATGGACGCCTTCTTGCCGTTTTGAAGAGAGATATAACCCATGGCATTCTCCTCCCCATTCGGTTGTTGCAACACCTTGCAGTTCTCGTCATCTGATTCATTGATGATGATTTCAGTCACATGAAAACCACCTTCGTTTACCCAAAGGCCGACTGCCGCACCCTCAACGTTATCGTTGAGATTCAAGGTTCCGTCGTTGTAAGCGACATCTGACTTCTCAAGATTCTCCACTTGCATTAGGATAGAGACCTCACTGTTTGCCTTTACAGTCTGTGCAACTGACTTCACATCAGTAACCGCCAAATCGACAAAGTGAACAGAAGGAATCACAGAGACCGCCTCCGCTTTTACCTTCACATATGACCAAGAATCAATAATCGCATCGTTACCTGAACTATTTTCGGTGGTCCACTTGTGCGCACCTGTCGCACTGGAAGTACCGTTCAAAGATTGGATACCATCGGTACCCTCGTCATTGGATTGGATGTTAGAGTCATCCCAATAGATTACATCTGAAATAGCATCGCCACTGTTATTGATCAACTCAAGGATAAAACCCTTCTCGTTGTTCTCCAAATCGGTGAATGGGAAGTGTACCTCCGCAGTGGTAAGTTCTCCGCTTAGGGCGACTGTGATGCCCTTCTCGAGCGCCACCTTCACGCCTTCGCCATCTGTTCCGTCCCAATCGATGGTGTTGAGGCCATTGATACAAGTTCCAGACAAGGTCTTCTCCGCATAACCATTGGAGAAGGACATTTTAATCGTATAGCTGCCAGCCACACCCGCATTGAATGACACTTGCATTCCCTCTGGACCTACCACACCATTCGTGTTAGCCTCCTTGCCTTGAAGTGCAAGTTGATCCATTTTAGGATTAACAACAGTTTGTGTCTTCAACCAAGTATCGGAAATTGTGGTGCCATAAACCGCCTTTGCGGTAGCTGGAAGGTCATTGGCCGGTTGGCAGAAGAAGATCTTATGGGTCACATCTTCGTATTTCCATGTTGAATCACCCTTACCAGTCGCCACCTTCACACGATTGTCTTGCAAACGTGGATCATAGATATATCCAGTCTCAGAGAGGCTAGACATCATACTTTTATAAGATTTCTCACCATCTTGGTAGCTCTTATAGCCAGTCACCTTACCAGAGAACGGATCCACATAAGCGATCTCGCTCACCTTACCAGTTCCCTCTTTTTGTAGACCCTTGTTATTAGAGAAGAAGGCTCCATAGTGTGGGTTTTGACCATTGGTATTCACACGATAGATATAACCCACATTGGTAAGAATGTATAGGTTGGAAAACCAACAACTAGCATATTTGTTGTCGTTAGGACTTTGCAATACGTTCACATTGAGCACATTGGTATAGACACGGCCTGGAATCAATTTACTTTTCTCCGCATTGCAGACCGAGATATCAAATGCCATGATACTTCCATCGTTGTTGTTTTGGCTCCAATTCTCAATGCTATACTTTGAAGTGCTTTCGTCTGAATTATAAGTATTGGAATAGGTCGGACTCATGAAGTAGATTTCCCATACACCCTCTTGATCGTTCTCAACCTCCACATCAATAGGAGTAAATCCCTCTGAAATCGTTCCGTTGTAGTTAGGACCAGCCAACTCTTGGGCTCTGGTGTCGATTCTACCTTTCTCCTTGGTCTTGAAAGTTTCTGTCGCACCATTGGGTGCACGGAAACTGATGGCGCCATCTCCTTTGCCAATTGCGCTGGAACCCAATAGGATATGTTCGCCTGCTTTTGCATAGACCTTCATCACACCCACTGTCGGGAACGGATTGGTTGTGTTTTTACAATCGTTGGAACTCCAAATGGCTGCTCTATAACCCTTGTTTCCACTTGGATACATGTCTTTTGATCCATCTGCCTTCGCACTTGAATAGCAGAAGAAGAGGCATGTCATTAGAAATGTGGATTTTACCATCCATGCATTTCTAAGAAAAGAAATCATCTTCATCTTAGTATTGTAGTTTTAATTCTAATACAGTTTATAGTTTGTCCTGCTCTGACACATCACAAATACACGAAAAATGTTCGATGAATTGATTTATGAAATTGATTTTTCTTTACATATATATTGAAAAATGCAAAATATTTCAATTCTATTGACCGCTTACATCATACACGCCACAAAAATACCTTCAAATATCGTTTATTACAACGAAACCATGTTAACGAATGTTAAATGTATGTTATTAAACATGTTTTTAAAACAACAACACAAAACATTTGATTTTTGTTAAGTGAGGGAGGTGGATCCTTATTTGCAAAAAAAATGCCACTTCTTCTATGAGAGGAAGTGGCAACGATTGTATGTCGTGAATTTTAGAATTTCAAACCGACGAATACTCTGAGTTTGTTGGCGTTGATCTTCTGTTTCTCGGTGAAAGAATCGAATAGTTCTCCCCAGGAGTCAACCTCCTCGTCGTTGTTGAACCACTTTTGACGAGTTGGATTGTAGAGTTTGAAGTCTGCGCCCACTTCGAATATGCTAACTCTGAAGGCGAGTCCGAATGTGTGGGAAGGTCCGAAACTGGCCTCTATGTGGTCGCCGTCCCTGTCTTTTTCATCCACGCCCTTCTCTCTGATGATGAAGAGGCTTGGCGCGATGTTGTAGGTGACATCAAGCGCGATGTTGTCGGAAACGTAGAAAGTGAGAATAGGTCCTACCCCTAAAGCGTCCACATTGTAGAAGGCCATCTTTTGTATGTTTCCTTCGATGGTCTCTTCTCCTTTCCCCGCGTTGACTTCCAACCATTTGGCTTGGAGCGCGATGCCCATGTTGCCTGGATAACCCAAGTACCATCTGTTAGCCATGGTTCCTCCGAAAGTGACCTTCGCGTTGTAACCTTGCAGTTTGTCGATTTTTGAAAGCCCTTTAGGCATTCCGTACTTGCCGCTGTTTCCTAAACCGACTTGGAATTTCAACTCAAATCCATTGTCTTTTCCTTGCGTTTGGGCGAATAGGCTCATGGAAAAGAGGAGCGCTGCCAGCAAAAATAATTTCTTCATTTCCTTTGTTTTTTATTACCATTGATGTTGTTGGATGTGCATTATTGACGCATTATCCGTT
>JAKSKY010000145.1 GCA_024401515.1 Paludibacteraceae bacterium | reverse complement strand
AATTTTAAAGGACCTCTTCCTTCAAGAAGAGAATTTTAATGGTATATGTCTAACGAATCCAGGGTACAAAAGGCGGTGCTGAATATGAAGGTGAACATGGTCGCATGTTTCATCGCGATCATAGTCTCCTTTTTGACGCGTAAAGTCTTCCTTGACCAATTAGGCTCTGAATTCATCGGACTTACCACCACCATCAACAGCCTTCTGGCTTTCCTTAACTTGGCGGAATTGGGCGTTGGCGCCTCCATTGCCTATTTCCTCTACAAACCTCTATTCGACGATGACAAGGAGAAGATCAACGAAATCATCTCCATCATGCAATACCTATACCGCATCATCGGATTCGTCATCCTTAGCGCGGGAATCATCCTCTCATTTTTCCTCCCTATTATCTTTACGGAATCGAATGAGTATTCTTGGTTCACCATCTACTACTGTTTCTATGCGCAACTCGCCTGTTCCCTAATTGGTTACTTTGTCAATTACAAGGCGAACACCATTTTCAACGCGGATCAAAGACAGTACCTGGTCAATGGCTATTTCCAAGCGACACAATTGCTCTGCACCCTATTGCAGATGTTGATCGCACTCTATACCAGAAGTTACTTCCTCTATATAACGGCTACCCTACTATTCGCCATCATCAACAGTTTTATCTTGAACTGGAAATTTAAACAAGTCTATGACTGGGTAAACTCCAGTTTTGAGCGTGGTAAGGAGGCGATTAAACATCACAACGAAATCATACAATATGTAAAAAGGGTCTTCATCCATCAAATCGGCGCCTTCATCAACAACAGTGTCATGCCGATTATCATCTATGCATTCGCCTCTCTCACCATGGTTACCTGCTATGGCAATTATATATTAATAAATACCAAGGTGAGCCAGCTCATCAATGCGGCCCTCTCAGGCACCAGCGCCGGAATCGGCAATCTGATCGCTGAGGGGAAAAAGGAGCAGATCTATCGATGCTACAAAGAGCTATACGCCATCAAATTCTACGTTGTGACCTATCTCTCCATCTGTCTGGTCTATCTCAATTCAGACTTGATAGCCGTATGGTTAGGAAGAGAATATGTCTTGGAACCCGTCATTGTCCTACTGATCTGCGCGGACTTCTGCCTCAACCTGCTCCGCAACACCACCGACCAATATTTGGACGGATATGGACTCAAAGCGGATGTTTGGGTACCAGTATGCCGCATCATCTCTCTCCTATTCGTCTTCTTGGCGGGAAAAATGTGGGGAATTGTTGGCCTATTGGCTGTCCCCGTTGTCGTCCAACTATGCTTGATGCATGTTTGGAAACCCTATTACCTCTATCGTCAAGGATTCAATCGAAATTTTCTGGAATACATCAAGCTACTCGCTCTCAACACAATGCCATTCATCATAGCTTTCCTTGTGGCTAAATATGCATTGGTTGGCTTGGGAATTGCCCAAGAATTAACCACCACTTGGCGAGCGTTCATCATAAAAGCAGCTCTCTTCTGCACGCTACTATTTGTATCATCCGCACTTCTCTCCTATCTATTCTCAGAGGGCACCCGTCTCTTCTGCCATAGAATAAGAGAAAGACTTAAAGGGAAATGACCATGAACGATTATAAGATCTCTGTCATCATACCTCACTATAACATCCCCCATCTGTTGATGAGATGTTTGAAGAGCATCCCTGTACGAAAGGAGGTGCAAGTAATCGTTGTGGATGATTGCAGCCCCGAAGGGACAATCTACAAAGATAAATATCCAGAACTATCACGCCCCTATCTGGAGTTTTACCAAACCGCACAAGGGGGAAGCGCTGGAAGAGCGCGCAACCTAGGCTTGGAACACGCCCAAGGAGAGTGGGTGCTATTTGTCGATTCAGACGATTTGCTCAAAGAGGGGATGTATGAACTGATCACACAACACCTTGAATCGGACTGCGATATTCTATTTTTCAACGCCGAAAGTGTGATGAGCGACGACCTAAGCCAAAAGGCGGACCGAGACTACTATACCTATCTATTCGATGATTATCAAAAGGACCATTCGGAACTTCGCCTTCGCTACGATTTTCAATCATTGTGGGGAAAATTGTTCAAGCGTTCATTTATCGAAAAGAACCACATCCGCTGCGATGAGACAATGTACTCCAACGATGTCAAGTTCTCCTTTATGGCAGGTCATCTGGCAGGAAAAATCAAGGTCGTGAATGATCCACTCTATATCGTCACACAAAGAAGCGGATCGCTAGCTTCCAGCCAATTCAACAACAAGAAGATTTCACTTCAAGAGTGTAAAACACGATTGGAAGTCATGCTCAATATTGTGAAATATTCCCAAGAAAACAATATACCTTTCAAAGGCCATTTACATTTAGACCTCTCCCGTGCATTAAGACAAAACTATCCAATCCAATATGGATTTCTGCTAATAAAACTATTGGTGAAATGGCCCGGCATGTTCCTTGAGTTCCTGCGAAGGGATTTCAGGACGATTCGGGGATTGATGGGAAAGAAGTGATTGATCTCCCCAAACTGCGCCCCATGCAAAACGTCTTGTCGTCAAAATAGACAAACGCCAGAAGTCTTTACGAAGAGGCTTACGGCAAGGAGGAGTCTGATGAACTATTTGAACCTATCCATCGAGCCTATCTGGAATCATTTGCAGAGAAGGTGGAGCCTAGCGTGGAGAATAGGTCACACAATGAAAGCGAATTATTTTGACACACTAGCAAGTGTTCTCTCCTCCCTTCGAAACACAATACGATGGGCCGTCAAAAGCAAAGTACCTGTAATGATCCAAGAGATTGGATAGACAATCATTAAATCACTAAAAGAAGTATGGGTTGGACAATAGAAGTAGATCCAACAGATGCGAAGCAAGCAAGTTCCGAAAATCGTCAGCAGGGCAGGCAATGAGGAGTAACCCAATCCTCGCATAGAGGCGGCGGAAATCTCATAACTGCAAGCGATCCATTGCCAAAGAAGAACAATCTCCATGCGGATGAAGGCGAATTCGAAGACCGCCTCATCAGAGGTGAAGAGACCAATCGCCCAACGCTCCTGCCATACAAACAGCAAATCACAGATACCACATCCCACCACGCTCAACCACATGGCGTGTTTGAAGACCTTACGGCAACGATCCAATTGGCCCGCACCGTGATTCTGCCCCGTAAAGGTTGTGGTGGCCGCCACAAAAGCGGCTATGATATAGTAACAATAATGTTCGTAATTAAGCGCGGCGGCAGATCCCGCCACCGCTATCGCCCCGAATCCATTGATGGAGGATTGTATAAAGACATTCGCGAAGGAGAAGACCATACTCTGCACACCCGCAGGAATACCAATCCGCAACATATCGGATAACTCACCACGATGGATCTTCGCTTCCGAAAGGCGACAACGAATGGATTCAGACTCCTTTCTCAATAGATAGAGTACCAAGAAGGCGGCCACCACATTGCCCAAGACCGTACCGATGGCCACACCCAAAACATCGAAGTGGAAACAAAGTACCAAGACTAGATTGAGCACCACGTTTAAGAAGCCACCGACCATAAGACAATAGAGCGGACGACGGGTGTCTCCCACACTTCGAAAGATGGCGGAGGTGAAATTGAACAGCATGATGGCTGGCATACCCAAGAAATAGGTGCGCAAATAGAGAACGCTCAAATCAATGACATCGGCTGGCGTGTTCATCGCCTCCAGGATGACACGGGCCATGATTAGGCCAAACACAAGCAGTATGACGCCACTGACCAACGAGACTGCCAACGCCGTGGTGATGGCACGCCTAACACCTGCCGCATCCTGCTTCCCGATGTAACGAGAGATTACCACATTCGCTCCCACGGATATGCCCACAAAAAGATTGATCATCAGGTTGATCAATGAGCCGTTGCTTCCCACAGCCGCCAAGGCCTGGGGCGACGAAAACTTGCCCACCACCGCCACATCCACAGAGTTGAACAGCTGCTGCAAGATACTACTTGCGGCAACTGGCAATGCGAATGCGATGAT
>JAKSKY010000144.1 GCA_024401515.1 Paludibacteraceae bacterium | reverse complement strand
AAAAAAAGCCGTACCTTTGCACCACGATTTCGGAAGAACGTTTCCGATGAGATCGGCTACATGCGGGATGGAGCAGTTGGCAGCTCGTTGGGCTCATAACCCAAAGGTCACAAGTTCGAGTCTTGTTCCCGCAACCAAGAACCTCAATAGAAATATTGAGGTTTTTTTATGCTTTTTTCGCCTGAAAAAATTTCAAAAAACAAAAAAATGCATTTAATTTGCATTCAGAAATAAAGAATATTAACTGAAAACAAAGTTCGTCATGAAGAATATTTTAGAATACGTTGGCATCATTATCATCCTTTTGGGAGTGTTGTTCCTTGCTCTTCACCATGCGGATATCATCAGAGGAAACGGAACATTGGCAACTGCTGCCATTCTTTTCGTTGTCGGCTTGGGTGCGCACATCGGCATCAGCAAATACCTCAACAAATAATAGCCAAACGGACAAATAAAAATTAAGGCGTCGCTTCTCAACGAAACGACGCCTTTTCTTTTTCTAAATCCCCAGCGTTCGAGGCTTAACCCTTCACGACAATTTCAAAGTCGGCGAAGCGAATCACGTCTCCCTCGACAATTTTCGCTCTTTTGCGCAACTCCACTTCACCGTTACGCACCACCATACCATCAACGACCACATTCTGGGCCTCGCTACCCGATCCGACAACGTGGGTCGCTTTCAATAATTGAATCAGTGGGATAAAGGTTTCACCCTCTCTTAAAGCAAATTGAATCTTCTCCATTTAAATACTACGGGGCAATCCCGATTTAAATTTGTTATTAAAACCTAAATATAATATCATTTTCGGGCGATATATGGTATATTCCCTAGAATTTATACAATGCGAATTTACGAATTAATGTTGGATAATTTCTAATTTTGTAAGTTCATAAGTTTGACAATAAAATAAAATAAAAATAAAATGAAAATAGCATTCATTGGCGCAGGAAACATGGGTGGCGCCATCGTCAAGGGACTCATTGTCAGCAAAGCATGCAAAGCTGACGAAATCTTTGTAGCGGACGCAAGCGAAGAGGCTTTAAAAAACATCTCTTCATTCAGCAAAGGAAAGATTTTCACCACTACCAACAACTGCGAGGCAGTAAAGCAAGCGGAGTATATCGTTATCGCCGTAAAACCTTGGTTGGTGGACACAGTTGTCGAGGGCATCAAATCAGCCATCAATCCTAAGCAAACCATCATCTCCATCGCAGCCGGCGTGGAATTGAGCCATATCGCCGATATGGTAGGAAAGGAGTATTCATTATTCAGAGTATTGCCAAACACCGCTGTCGCTTTATTGGCGGGTATGAACTTCGTAAGTTCTTTGAATGCCAGCAAAGAGGAGGAAGCGGTAGTACTTGGCCTATTCAACAAGTTGGGAAGAGCCATCACCATTCCAGAGAAGCAAATGGCAGCTTTCACCAATGTCTCTTCATGTGGTATCGCTTACGCACTCCGTTATTTGCGCGCGGCTACAGAGGGTGCGGTTGAGTTGGGCATCCGTCCGGACATCGCCCAAGAGGTAATCGCGCAAACCATGATCGGTGCCGCTGAGTTGATTCTCAAGAACAAGACAAACGCCGAGCATGAAATCGACAAAGTAACCACCCCTGGCGGATGGACCATCAAGGGACTCAACGCTATGGAGGAACACGGATTCACCAACGCCGTGATCAAAGGTATCAAAGCGAACAATTAAGAAAAGATAGGTTTCACCTTAAATGTAAAACCCTAAACATTAAACACAATGGTTAACGAACAAATCAAACAAATCGCTATGCGTATGAAGGGTCTTCGCGAAGACCTTGAAATGTCCGTCGAGCAAATGGCCAACATCTGCGCCGTTTCAGCAGCGGAGTACACTGCATACGAAAGCGGAGAGAAAGATATTCCAGTAAGCATTCTCCACTGCATTTCCCAAAAGTGTGACATTGAGATGACCGCCCTTCTTTTCGGCGAGAATCCTCACATGAGAACATACTATTTGACCCGCAAGGGCGAAGGAACCGCCATGGAGCGTACCAAGGCTTACAAGTACCAATCATTGGCCGCAGGATTCATCGACCGCAAGGCTGATCCATTCGTAGTGGCTGTGGAGCCTAACAACGACCCTATCCACCTCAACTCACACCCAGGGCAAGAGTTCAACATGGTGTTGGAGGGAAGCATGCTTCTTAGCATCAACGGCAAGGAACTTACTTTGAACGAAGGCGATAGCATCTATTTCGACTCCAACAAGCTTCACGGAATGAAGGCTTTGAACAACAAGCCAGTGAAATTCTTGGCCATCATCCTATAAGACTTTATTTAACCACAAAATACACTAATCCTTATTATAACAATGTTAGAAAGATTTCTCGAAAAAGTTCAATTTGAAGATCTTGACGACTTCAAAAAGAACTTCAAAGTAAAAGTGCCAGAGAATTTCAACTTCGCATATGATGTGATGGATGAATGGGCAGCTTTGAAACCTAACAAATTGGCTCTTCTATGGACCAATGACAAAGGCGAAGAGATTAGATTCACTTTCGCGGACCTAAAGAGAGAGACAGACAAGACCGCCTCTTATTTCCAATCATTGGGCATTGGCAAGGGCGATATGGTGATGTTGATTTTGAAACGTCGCTACGAGTTCTGGTTCTCCGTTTTGGCCCTTCACAAGATTGGTGCGGTTGTTATCCCTGCCACTCACTTGTTGACCAAGAAAGATATCGTTTACCGTGCTACAGCAGCTGACATCAAGGCAATCGTCGCTGTCGGAGACGATTTGATCATCGGACACATCAATGACGCCCTTCCAGAGTCTCCTTCCGTAAAGAAGTGCATCTCTGTAGGTCCAAGCGTTCCTGCTGGTTGGGAGGATTTCCACAAGGGTATCGAGTCTGCGGCTCCATTCGTTCGTCCTGCCAAGAACAGCAACGACGACATCATGTTGATGTACTTCACATCAGGAACCACAGGTAACCCTAAAATGGTGGCTCACTCATTCACTTACCCATTGGGTCACATCGCGACCGGTAAATACTGGCACAATTTGAACGAGAACAGTCTTCATTTGACAGTTGCCGACACAGGTTGGGGTAAGGCTGCTTGGGGTAAGCTTTACGGACAATGGTTCTCTGAGGCTACCGTGTTCGTTTACGACCACGAGAAGTTCACACCAGCCGATATGTTGGCCATGATCGAGAAATACCAAATCACCTCTTTCTGCGCGCCTCCGACTGTCTTCCGTTTTATGATCCGCGAGGATTTGAAGAAGTACAACTTGAAGTCTTTGAAGTATTGCACCATCGCAGGTGAGCCTTTGAATCCATCCGTATATGAAACCTTCTTGAAAGAGACTGGTATCAAATTGATGGAGGGATTCGGACAAACTGAGACTACCATCACCATCGGAACCTTCCCTTGGATGGAGCCTAAACCAGGATCAATGGGTATCTTCAACCCTGCTTACGATATGGACCTTATCGCACCAGACGGACACTCAGTCGAGGATGGTGAGCACGGTGAAATCGTTCTTCGCACCGATAAGTGGAGACCAGTAGGTTTGTTCAAGGAGTACTACCGCGACGCCAAGAAGACCGAAGAGGTATTCCACGACAATGTTTACCACACAGGTGATGTGGCATGGCGTGACGAAGATGGTTACATGTGGTTCGTGGGAAGAACCGACGATGTGATCAAGAGCTCCGGTTACCGTATCGGTCCATTCGAGGTGGAGAGCGCCTTGATGACCCACCCTGCTGTTGTGGAATGCGCCATCACAGGTGTGCCTGATGAGGTGCGCGGTCAAGTCGTAAAGGCTACGATCGTCCTTTCCAAGGAGTACAAATCACGCGCCGGTGAGGAGTTGATCAAGGAGATCCAAGATCACGTGAAGAAGACCACCGCTCCTTACAAGTACCCACGCGTTGTGGAGTTCGTGGACGAGCTTCCTAAGACCATCAGTGGCAAGATCAAGAGAACTGACATCAGAAAGGACGGTCAGAAATAGCAAAATCCAGCATAGGTGCGCAAGCCCTATGCGACCGGGACGCAATGCATTTTCTGCATTCTTTCACCAAATAATAGAGACGGAAT
>JAKSKY010000143.1 GCA_024401515.1 Paludibacteraceae bacterium | reverse complement strand
TTAATCATTGATTCCTGGATCGTCCTTGTGGGAAAGGAAGGTCTCCAAGTCTTTGTCTCCACGACCGCTGACGGTGAGAACCACCACGTCGGTTGGTTTGAACTTCACCTTAGGAAGGGCGCCTAATGCGTGGGCTGACTCCATGGCTGGGATGATACCCTCCAAGCGGGTCAATTCGAAAGCGGCGCGCAATGCCTCGTCATCGGTGATGGCCAATACATTGGCACGGTGTTGCTTGGCGATGTTGGCGTGGATAGGACCGATGCCTGGGTAATCCAAACCTGCGGAGATACTGTATGGCTCCACGATTTGTCCATCCTCTGTCTGCATGGTCAAGGTACGGCTTCCGTGAAGGATACCGAGTGTTCCCTTTTGGATGGTGGCTGCGGTGTAGCCTGAATCGACACCCTTGCCGCCTGCCTCTGCCAAAACGATGTTCACATCCATATCGTCGATGTAGTGGTAGATGGTTCCTGCCGCATTGCTGCCTCCACCTACGCATGCGATGAGGTAGTCTGGGTTCTCGCGACCCTCTTTCTCCTTCAATTGCCACTTGATCTCCTCGCTGATGACGCTTTGCAAGCGTGCCACCATATCTGGGTATGGGTGAGGACCTACGGTGGAACCGATGATGTAGAAAGTGTCTGATGGATGGCAGCACCAATCACGGATCGCCTCGTTGGTGGCGTCTTTCAACGTCTTGTTACCGCTCTCCACTGGAAAAACTTCCGCACCCAACATCTTCATGCGCTCCACATTCATGTGTTGACGTTTCACGTCAGTCGCACCCATGTAGACGCGGCATGGAAGATTCATCAAGGCACAAACGGTAGCGGTGGCCACACCATGTTGTCCGGCGCCAGTCTCCGCGATGATGCGGGTCTTGCCCAACTTCTTAGCCAAAAGGACTTGACCCAATGCGTTGTTGATTTTGTGCGCGCCTGTGTGGTTGAGGTCTTCTCGCTTCAAGTAAATTTTACAACCATATTTCTCGCTCAAGCGGCTGGCGTAGTAGAGGGAAGATGGTCTTCCTGCGTAGTCACGCAAAAGCGCGCGGTATTCGTTTTGGAATGATTCGCTTTCGATGATAGGCAAGTATGCCTTCTTTAAATCATCTACTGTCTTGTAGAGAATTTCAGGGACGTATGCGCCACCGAACTCTCCGTAGAATCCATTTTGATCGACTTGAAAAGATTTCATATTGTTAGTGTTTTATTAATGACAAAAAAAATAAGGAGGCCACATCGTGAACGACGAGCCTCCTTTGTATGCTTTTTAATGAATTATGAAATCAGCAAGGATGAGCAAACGCCCTCACAACGGTTTGTTCTGAGCTTTGCCACCACCAATATTTGTGATTCATAATGATCATAATCTTTCTTTTTTAATTTTACGTTGCAAATATAACTTGTTTTTATCTAAATTACACTATTGAAAGTGAATTTTTTACGAAAAAATGGAGAATCTATTATGAGGTGGGATAGGGTGACATTTTCTGTGTATCTTCGCGTCGGTATAAATGTTATTTTCAAGATGTTTTTATGAAGTATATTATACAACTTTTAACTCTTTTATCTTTTGTGTCGTGTGTTCCGAAAGTAGAACATTCTGCTTCCCGCTCGGCTTTTCTGGAGTCGTTTCCGATTGTTACGGATTCCGCCACGATGGTCATTGTGGATGCGGACCTCACCTATATGAACGACGATGCCTATGCGCTTCTTGAATTATTGCAGGCGGATAAGATGGGTTATCTGAAATTGTTGGGTGTTTGTGCGGCTGGAGGCAATGCTTTGGCGGCTCCGACGGCTTACGATGAGTGTGCGATGTTGCAGCATTTCCATCGGACTGATATCCCTGTTGTGATGGGAACGGATGTGCCATTGGGTGGCTTCATCAATATGGACTCTTTGTATTCTGATTTGGAAACGAAGCCTTATCGGGGAGCTTACGCCTATTTGAGTGATTACACAAATGATTTTGACAAGGTGAGAGGAGCTCTTTCCACTACGGAAGGATTTTACGAGGCGCCGAAAAATAGACCTATTGAGGAGAGCGCCTGGGACTTTATGATTCGCCAGGTAAAAGAACATCCTGGTCAGGTGACCATCGTGGCGTTGGGAGGCACCACCAATGTGGCGAAGGCGATTTTGAAGGATTCCACCTTTGCGAAGAAGGCGGCTGGCATTCTCTATATGGGTGGAACTTTTGACGTGCCGGGTAGGGCATTGCCCCATTTGGAGTTTAATTGGTGGTACGATCCTTTCGCTACCAATATTTGCTTGAAAGCGGGTTGGAAGCGCCAATTGGTCGTGCCCCGAGATGCTGCGATGAGTTGCAGGAAAGGCAGGGATGTTTATGAGTTGTATAAACAGTACGATAGCACCGACATCTCTCATGCCATCGTGGAACATTTGGCGCCGATTTATGAAAATAACATGGTGGAGATTCCTCCGTTTTGTTGGGATCAGATCACGGTGGCGGCTTGGCTCTGTCCTGATTTGGTGGAGCGACGTGAGGTTAGGCAGGTCGCTGTTGATACGGCAATGGGGCTCTCGTATGGTTGCTCCTATTCTTGGCAGTTGGGAGAGGGGCCGCAAGATGCGCCTGCTGCGGAAGTCGTTTTGCGGGTGAACCGGGAACGCTTCTATCGTTTCTGTGCGGAGTTGTATGGGTTGAAGTAGAAATTTTTTAATAAAGACGCAGTTCCCGGTAGAGAGAACTGCGTCTTTGTTTTTATAGACAAGCCCCGAAGAATCCGTCGTCGGCTCCCTCTTTGGCTAGATCCGCGATGGTGATGTCGTCGAAGAAGTCATTGACCATTTTGTACAACTTCTCCCACATGGGAAGGGTGCGGCATGAGGCTTTGTTTTCGCACGTATTGACTTCGCATCCCAAACATGCCACTGGGGCGAGCGGTCCCTCCATCAGACGGAGAATCTCTCCGATGGTATATTGTTCAGGGGAACGCTTGAGGCGATAACCACCTCCTTTGCCATGCGCACCATCGATCAATCCGCTTTTGGATAGGGTGGCGGTGATGCTCTCAAGGTATTTCTGTGAAATACCTTGGCGTGCAGAAATATCTTTGAGTCGGATATAGTCTGAGGTGTTGTGTTCCGCCAAATCCAACATCACGCGAATCGCGTACCGACCCTTGGTTGATATCATCATAGGATTTGAAACTTTAACCTAGTTTTAGCATTTCGTCAATGCTTCTCTTCGCTGCGAGACGCATCTCTTCGGTCATGGTGATCTCCTCGCCACCGATTCCTTGCACGCAATCGTAGATATCACCCAATGTGGTTAACTTCATATCTTGGCAAATGCAGCTCTTGGCCATAGGATAGAATCGTTTGCCAGTGCCTAAGCATGCGTATTGCAAATGTTGGACGATGCTGTTCTCCGTTCCGATGATAAACTCTTTTGCCTCTGATTTTTTTGCAAAATCCATGATTTCAGTGGTGCTTCCCGCAAAGTCCGCCATGGCGGTAACCGCTGGTTGACACTCTGGGTGTACAAGTAACAAGGCGTTGGGATGTTTCTCCTTGGCGGCCTTCACATCCTCTACACTCATGGACAAGTGGACCGGACATCCTCCCTTGACGAATTGGAACTTCTTTTCTGGGACTTGCTTCTCTACCCATGTTCCCAAGTTGCAGTCTGGGATGAAGAGGATCTTGTCGTTTTGAATGGCCTTCACTACCTTTACCGCTGATGAGGAGGTGACGCAGACGTCGCATTGTGTCTTCAAGGCTGCAGTGGTGTTGACGTAAGCCACGACGGTGTGGTCTGGATATTGTTTCTTCAATTTTTGGATCTCCTCCACAGAGATTTGCTCCGCCATGGGGCAGCCTGCGATGGCGTTGGAAAGAATTACTTTTTTCTCGGGCGCCAACATTTTCACGGTTTCCGCCATGAAACGTACGCCGCACATGATGATGGTGTCCGCATCCGCTTGGGCTGCTTTTTGACTCAATCCGAATGAGTCACCCACATAGTCCGCCACCTCCCAGATGTCGTGATTTTGGTAAGCGTGAACAAGAATACAAATGTTCTTCTCTTTTTTGAGGCGATTGATCTCGTCTTGTAATT
>JAKSKY010000142.1 GCA_024401515.1 Paludibacteraceae bacterium | reverse complement strand
AATAGTAGATAGCGGGATTTAATATTCTTTTGAAGCAACGCCTCACTGAGTACCACGCTATTTCTATAATCCACCACGTCATCGTCCTTGCAAGCTAACAAGAATACAGGTGGCATATCATCAGGAATCACCCTTTCCATCGAAAAGGAATCAGCCATCTTACGCGTCCAATTCTTTCCCAACAAATTATCCCTGGATTTTAAGTGTGCGATACTATCCTGCATAGAGACCACAGGATAAATCGGAGCCACAAAATATGGCTTCAAGTCCACAGCAGTCTTAATGCCACGGTCGGCCAAATAATTATGGGATGCGAATGCACCACCCATCGTCACAAGGTGTCCGCCTGCGGAAAAACCGATGCACCCGATTTTTTCAGGATCAATCTTGTATTGATCGGCATGCTCACGCAAAATCTGCATCGCACGTTGGAAATCTTCAATCATGGCAGGATGATGATTACCGCGCATAGCGACACGATAACGCAACACCACAGCAGTCACACCCCACTTGGTGAAAGTCTGGGCCACCTCCGAACCTTCGTTGGTTAAGCCTAAATGGTGATAGCTTCCTCCTGGACAAATGAGTATACAAGTTCCATTCCGAAGAGAATCAGCCGGTTGGAAGATCCTCAACTCCGGACGTTTCTCCTTATGAGTCGGTTTTTGATCCCAAAGCTTTACAACCTCATATTGAGCCTGTACACAAAAAGAGAAAGACAGCAACCATAGAAGATATGCTATTCTTTTCATTGGCATTAGTGAATTAGCGCTTCGTATTCCTTATCGATAATCATTTTTATGCGAGCCATCGTAAAGTTCTCCGCAATACGTTTGTGGGCATTTTCACCCATCTCTTCACGGAGATTATTATCATTGAGCAAGAGTTTATCAATCGCAGATGCGAAAGCGGTGGTATCACTATTCGCCACCTCCAAACCAGTCACACCATTTTGGTTCAACCAATTCACGCCAGAGCCCTCAATCGAGAAGAGCACAGGAGGAGTCGCGCAATACATCGCTTCAGCCAAAACAATACCGAACGCTTCGTTCTTGGTAATGGAGGGGAATGCGAATACAGAAGCCGCTCTCATATAGAGGCGAATCTCCTCATCACGGATTTTACCGATAAATTGGATTCTTTCTGATTTAGTGCTAGCTTTCAATTCGTTCGTCAGTGAACCATCTCCTGCTATTAAAATAACACAGTCAGATTTAATTTTCTTTTCGGCCTCGATCAATCGGTCGATACCCTTATAGGAAACATGACGGCCCATAAAGAAGATAATCTTCTTGCCTTGGTACTTGTCACGTATTTGATCTATTTTCTCCTGATCACCCTCTTTCGGAGCGATTTTCTCTTCATTTATTCCATTAGGGACAATCTTCACCTTATCCTTATATGGTTTCAAAGGAAGAGAGTGTTCTGCGTAGTTCGGACTTGTCGCGAAAATCGCATCCGCACGCTTCAACAATTTTGTCTCAAAAGGTTTATAGGCTTTATAGGTAAACTTTTGCTTGATGATATCCGAATGCCAATGCACCACCAATTTCATATGGCTTTTGATATAACGGCACACTAGAAAAGAGGCAAACGGATTGGGAGTATGTAAGTGGATGATGTCTGGTTGGAAAGTCTCCAACTCTTTTTTCAAAGCTTTGTGATAAGCGAAAGCGATCGGCTGGCTATAGCGCTGCATTTGAACACCGACACGAAGTACAGGTACACCATCATACATCTCATCGACAGTCTCCTTACCGGTGTTGAAACACAACACACGATGCTCGTAACCATCCATAGAGTTGACAATGCTATAACATACGTCTTCAATACCACCCTTGTAAGGCGGATAAAATTTCGATATATGTAATACTTTTCCTTTCGACATTCGTCTCACATCCAACAATTACCGCTCTATCATCTACTTTTCATCGTCGTCAGAACAAAATGACATACACCTGCATTTTGCGCATAAAGTATCTAAGTAAGAATAAATTCCACTTAAAAAACCCACAGAAAAAAACCAAATGATCGATTTCGCAGACAAAGATAAAAAAATTTAGTCAGTATTTAGGATATGATTTTAGAATATTTCTAAAGTCAACACAAATATTAAGTCCAATTAGGAATAAATCAAGCAGCGAGTGATTTCATCAACTACTTTCTGGCGTTTTTTCGATCCATCAATCCCTGCAGCATTTTAAAAAAGACATGTGATCGCTTTGAAAGGGCAATAGCTTTGGAACGATAATTTTCATAACGCTCTGGATTCCCCTTCTTCAACCGCACCATAAAGCCACTCACGCCCCAGAAAACTACCATAGCCCATACGACCATTACCACCAATTGAACCGTAACACACCATCCTAAAGCGGCTGTCATAAACCAACCGGCAAAAACAACCGTTGAAAGCAATAGGAGCAAGAAGGTGGTAATGTAACACGCGAATCCCATATCAACGAAAAGATGATGGAAATGTGTACGATCAGGAAGAAACGGAGATGTTCCATTAATCATTCGACTTGACATCACACGGATGGTATCAAATACAGGTAATCCATAAATCGCCAATAGCAAGGCGAAATTATAGACATCCACCGAATAAATCGGCGCTGTATGGACAATCCTACAAGAGAAAATGTAGGAGAGTGACCCTAACATCAAAGCACCTGAATCTCCGATGAACATTTTGTATTTTTTACTAAATACATTACATGCGAAAAAGGGGATCAAAGCGCCAATAAATACCGCTGAGAAAGAGGCGAACAGATTATCCCCATGAATGAAGAAATAAATGCCACAAAGAAACGTGGTTCCAATGCTATAACCCGATGAGAGACCATCGATACCATCCAAAAGATTGTGCGCATTGATTAATCCGACACCCGCGAATAGAGACAATAGATAACTGGCGATCGGATGAATCTCATGAATGCCAAACAAACCACACAAATCGTCAAATCTATATCCGTGGAACCACCATAACGAAACTACAATCAACTGGAAAATGAATTTTGTCCTATATGACAACTCTATCAAATCATCAATTAATCCCAAAAGGAACATCACACACAAACCAAGTACCGGAATGAAAAGATCATTCATTGGCATGAACAAATGTCCGATTAAAAGGGAAAAAAGTATAGCCGCTAAAAGACTCCAGCCGCCAATAACAGGGATGGGCCTTACCTGAAATTTACGTCCGCTTGGTTTATCAGTGATATCCTTTTTATAGGCAATCATCAACAATAACGGGTTGATGTAGCAAACCGAAAGGAAAGCCACCACCATACAGCAAACCCATGTATAATTCTCCAACATCATACCTATAAGATTTAAATCCACTAAATGTTTGTTTCCTCAACAAGAAACGAAATATACTCTTTCGTAAATATAAAAAGAGTCATTGAAAATAAAAACAAAGGAGCAGATTTTTTTATCGAAAAACTTTTACTATCCATGAGAATAAAAAAGGGAGATGCACTGCACCTCCCTTTTAAGATGATATAAGAATTGGATTAATATTCTTGCCAAGTCTTAATCTCAACATCACTCTCCTTCATATTGCAGAATGCCTTGATGAAGGCGCTTGCCAAGCGGGCGTTAGTGATCAATGGAATATTGTGGTCGATCGCTGAACGACGGATCTTGTATCCATTAGTCAACTCACGTTTGGTTTGATCCTTAGGGATGTTAACCACCAAATCAACTTGGTGATCTTGAAGCAATGAGATGATGTTCGCATTGTTGTTTTGCTCATCTGGCCAGCTAACGGTAGTAGCCTCAACACCGTTTTCTCCGAGGAACTTTTGGGTTCCTGCAGTAGCATAGATCTTGTAACCACCCTTAGAAAGCAACTTGCATGCGTCCAACAAATCCACCTTACCGCGGATATCACCAGATGACACCAAGATTCCCTTCTTAGGAACATTGTAGCCAACGGCCATCAAAGAGGTCATGATCGCGCTATCGAAATCCTTTCCGATACATCCAACCTCACCGGTAGAAGACATATCCACACCCAAAACTGGGTCTGCTCTATGCAAACGGGCGAATGAGAATTGTGATGCCTTCACACCTACATAATCGATATCGAATGTTGATGAATCTGGCTTCTCAACTGGCACATCCAACATAATCTTGGTAGCAGTCTCGATGAAGTTTCTCTTCAACACCTTAGAAACGAATGGGAAGCTTCTTGATGAACGCAAGTTACACTCAATTACCTTCACCGCGTTATCCTTGGCAAGGAACTGGATATTGAATGGACCACTGATGTTCAACTCCTTGGCGATCTTCT
>JAKSKY010000141.1 GCA_024401515.1 Paludibacteraceae bacterium | reverse complement strand
TGTGTCCCAAAGTGTACATAGGCAACATTGGGGTGTAACCAGCCTCATCGCCGAAATCGTATTGGAATACACCACGAGTTAACTTAGGACATGATGCAGGCTCTGCGGCCAAGAACTCGGTCTTCTTGCCGTCCAAGATGTTGTGACGCATGAATGGGAAGGATACACCACCGAAGTTTGAACCTCCACCGAAGCATCCGATCACGATATCTGGATATTCGCCAGCCATCGCCATCTGCTTCTCCGCCTCCAAACCGATGATGGTTTGGTGAAGTGTCACGTGGTTCAACACGCTACCCAACACATATTTGCAGTTAGGAGTCTGCATAGCCAACTCAACCGCCTCGGAGATAGCGGTACCCAAACTTCCTTGGTAGTTAGGGTTCTTGGTCAAAATATCTTTACCGGCACGGGTGGTCATACTTGGTGATGGAACCACTTGCGCACCATAAGTTTGCATGATGGAACGACGGTAAGGCTTTTGGTTGTAGCTGATCTTTACCATATAGACAGCCAATTCCAAATCGAATGCCTTTGCGGCGTAAGAGAGTGCGGCGCCCCATTGTCCGGCACCTGTCTCGGTGGTGATGTTGGTCACGCCCTCTTTCTTACAGTAGTATGCTTGAGCCAAAGCGGAGTTCAACTTGTGTGAACCCACTGGGCTGACGCTCTCGTTCTTGAAGTAGATGTGAGCAGGTGTATCCAATGCCTTCTCCAAACCGTATGCTCTCACGAGTGGAGTGGAACGGTAGTTCTTGTACATGTCGCGAACCTCTTCCGGAATATCGATCCAAGCGTCTGTTGTGTTCAACTCTTGCTCCGAACAAGCGCGGTTGAAGAGGTGGCTCATCTCATCGACGGTGATAGGTTGCTTGGTTTGTGGGTTCAACATAGGAAGCGGCTTGTTTTTCATATCAGCCACGATGTTATACCATTGTCTTGGTATTTCATTCTCTGTGAGAAAGTATCTTTTTTGTTTTTCCATTATATATGATATTAATATTTCAAAGGCAAATAGGGCGTTACTCCCCTCATTTATTAGTATACACAAAGAAATATATTTTTTCCCATTCCACCAAGGCGAAATTCATTTTGACACAATTTTCCTATGGAAAGAACGAATTTTTCTATCCGTTTGGCGGATATACCACTATGTTTGCAAATGTAAGCAACACGCGTTTGTGGCGTCTAAAAGTAGATTTATTTTAAAGTAGATTATTGTATAACCGAGGAGGAAGTCGTTACGGCACCGAATCAAGAAAAACACATACTGATATGAAACTATTTAAGAATGGGATGAAAAAATGGGCGTTGGCCTGTATGGCTGTTCTGCCTATGGTGGTGTCAGCCGAGACCATCAATGTAAACATTGGGAAGAAATACCAAGAGATCAAGGGATTTGGAGGAATGAACTATCCTGCGTGGACGGGTGGAGATTTGACCGATAGTCAAAGGAAAACCGCCTTTGGAAATGGTGACAACGAATTGGGTCTCTCCATCCTTCGCATTCACGTTGATCCCAATGAGAACGCGTGGGGTACCGAGGTAGCCACCGCGCAGTATGCCTCTAAGCAGGGTGCGCTTGTCTTCGCCTCCCCTTGGCATCCAAAAGATAACATGTGCGAGTCCTATAAGAATTCAAAGCGTCTGAAGAGCAGTGCGTATGGTGATTATGTGAAGCACTTGAATAATTTCATCGACTACATGACTGGAAAGAATGTGCCGCTCTATGCGATCTCTATCCAAAACGAGCCGGACTATGGTGCGGATTGGACTTGGTGGGAGCCTAACGACATGGCCACTTTCATGGCGAATAATGCGCAAAACATCAAGTGTAAAGTAATGGCGCCAGAGGCGTTCCAATACAATAAAAACACCTCTGATCCGATTTTGAAGAATGATAAGGCTTTGGCCAATTTGGATATTATGGCTACTCACTTCTACGGTACGCAGGTGAGCCAGATGAGTTATCCTCTTTTCCAACAAAAGGGTGCGGGCAAAGAGCTTTGGATGACAGAGGTCTATGTTCCAAATAGTGAGGCCAATTCAGGTGACAGATGGCCAGAGGCTGTTCAGGTGGCAGACAATATGTCCAATGCGTTGGCGGTCGGAAATATGCAGGCGTACGTATGGTGGTACATCCGTCGTTCCTACGGTTTGATGAATGAGAATGGTACCATCTCTAAGCGTGGTAGTTGTTTCGCTCAATTCTCTAAGTTCGTTCGTCCTGGATTTGTCCGTGTCGATGCGACCCAAAGACCTGCTACCAATGTCAACGTCACAGCGTTTACCAAGGATCAGGATGTCGTGATTGTTTTGGTCAACAATAACAATAGCGCGAAGAGCATGACCATTAATGTTCCAAATACCCAAATCGCCTCTTGGGACCGTTATGTGACCAACAGTTCCCAAAATGTGAAGAAGGTGTCTGGCATCAATGCCAACGGAACCACTATCCAAGTCTCATTGGAGGCGTACAGTGTTACCACCTTGGTAGGACAAGGTCAGAAAGGATTGCCGAAGGTGAATTTCACTTCCCCTACCGCTTCGGATGATTTAGAGGCGCCTGCTACCATCAAATTGGCCGTGGATGCCAAAGACGAGAATGGATCCATCCAATCCGTCGCCTTCTACAATGGCACCACAAAGTTGGGAGAATCCAATAGCGCACCTTATACCTATACTTGGGAAGGTGTAAAGGAGGGTACCTACGAGTTGATCGCTGTCGCGAAGGATAATGAGGGCAACGAGGGCAAGGCCTCTGTGAAGGTCAGGGTTCACGTACCACAAGCGCCTTACAATGGAACAGCGGCTACTATTCCTGGAAAGATCCAAGCCGAGGAGTATGACTTGGGTGGTAGCGGTGTCGCTTACCAAGACAATGATGACGAGAACCAAGGAGATGGTTCCTTCCGTACCGACGAGGGCGTCGATGTCGTGAAGAGCGATGATGGCCTGGCAGTTGGTTACACCAATGCGGGCGAGTGGATGGAATACACCGTGGATGTGAAGAGTTCCGACACTTACAAGTGGACTGCCAAGGTGGCTTCCGGAAGTAAAGTTTCCGCTTTCAGTGTCTCTATTGATGGCAATCAAGTGGTTTCCAAAGTATCGCTTCCAGAGGGTACGAGCTGGGATACCTACTATACGTTGGAGGGAACAACCTCACGTATCGAGGAGGGTAAGCATGTGATGCGTATCAACATTGAGGGCAACTACACCAACATCGACTGGATCAACTTCGTAGCAGAGAATCCTGACCTTACTGGTATCGAAGAGATTTCTGTGAATATGCCATGTGGCACTTACAACGTAGTGGATATCACTGGCAAGATTCTTGGCAGCGTGGTTATCGCGGAGGGCGAAACCGCTGTGGAGAAGTTGAAAGAGATGGGCATCGGCCTAGGCGTGTACATTCTATCCAACGAGAAGGAATCTATCAAGGTTGAGGTCGGAAAATAGCTTTTAGAAGATATACCTACATCTTGGCCATCCCAACTGTTTAGGCGGTTGGGATGGCTTTTTTATTGCCAATAAATATTGATTGATAAATATAATTTATTTTGCATGTATATTATGAAATATTAAATATATTCCTATCTTTGCATTGTTGGAAAGCCAACAAAGATTGTTTAACTAAAAATTTATCATGTTATGTTTGTGAAACGAAATGCGAAAGCGCATGGGAGGAATCGCTTTGCGCTTACGATGTTGAGTGGTTATCTTATGTTTTTCACAGGTTGTGAAAAGGAGTCTCTAACAGTAGATCATCAATCGGAAATGCAGGAACAGTCGACCAATAGTACCCTTAATTACAAGGCATTGTATGCCACCCGCCACACGATGCGTTGGGAGGAGGCGGTCGCTTTGGCGGAGGATGCCGCGGAGTTGCATTTCGGTAATGCCACGGGAGAGACTGCGTTGCGTCGTTCGGGCAACCGCAGAATTGTGAATGGGGGACGTGTCTTGGAGCGTTCCGCCACCAGCTTGCGATCCTCTTCCGATGCGATGCTGCCGGACACCATGGCTTATATCTGCAACTTCGCCGATAGTGCGGGTTTCGCGGTGATTTGTGCGGATGACCGTGTGGGATGCCCGATATTGGCTTGTGTGGAGAGTGGAACATTGGATGATTCAGCTGATAATCCAGGTTTGGCCATCTTCTTGGAGAATGCGCAGGTTTACATGGAGGAGTCGATCCTCCGTTTCGAAGAGGAGAAGGATTCATTGTTGGAGGTGGCGGAGAGGGAGTTGGAGGCTCAGGACTCCAAACAACTCACTTCGTTGAGGAGCACTTATACAGGCTCGTTTAAACTATTGAAAGGCACTGAGGAGGTGAAACCATTGTTAAATACCACATGGGCGCAAAGCGGTTCTCCCTATAATGATT
>JAKSKY010000140.1 GCA_024401515.1 Paludibacteraceae bacterium | reverse complement strand
CCCACGATCACTTCGACAGCATCTATAAACAAGTAGCCGATGAAGTTTGCGAAGCCTTTGACTACTATATGGCGCACAACAACAATGGCCGCCGCTTCATATTGGCAGGTTTCAGTCAAGGAGCGATGCTGACGTTGGACCTACTCCGTCACATGACAGACGAGCAATATGAACGCATGATCGCCTGCTACACGCTTGGCTACCGTCTTACGGAAACAGACCTACTGCATCCACATATCAAAGCGGCCCAAGGAGAAAAGGACAATGGTGTTGTTATCAGTTTCAACAGTACTCAAACAAAAGATGCTATCTGGCCATTTGTAAGCGAAGGGGCCGCGACTTGCATAAATCCTATCAACTGGCGGACTGATGCCTCCCCGGCTCAATTCACATTTGAGGAGACCACCAACATGGTGCATGTGGATGAAACCTCACACGTTTTAATTGTCTCTTCAGACAAGCCCTCCTATTTCGATGGCTTTTACGATGCAGCCCCCATCTTCCTACAAGCGGGCGTAAGTCGCAAAAACCTTCATCACTGGGATTTGCTATTCTATACTTCGCCTATCCATGACAATGCGTTGGTTCGTGCCCAATCCGCCACAGGGTGCAATCCATAGAACATAGACATCCAATAGACAACAACCATCAATACAAAATAAGAATGGACGCAGTATTAATGACACCGGAAGTAGCCATGCAGTTTATGGTATGGAGTTACTTTTACCATGATGTTTTGCCGGAAAAGAATATCAGTTACGCCAAGTGTGGGAAATTCCCGGAGGCTGACGTGCCACGATTGGACGAGTTAAAGGATATGCTTTTCAAATGCTACGAAGAACAATCTGTGAGGAACGCGTGCGGCCAATTCCAGATGGCAAAGGTAAGACACGAGCCTTGTCCATTCCCTCAAGAGGCGCTTGATAAAATGTTCGCGAAAGAAAAATAAAATCATGTTGCAGCAGATAGCCATTACTTCCAACCTCACCTTCGATTTCAAGGAATTCACGGAACTTCTCGGAGAGAAGAACCTAGTTCTAGCGATATCCCCCGAAGAGGTACCCAACGCATGGGGATTCTATAGGGAAAAGTGTTCGGCAACCCTTTTCACCTTGGAGCAGGAAGGAGAGACATTTCATCTCTCCATGGACAGTATGGCAACCTACGACGACTACACCTTTTTCCCCTATTTGGTGGATACCCTCCACACGCTCCTATGCGACCGTCCCTACACCTCCGAGGAGGGGAAGAGTGCCTTCCAAACATTTGATGAAGAGTGGATTTCGGAGTGTATCAGCGAAGAGGTCGCCCTCCTAAAATGCCTACTTAGCGTAGGACAAAAATATTATTTCGAGTTACCCATTTCAGATGGATTTCCCTATATCACAGAAAATCTACTCAACCAATATGGCGTGACGCTACACTCCTCAACACCCCGCATTTACGGTTATATCCAATATTTGCTAAAGCATCATATGGTCCCTTCGGACGAAGAGCGAGAAGAGATGTCCTATGAGGAGGATTACATTGATGTGCCTCAACACGAGTCCATTGGCACAGTTGTCTCTTGGCAAACAGATGGTTCCGAAACAACGGAAAGCTATGCCATGGAAGATGTGGAGAGACTCTTGGCCATCGCCCGCGATTACGAAGTTGGGAAAAAAGTACCTGGCGTCGTCCTGAATGATATTGGCACCCTTTTCGAACATGGGTTAGGGATCTCCCAAGAGATATCCGAAGCCATCCGATGGTACAACGAGGCCATCCGACAAGGGGACCGCTACTACGCACCTACCAATTTAGGCGACATTTATCGTCAAGGGAAAGCGCCAGAAGGGAAAGACCTCACATTGGCCTTAGCCGCCTACCGTCAATCGGAGGATCCCTATGCATGGTTTAGAATCGGACAATCGTACGAAGAGGGTTGGGTCGAAGCACCCGACCTAGAAAAAGCCATGGAATGGTACCACAAAGCAGCCAAGGTAGGCCACCACATGGCGAAAAAAAGATTAAATCTAAAATAAAGATCCAAGCGTAATAATTATGAGCCACTATACAAAATTCAAGACAACCGTAGATGTCCATACCCACACCATCGCCTCCGGCCATGCCTACAACACCCTCATGGAGATGGTCAACGCAGCCATGGAGAAAGGACAAAAGGTTTTCGGTATCACAGACCATGCTCCTTCCATTCCTGGATCTTGCACCGAGATCTATTTCCGCAATATGCACAACATTCCACGACAATGGGGTGACATGAGATTGTTACTAGGTGCGGAACTCAATATTTTGGACACGACCGGGCGATTGGACCTCGACGAAAAATGTTACCATCGATTGGATATTAGAATCGCGGGCATCCATAGTCTTTGCTGGCAAGGAGGAACACAAGAGGAGGATACCCAAGCCATGATTGCAGCCATTGAGAATCCATGGACCGACATCATCAGCCACCCAGGGGACGGCACCGCTAATCTCCTGTTTGAACCGATCGTATTGGCGGCCAAAGAGACAGGGACGTTGTTGGAAATCAACAACTCTTCCCTCAATCCTCAACGGGGAAAGGTTGTGGCGAAGGGGAACAACATGGAACTTCTTAGACTATGCAAACAGTATCAAGTGCCAGTCATCCTAGGGTCAGACGCGCATTTCTTCCTCGACATCGCCAACTACGAGCGTATCTTTCCGTTGTTGCAAGAGACCGATTTCCCGGAAGAACTCGTCATGAACAATAAACCGGAAGCCTTCCTCGCCTGGTTGGACAAACACCACGAAAAGTAACGAACACATAGTATCACCCAACTTCACCAATATCGATAGCATGAACAAACTCAACTCAATATTCAAGAAAGAGTCGCACTATCAAGCCCTATTCCTCTCACTGCTATTCTCCGCAATCGGTTTCGGATTGTACAAAGGAGTCATCGACAACTACATGGCGGAGGTGGTTCAAATCCAAGAATTTGACCGAGGACTAACAGAATTCTTCCGTGAATTACCAGGATTACTTTTGGTACTCATCCTAGCCATTTTCTACAAATCTTCGGCGGAGAGAATGTACAAAATCGGCATGGTGATCATGGTAATCGGCATGACCATGCAGGCGTTCATCTCACCCACCAAACTATTAGTGATCGCCGCCATCTTCTTCTATTCCACGGGAGAGCACATCCAACTTGGCATGAAAAACACCCTTTCACTTGAATATGCCCAAGAGGGCAAAGGTGGCGAAGCCTTGGGATACCAAAACTCCATCTATCAAATTGGTAATCTTTTGGGATATGGCGCCATCATCGTCGCCTTCGCACTCGTTCAAAGCACAGCGCTCTTCTCCCCTACTTTTATGGTGGCTGCCCTCTGCATGTTGTTAGCCCTGATCGCCAGTCTGAAACTAACGGGTCAGAGCAAAACAGACAAAAACAAAAGCCGATTCTATTTCAGAAAAAAATTTTCCAAATACTATATGCTGGAAGTCTTTTATGGAGCACGCAAACAAGTATTCTTCACCTTTGGTCCATACGTACTGATCCTATTCTATGGCGCCGACGCGGGTACAATTAGCCTACTATTCGCGATCTCCGCCATCGCATGTTTCACCCTGGCGCCAATGGTTGGTAAACTCATCGACCGTATAGGTTACAAGCCAGTGATGATAGGCGACACACTCCTGCTTGTCATCGTATGTTTCTTCTACGGATATGCGCACCACCTCTTCGACATGCACACAGCCATGATCATTTGTTGCGTGAACTATGTGCTTGATTCCGTCATCTCCCTAGCCTCCATGGCCTCCAACGTCTACGTGCAAGACATTTCAGAAGATAAGAACGAAATGCGGGCCACCATCTCCACAGGCATCTCCGTCAACCATTTCATCACCATCTTCATCGCCTTACTGGGTGGTTGGATCTGGAAAGTGCTAGGCATCGAAACATTGTTCCTCATCTCAGCTATTCTTGGATTATGCAATAGTGCATATGCGGCGACGATAAAGACAAATACCCCAAACAATAACAAATAAAAACAATGAGAAAACTTCTTTGCTTACTAACCTTCGTAACCCTATCTCTGCTTCTACAAGCC
Source organism: Paludibacteraceae bacterium (assembly GCA_024401515.1). GTDB lineage: Bacteria > Bacteroidota > Bacteroidia > Bacteroidales > Paludibacteraceae > UBA1181. The sequence goes on along the minus strand of JAKSKY010000140.1, from coordinate 348 downwards.
AAAGAGTATTACGGCACATTCATTGTGGACAACAGCTATAAGTTAGAGAATATCAAAGCGGAACTACTTCCCGGCAAGGATGGTAGTAAAATTATCCGTATCCATCGCGTCAAATTCTCCTTTTGGATGCCCATGCGTGTAGACTTCGACCTACCCAACATCACAGACCAAGAGGGCAAACTCAACTGTAAATACACGATACCATTGATGAAGGGAGAACCTTACAACAAGAAGCCCGCCAGCCATCTGACAGGTTCCTACAACGACAAGAAACTATCCTTTGACGTATTGCTAGGAGACACTCCTATACGATTCGAGGCGAAATAATAAACGAAGAGTTTTTTATTA
>JAKSKY010000014.1 GCA_024401515.1 Paludibacteraceae bacterium | reverse complement strand
TCCAGACCCTAGAGTTTTAGTAAGCAATCAACGAACGGTTCACGCTTTTTTTATGCACATAGGACAACAAATAGAAAAAATATTTCGCGAACAAGGACGGAAAGTCTCCTGGTTTGCGGAAAACCTATGTTGCGACAGAAGGAACATCTACAAAATCTTTGAACGGGAAAGTATAGATACCTTATTGCTATCAAGAATTTCCATTCTACTTAACCATGACTTTTTGCAAGACTTGTCAAATGAATTAAACCTAACAGAGAACAAATAGTTCACAAAACGAGAACTTTATAGACACACAATTCCCATTAACGATTTGCCACTATTCCCTAACTTGCGGCCCATCAATCAATGAACAATAGCCCTTTCAAGAGGATTAAAGAGCAGATGCCTTCGCTTGTGAAATGCATTTAGGGGCAAGAGGATCGTATGGGATGAGAAATGTTTCACTATTAGTTATTTTGTTATTCATATTTAGTTGCAAAACCCAGCAACAAAGGCCAACGACTACCGTGAAATTTATAAGAGAGGATTCCACCTCCATTACGCTTCGACTATGGGATGTCGGCATCAACAAGGAAGAGATATCAAGCAACGCACAAAGAGAAGCACTAAAAATTATTTTGTTCCGTGGAGTACCCGAATCTCAACAAAAATCCCCCTTGATATCTTTCTCCAACAATAAGAACACCAACAAAATTCAACAACAATATTGCGATAGTTTTTTTGCAAAAAATGGCAAATGTGATAGCTTCGTCGTATCATGCCATGCCACCACAAAAAAAAGAAAAATCGCCAAGAGAAAGGAAGCAAAAAATCTATTTCCGCTGGTTATCGGAGGAGTTAGAGTGCCCTTTTTAGGATCGCATAGAGGATTACATAAAGAGTTTCCGGAAAACACAATGCCCGCATTTGAGGCAGCAATAAAGAAGGGATACCATTATATTGAAACTGACGTCGTCCAATCGTCAGATAGTGTTCAGTTCATACTTCACGACGCAAACATCAACAGAACCTCAAACGGGCGGGGAGAGATATCCAAACTAACAGCCAAACAAATAACCTCGTACAATTACGGTTACAGTAAAAAATTCGGCTCAAAATTTGATAGCATACCAATCCCCACATTGGAAGAGTTTCTCATCTTTTGCAAAACAAACAATTGTATCGCCGAGCTCGACCTTGCCGATGACAGAAGATATAAAAACAACTATCTGCAAAACACATACGACATTGTCAAACGCACAGACATGCTGGATAATGTATTCTTTTGCGCTCCACTAACACGAATTGAAGCGCTTTTAGCCATCGATAGTACCGTAATGGTATCTATCAGTGACATGACCTCCACAAAGGCCATGGACAATGCCATCGAAAAAATAAGACACTCAAGATGGGCGACCTTCAGCTGTCCACACAACTCAATCACACAAAGTCTAATCAACCATGCCCACAGTCTTGGTATCCCCCTCAAAATATGGTATAACGAATGGGACGGGAATGACACGTTCCTCCAAATTGACAAACTTTTCAACCAAGGAGTAGCAATTGCACTAACGGACCATGTACTGCCACAAGACTCGTTAATCACATCGGACAAGAAAAAGAAAACTAAACGCCTATCTCAGCAAACGTTAGACATCACGGTGGACATAACTGCGTTAAAAAAAGATCTGCAAAGCAACAAAATAATAAACAACAAGGTCAACTCCGCACCTAAAGACAAAAAACAGAAATAAAAACCCGAATCCGTACCATAAGTACGAATTCGGGTTAACCTTATGACGGGGCAACAATCCTTTTGTCCTATTCGAACAGAGCAAAAAAGAAGCCGCCACCGTATGGATTACTCCAATCCCAATGAAGCCTTCTCCATTGCTACAGAAGCAGCTTTCTTCATCAGTTCTCTAGCACGCTTTGCTAGGGCTTCACGTTCATCAGCTGGCAATGATTTAACAACATTCTCTACCTCTTCTGAAGAAAGTTCCTCTACTGCTTTTTTCATAGCCTCAGATGCCGCCATGAAATCCTCAGAATCATTTGCCTTCTCCATCTTCTCAATTGCAGATTCGTAATTAGAAAGTGCCTTTTCTACTGCGTTACCACCACTACAAGAGGTCATCAAGAACATTGCAGTTACAACTGTAAAAAAAAACTTTTTCATATTCTATAAGCTTAAAATAAAAATAGTCTGAAAAAAACAGTCAGAGAAAACTACTTCAACTCAATCGCCTTCTCAGTAGCCTTTTGGGCTCTTAAGAACAATGCTTCCGCCCTCTTTTCAAATGATTCCTTTTCGCTATCGGACAAACTCATATAGACGTCAAAAGTCTCCTTCCCACTCATTTTATCGAATGCCGCAGAAACAGCCTCCCGTGCCTTGTCCGCCTCATCCGCAGTCTTCGCGTTCTCCAACTGCTCAATAGCCTCCTCGCATTGGGAAAGGGCCTTGTCCAAAGCGTTACCGCCGCAAGATGTCATAATGAACAGTGCAGCGAATGCCGCAAAAAACATTTTCTTCATACCAATAATGTTAGAATAAATTACAACAAAATTAACACCGAGTATATAACCGTATATCGGATTACTAAGCTATGAATTAACAATCACAAATCCAACTATATGTTAAAATATTTTATAACAAACAGAATCGATCGAAACAAAATCTTTTGTTCGTCATACATAACGAACTGAAAATCAATACATACAAAATCATTTCAGAACCTTTGCGCCTAGCAGATCCCGATTAGTGACGGAGAATTGCAGATGGCGACCTCCATTCTTTTCGAACAGTTCAAAGAATAGGTTGTGCTTGTCAGGAATCGTGAAACGTTTGTAAAAGAGCACGAAGTGGTAGCTGCCCAATGCGGGTACAAAGGAGAGACGATGCGAGGCAGGCACGTACTCATAGAGCGGAGGAATCTCTTCGGCTTGTAAGGCTTGCTTCTTCATGTTTTTACGGTTGGTAATGTAACATTTTACGAAATCGATATCATAATCTATTTGCGATTGGTTGGAAATGGCGAAATGGAACATCACCACATCCCCTTTGATGTAGATGCTTTGTAGGGCAAAGAGCATCTTCCCATCCACGACACCACGATTCAGCAACGCACCCTTCGCGAGCACCTCCTCTCCAAGACGGTTCATGTCGGTCTCGTTTACGCTGATGGCGGAAAAGAGCGCTCCTACTTTGTCGGCCTCATCGACAGAAAAATTAAGGATACTAGGGTTGGATTTGTACGTGACATCAAAAGCATAAATTTGCTTGTCCTCCGTAACCACCGTCAAAGAGGTCGCTTTAAACAGTGTCGTATCATAGGGGTAACATTTCGCCATCACCATGTTATCCGTATTGGGTACATGGTCCACAATGGCCGAATCGCAGCCCACACTGAGTTCTAACACTTTTTTAGGGAAGGTGATATGGGAGGTTCTCTCGTCGGAGAGTTCGATTTGCATAGGTGCGATTATATCTTTGGGTTCTATTGCGCCGCCCTCTATACAAACCGCCGAAACCGACGGAGAGATTTTATAATGAAGATGGAACGTATGAACTGCACCATCCTTTGTTATAAACGTAGCGTGCGTCTCATTAAAGAATGGCATGAAACTCCGGACCTTTGCGATAGAGGGAATATTAGTACGCTGGATCTCAATATCATCAGTACCATGATCAATATTGCTGATGTCTGATTTAAATTTTAAGTATACCCATTTCACATCTGACACTTCCAAATCTATCACATCGAATCGTTTGATCCGTTGCTCTCCCCTTGCCACCATAGGAAGGAGAATAGAGATAATGAATATACATCCTAACAGAACCTCTCGACGGAGGTATGATTTTCTTACATTTGCCATAAATATCACATTAAAAATGCAAACAAAGCAGATAGGCTAAGGCGTAAATTATCACTCCATCTTTATGAAAATTTTATAATTGGCAGGAAGGTCTACGTGGTCATCGGAAGATACCTTTCTTCGCCAATCGTCAAAACGATCCCCTACTTTATCCACCACATTGGAAACTACTCCAGTTAATCCGCTGCCCATACTTCTCGAATAGGAATCCGACGCTGACTCCCGAGCGGCCTCATTAACCAGATTACGGCCCGTATAAAGGCCTCTCCTAGTGTCTTGATCATACACCACCCCATTGAAAGCATAGATGCGATTCTGATATTTCACCCCCTTAATGACAATGTCCACGCGACTTTCCGTAAAAGTCGCGGTACCATCCACAATCGTATTGCGGGGAATCACCACACCCTCGAGTTCAATAGGCTCACACAATCGAATCTTCACCTGCGATGAAGATTTGACTCTTGGCTGATTGCCATGAATCACGGCACAAATATCTCCCTTTTGAGAAACCTTTTCGTTTAACTTATCCACAGGGAATCCACGTCCTGAAGAAGTACGGCGGACTGATGGTTGCTCAACAACCTTAGCCTGGGCAATCGCCTCTTTCCTGACCGAAGACTTTAAGCCCAACAACAAAGAATCCTGTTTAGTCCCCAAGCCATATTGAACCCGACGAGACGCCTCCTTCTCCCGTACTTTTTTCACTTCTTGCTTTAATGAATCAATGCGTCGGTCCGTCACATCCATCTGCGCTTGAGAAGAAGGGCGACTCTCCATCTGAATTTCTCCACCCAAACCCGACGTTCCCGAACCGAACGCCACCGGTTCATCCTCTATCTTATCCAATAAATTTTCCACATCCACACGAACCGGAGTCTCCTTGGGTGCGGAGAGAGATTGAAGCATATCAAAAGAGGCAGACTGTGCCGTCATTTGCGTCCGCTCCCTATCCAACCGCCCCTGCTCTTTCCTAACGGCCTCCATTTTCCCCTCTGAAGAGAATACATTCCCCGGATCGGGCATATTTACATTTAACCCCATCGGCACGCTCTCCTCTCTAGGCCCCTCACTATCCTCACCTCCCAAATCGAAGATGAAAAATAGAGCCACTACCGTCAAGAAAACAAAAATTCCGCCCACTTGAAACATCCCCTTTTGTTTGTCAACTCTATTATTTTTCGCACTCATCATCTACTTGAAATAAAAATTGTTTGATGACGAATCTTCTCCCACCACCTCCGATAAAGAATCCAAATTCATTACCGAAAGAGACTTCACATCATTCTCTATACCACCTAGAATCGAATCTGAATACATTTGTACCACCGACAACTCCTCATGTTCTCCACAAAACGAACGGACAAAATTAAAAACCGTCAGCAACAACATGGCCCCCAAAACAATAAGGAGCCATTTCTTCCTGTTATTCAACGACATCGCATTCAATTTTTGTTCAGCACTACCAACTCCTTTTCTAAGCATATCCTGAACATAATGGGTATCATTACCGGACATCTGACGGTCATCCGTTCCATTAGGCATACATGCGCCGTCATTGCGCTTTTCATCGTCATTCATTTCCATATCACTTAATATCAATTATTTGTCAATGTATCTTGATCAACCACAGGGCTATACTTTTGACGTTCAACAACCCCTAATTCTTCTTGACTAACGATTCGCCATCTCTCAACTAGGAATCCTTGAGGATCTAGTTCATCCCTTACACATCCTTGCAAGAAACTTTCCGTCACAAATTTTCTAAAAACAATCTTATCACTTGACACCAAGGATGTTTTCCCATAAAGAATAGCCTTATATTCATACTTGTCATCCTGCTGTACAATAATACTATCACAAAGGAATTCAGTTGATATGCCATTGGCGACCAAAGAGTTATAGAAACCATTCTCCTTCATTGAGTTACAATAGCCTTTTACGTCATTGCCAGACAAATATTGCGCCGTCTCCAGGTTATTCTTAATGAAATCCGCATTGGGAGAGAGTACAAACAGCAACTCGTGCAGACGCTTCACAATCGCCTCCGCTTCCGCCTTCCGATTAATCTTCACATCTTCAGTCAAAGCCAATTTTAACGTGTTCCGACTATCCACAACATAAACAGCATATCGTTCCTTATCTGCGGATTCGAATGTGTAATACAACACTCCAATTGTGAAAATCGTCGTGATAATGACAAATAAAGCTAGGACAACCCTCACAAGAGCAAAAGATCTAGAAATATCATTCATCTCAATACAATGTATTTAATTCTATATCCTTATTACTGATCACTTGGAGATTCTCTATCAAGAACCCATTAGGAGTGGACTCCGAGCGTGGACAATTCCTAAGTTCGCACGAAGTAATCAACTCTCGAATGGTCGTGGAAGATCGTCGTATAATAGCCGTTTTCCCATACATAACCGCTCCATAAGGATATCGCGAAAAATCAGTCACCACACTATCACATTTATATTGACATTGGATGCCTGCCTCAACCATCTGACGATAAAAACCATTTAAAGACATATTCTCATACATACTATATGCAGAATTATCCGCCATCGACAAAGCACGTTCCATCTGAAACTTTATAGACTCCATACTAGGGTATAAATTAAAAAAGTATTGATGGAACATCTCAATCGTCGCCTTGGCCTCAACAGGTCTATTCTCCGTCGTATTTTGATTTAATGCGCACATAACCGACTCCTCTCCTTGCAGCGCATAGATTTTATCCGCTTGACGATTCTTAAACCGCAACGAAAAGCCTATCACGGATAGCGCCACAAGGAGATGTGACACTAATAAAAGAATCGTAAACCATCTCACATGCGAAAATGCGGATTCTATATTCACTAATGATTTCAACATAATATATTACTGTTCTTTAGCTACTTCCCCTTGCCTTTTTGAAAAGAATCTGCCTTTCACTTTATTCATTACATTCATTGCCGCATGCCTACTTTCCCCTGTAACGCCACCCGCGCCACAACTCTCCACAATGTAATTGGACAATGAGGGGATAGACAAAAAGCATAAGGTGGAAGCCAATGATAAAATAACACCATAACCCATCCCGATTTCAGCATCATTGCTAACGGAAGGCATCGAATGTTGCATGATACAAAGAATCGCGAAACATATAATATTGATGCACGGAGCATATAAGCTCACGGTTATATATCTACCGATCCAATTAGGCAACGATCTCGAAAAATATGGAATCAACGAAAGGGCGAACGCAAATGGGCCTAAATAGATCAGAATCAGTTTTGATGTAAACGCAACTGTTAGAATTCCGACAGCAAAGACCAATGAAATCAAAGAGAGAATATCCGTAAGGCCCTTCATAATGCCACTCACTATCAAGTTGGCCAAAGCATCCTTCCAAGATGAAGATTCCTCTCCCTTACCTTCTTGGTCATTCGCATACTCTTCCATATCCCAATAAGTCACTTCACCATTGGTAATGACGTCTCCGTCGTTAATCTCCTCCGCCTTGTGTTTCCGATTCCTATCCATCAAAGCCTTTTGCTTCTCTTTCAAATTATTAGACATCCCATCCTTCCCCTTTTGTGCACAAGAGGAGACCAATGATTGCGCAGGTATGTTCATCCAACCACAAACATCATCCAACACACCAACAAACAACGTGAAGTTGGAGATGACGAGACCCACCACAAAAGGCCTAAACATAGCATAAATATTGATGGACTCTCCCTTACACCAACTTTGCCACACCATATTTCCAATATATAGCAAAGCAAACAAGCTACACATCAATATGGCGACTCTCTCCACGCCACCCACATCTTTAATGCATAACGCTAGGATCTTATCCAATCTTTGGGCATAATCGGGAATCGACTCAAAACATTTCGCACTGATACTCAAAACCATTTTATAGTCTCCTTTTATTTACAATTAATGCGATACTGGGAAGGACAAAATTGATTATACATACTCATTGAAAGGTTAATCACCTCCCGACGTTTTTCAACTTCCGTTTTCACATACGATCTGATCACATTGATCTTGCCGTTCAATTTTTCAATCTTCTCCCCCAGCTTCTCCATCAATTGGATACGCTCAAAAGAGGTTAAACCGGCATCTTCTTTCCCCGTAAACTCACTGATGATTGTCTTTGCTTCCTCATATACCTCAGACGATTCCTGAACGATCAAATTCGCATTGTAAACAAGATTGTTACGTTCAGTTTTGCTCAAGATGTCACAATTCCTCACCTGTTCATAAAAATGGACATAGTTATCCTTTAGCTTCTTGACTTTATCCAAAAGTTCGACAGCTGCTCGGGCATTCTTCACCCATTTCATACATTTCTTAAACTTATCAGCATTCTCTTTCATGAATTTAGACTGCTCCAACATTTCTTTTACCTGATTCAACAACGTCACTTTCTGATCTGACGCAACCGCCATCTCCTCACAAAACTGAGCGGCGGATTGAGCAATCGCGGAAGGATTGGAGACAATCACCACTTGCGCATAGGCTTGGCTTCCCAACAATACCCCCAACAGGAAAATTAGATATTTCACACGTATCATATCAACTCTTCAATTTATGTTCACTAATGTATTTCTCAATTCCCTTACGCATAGAACCCAATTCTTGGGCATATTGCAGAACAACACCCTTTTCCTCCTTTGTCGTTGAGAAGGTCAAATACTCTTCTGGAGACACCTCGACACCATAAACGGCCGAAAACACAGAATTAAAGGAGATAAAAACCTCTTTATACTTAGATCGTTGGCCATTACATCGCAAATCCCGATTAATGGAAAGTACCAAGGCCTTCTCCTTTTCCGACAATGCCAGTGTTGATTGAATCTCATCAAATCGATTCAAAAACTTACTCTGATCCAAAAGAATCTTCTCGTCAGCATTATTGATAATCGCATCCTTTATGATCTCATTGCCAATAATATCGCCCACCTCCTGCGTGACCACCATCACCTCTCCATTGTGCTTTCTTACCGTCTTATAGAGATACTTGATAAACTCAGCCGTGCCACTCTTCGAAATAGCTTTCCACGCCTCCTCTATTAAGATCACCTTCCGCTCATTCGGAGCCAACCTGCGCATCTTCGCAATGTAAGTATCCATCAAAACAATGGTCACTACGGGAAATAAAACCTTGTGATCCTTAATATTGTCCAACTCAAAAACCACAAATCGTTTGTGCAATAGGTCTAATCGATCCTTAGAATTAAGCAGATACTCATATTTGCCTCCTTTGGCATAAGGAGCAAGAACTTGTATCAGATTGTCGATATCAAAATTCTCAATCCTCACAGACTGTCGCTGAATGTACTCTTTGAACTGTTTGGACAAGAAGGCGTAGAATGAATTAAAGCAAGGAAAGATGTTCCTGTGCTCTTGTATGATTTGTATATAGAAGTTAAGGGCTGTTTCAATATGAGTCTCTTCCGCCTTCGTAATCTCTTCATGTTCGTTTTTCCACAAAATACATATCAAAGAAAGTAGTTGCACCAATTTCTCTTCCGTGTAGACATAATCCTCCACAAAAAACGGATTGAAGGAAATGGGTTCGTTCTCCTTATATGTAAAATAGACCCCATCCTCTCCTTGCGTTTGTTCGTGAATCAGTTGACAAAGTCCTAAATAAGAATCTCCGACATCCACTATGACCAAATGCTCACCCTGTTCATATTTTTGTGCCATCATCACGTTGGTAAAGAAGGACTTACCAGAACCGGAAGGTCCTAATATGAATTTGTTCTTAGCACTTGCCCACCCTCGTTTCACGGGTTCATCGCTCACGTCCACCCGTACAGGGAAACCACTGATACGATCAGTCAACTTCAATCCCAACCCTTCCGCTCCAGAAATATCACGATAATTACTCTCCATGTTGAAGAAACAAACACTCGGTGCTATAAAAGAGAGGAATTTCATCTCCGATGGATAGTTCGAGGCGGCACCTGGAATACCCGCCCAAAATATGTGGGGAACAATCACCTCTGTTTTTGATACCTGGCAATCCAAATTAGACAATACGCCTCCCACTTGCGAATTCTTTTCCAATAGACGTGTATAGGAATTGTCCCACAACAACACATTAAATGCCGCATGAATACTATGTTCCTTCATCACCTGCGCCTGTGTCAAATAATCATCATTGAACTCCTTATTTACCGCATTCTCCCTCGATATGGCTGATAGGGACTCCATCTTTCGCCCCTGCCGCTCCAGATCGCGAAGATTTTCATTGGAGTCATCCACAAAGATGTACTGGTTATAAATGTGGTCAAACGGCAATTTGAGACTTAATTCATAGGTAAAACAGTTCGCCAACGTAGAGACATCCGTCGACAACTTATCATTTCGTCTGCTAGTCATCACCACATTGGGTAAATCGGTCAATTCGCCCAATGAAAAACAAGAGACATATCGGTCACCAATCATCAAGTCATCCTCATTCGTATGAAGGTCATAGAGGATTTCATCTTTCCCCGAATAATTCAGCGTCATATATTGTTCTATGACCCCAAAGTGTTTTTCGGTTCCAACCACCTCCGCTTCCGACAACTCCCTACATGGGAAACCACCAGACTGCAAAATATTCACCATCTGTCCCACGCAATCATTGAAATTGTCAATTTTTGAACTCTCCATCACGCTTTGAGGAACCAACCTATTACGAAGAATGAAATTGGCGGAAGCCGTCGTTCTCAACCCATTTTTTGTAGAGAGCGTCACATAAAGGAAACATCTATGTCTCAAGATTTTTCTACCCTCAAAATGTTTAGCGGAAGCTCTTTGCAAAAAATGATTCGGGACATTACGATCTTTCCATATCGATTCAGTGAATATGTCCTGTTTGTGAACAATGGAATAGGTGGGCAAGACTCGAATTGCCCTACACCAACATTCATTCATGGCATCTATCTCGGAATCAGAAGAGGTGTACACCTCCGGCAAGATCACCTCAAACAAACGAGTGACGTCACCTGACTTAGAGACTAGTAGGCCATTCTCATAAGCCAACAAAGGGAAACAACGCTCCAATTGATTCGATTTCACATTGAAGTTCATCGATCAACACCTCCTTTTCGCAAAAGACCAGAAACTCTTTTCATTTGAACACGTTTGGGACATGCATTTTGAGCCATTCGCTTAGACAATCCATTGGCACCAAACTTGTTATTAAGATAATAGGTGACAACATAAGAAAGGATGGCTATAACAAGCGCAACTGGTATAGCCACCCAATTACTAATGAATTGTAATATGAAATAAGCTACAATAGCACATAAGATTCCTCCTACGAAATAAAAAATGTACGTCTCCTTAAGGCCATAAAAATCTAAGGGACGATTCACCCCCTTGTTGATAGCATATTCCATAAAACCACGAATAAGTGTTATTATTCAAACAACAATAATTATGCGAAGAACGATTTAATCAAGGTAACGACCACCGCCACAAAAATCAAGGAACCGAACCATCCCACAGCAACCTTCGTCGTGTCAGGGTCGCCACTACTCCATTTGGAATAAACCTTGAATGCGCCAACCAAGGCCATGATCGCACAGATAGCATAAAAGATTCCACAAGCCACGTCAAAATATCCTTTGATATCCGTCTCGACGTTCTGCAATGCAGCTTGACGGGTAGAATTACTTTGGGCAAAGCCCATTAAAAAGTTGGTCATCACTAGACCTACTGTTAAAAATTTTCTTTTCATATTAATTGTGTATTATTTACACTGCAAATATACGGATTAAACATTAAAATCAAAATAATATTTTAATTTTTTAAGTATTTAATATAAATATATCATCTACTCAAGCTAAAAAGTAATATGCTTTTGATTATTGGACAGAACACATAATACTGATAGCAAATCTCCCACACAATTACCGACGCAAATTTTGTATCTATAAAAAACCACTAATAGACACACGAATATCGCTCGTTTCAACGACGCAAATTTAATATAAACACAGATATTATACAACAATATCAATGTTTTCATTTGAAATTTTTTTAACAACCAACGTGTTATCCAACTTATACCCTTAAATAATAGTCTGGTTCTATCATTAATTTCAGAATTTATAGCGACCTCTCTTCCGCCTATTCATCTCTTCATAGACTGGCTTGAGAACAGCCTTGAAGTTTCTAACAATCCGCACTTTGTTATCTACAACGGAGACTTCATTCCAATCTTGATAATCGTGAAAAATACGGACGGTATGCGGGAAAAGACTACTTTTCATGTGCTTCAAACCATGGTCTAGAAAAAGCTTCTGTTTCTCCTTAAAGGTTGCCTTGTTTAAGATAGACAGATCATCCTCATGGATAAGAATTCTATTGCCTATGCTATAATCCGTCGAGAGATAATAATTAGCTCGAATCGGTTGTATGTTAATCATGGTACTATGCCGCCATAGTTCAAAATCGAATGGCAAACCTCCCCTGTTCGCCTCTTCGACATTAAGCGTCAACAACACCTTTTCCGCAAAAGCTTTGTCAGGATGGATAGAAAGTGTTTCTTGCATCAAAGCATCTATCGTTTGGTCATAAAATGCGTTGAAGGAGGATTTCTCCCGACGGACAATTTGGTTGTGGCTCAATCCAAGGAGAGCCAAGTGCAAGTATTCCTCTAAGCCAACACTATTCTTTCCATTAAAGAAATATTGTATGAAATCTTCGGTCCCATCATTCAACACCTCAAAAATCGCTTCTATCCAATTAGCGGTTTGCGGAGAGGTAAACACATCGAGATAAATCTTTTGGAGTTGCTCGGTTGTTTTCAACACGTTAAATTTGTTCTCTTCCATATCCACCATTTTATGGTATAATTAATTATCCGCAAAAATAGGAAGAGGGTGTGCCTGATGAGGGCATGAGGAGGAAATACGGCGGCAATGAAGGAGGAGAGAGAATATTAGCGCTTATAGTATTTGTATATTGTAACTTCTCCGTGCCTAAACAACACTTGATCTCCTTGATGGCAGAAGTTTACAATCATGTTATTTTGAGAATCATATTCATAAGTTATCTTTTCCCATAAACTACCATCATTTTTATACACACATTTTTCAAGCAGATTATTAATAGAGAATTCATACGGCCACACACCTCACTTCCATTGTTTTTACAAAAGCAATGGTGGAGGGAGTGTATGGATTTCACCGCTGTGGAAGGGAGTAAAACAAGCCCTCAGATAAGCCACTATAGATAGAAGTGTTTCCGAAGTACTATTTGCCTGCCCCAATATTGGACCATTGAATTATTGCGCATAATTACATCTTTTTTTAACTTTGTCAAACATTAATAGACCCCAATATGATAGAAATCACAACTGGCACCTTATGGATCAACCAAGAAAAGGGATGGAGCATCAAACCCTTGCTTGCAAAAGAGCTATTTTTAGAAAGCGACTTGTATTTGAATATCCAAGAAGGTAATTCCCCAAGACCACAATCCTCAAGACACTTATTTGTCAATCATATCGACATAGACGGAACATCAGTGGCCATGGAGATTCGGTTCGGTAGGAATAGTTACATTGAAAAGGTCATTTTAAGACTACCCCTTGCCACCACTATTTCAGAATGGTCCAACAAAGTCGGTTGGGAGAACGAGGCAATCAAAATAAAAGACGAACAGGATGTTTTTTTGCAACAGCAAACCAATCTTATCATTGAAAACCGGGAAGCGAAAGAGATTCGATTCGATGCAGAATGGGGCTCCATATCTTCAATTATAGATCTTACCGAACAACCAGACGTACGCATAGAAATCCGATATAGGAACCTACAAGAATGCGAGAAAGAAAAATACTTGAAAATTTGCAAAAACAACCTATATGGAAAACTATGAACGAACTCGCATTAGCGCTTCCGACAAACAAGGTGGGGACAAATACCCTGGCATCGACAACTACGATTCCACTTTACTAAAAAGGGGAAGTAAAATATGCGCACTTGTTGCCTACTATGAAACCGGCGTCATGAAACCGTGCGAATTCTACTTTCCACTAGAAGCAATCGAGCAATCATGTCACAATGCGAAAAAACTATCACAAGGGTTGCAAATAAGTCCATGGAAGAACTATGCGACACAACAATACTCCTACAAAAACAGAGTAGCGACCTTCGTGGTACTAAAAGACATAAACGTAGAATTCAGTTCCAAAGTGTCGGAAAACAGTTGTTATGGAGAAGGAGGCATCGCACAATATCATATTCCCAAAGAGGTGGCCGCAAAAGCGCTCAAAAAAGAAGACTCTGACACATTCCTGGACGATGCGGAAATTACAGAAGACGAATATGACTTGATTATGGATCGGAAGGATCAAATTCTTATCAAACGTAACCTTTTCAGCTATCTGAAATCCAAGGTTAACACATTGGACATTCTCCAAAACACTTCCAATAGAACAATAGAGGAACAGTCAAAGAGAAATTTACAAACCATCAACCAGCACATTGAAAATTTAATGATTGATCTAGCCGTTTCTCAAGAGCAAATCGGAGACGTGACATCCGACAAATACGACAGAAACATCAACATCTTGCTTGAAGAAATTGAGATTCGAGAACAAGACGATACGCTTTTGATCAGCAATGTGAAACTTAACAAAGAGATTAACGATCTATCCCAAACCCTAGAAGAGAAAATAGATTTTAACATCATTTCAAATGAACAAGACCAATCCGAAATAATAGCAAAGAACATTTCTCAAAAAATAGAAAAATATGAGCAGATAAAAGAGAATGGGTTGAAACCTGAGATTGATGTGGAGAAACAAAACTTACTCGATGTTCTCAACATTAACAAATTCAACAAAGAAGGAAAGAAATCCCTAGCCGGAAACCCACCCAAAGAAACGAATTACCTCTCCATCAGAAGACTGATCATGCAACATAAAGATGGAAGCAAAGAGGAGATAAAACTGGACGATTTTTTCACGGAATCCTCCATAAAAGCGATTCAAAACACCCGCAACGGAGATTTGACACCCACCCTTCAACACAAAACAACAGGAACAATCTGCAAACTTCTCATGGTGGGAAACAAACCTCATCTCTACATCGCGCAAGACATGGAAAAACTATGTCAAACTTTGGAAAGACTACAACTTGACGAAACACAGAAGAATCGGCTATGGAATGGTGGAGAAATAGAATTGAACCATATACATTATCACATTGATAGAGAACTCAATGCTTTAGTACCACCCAACACCTACAATAAACAACTACTGAGTAAAAAGGCCTCGAACAAACCAACCGCACACTCTCTCCGTCACTAATCGATCATAGATCCACCATATTCGAAAAATCGAAATCACTCAAAGCCTTTCTTACCGTCTCTCCATTCTCCAAAGGAACAGCAGAAACCGTTTTCTCTTCACTTGGTTCTTCAACTACCCTTGACTCCTCACATGTATCAGCTTCCTTTTCGCAAATCACATCTTTTTTAGTCATAACATCATCAGAAGCGTACAATTCATCCAACAACGATTGTGTCTCCTCATCTCGTGTTGACTTATTAATCTCCCTAACCGTCTCTTGTTCACCTTGAATATCACACCCATTTCCTTTGGGATGATAATCAATCAAAGATTCCCAACTATTAGGATCCTTATTGGAGTGATCATGACTTGGGCGAGCCTTCCCACTTGACGATTTTTGTCTTCTCGATTCTTTGCTTATTCTCAATTCATTTTTGGACACCTTCGTTCCGTCCTCACCCTTAAACCTGAAAAACAGATAAACCGCAACCTCGTAGACCATTAAGGACAAAAAGGAGTAAAGAAGAAACTTCCCTGTATGAATAGCCATAAAAATAAAACACAAATGCATCATCGTTCAAACATCACAAATATCGAAAGGGTGTCTAGTAACAATACCAGACACCCCTATCGCTGATTAATTCTTTACTATCTTAAACACCTCTCCATCAACGACCAAGATGTATAACCCAGAAGCTAATGGCCTCATATCCAAACGGAATTCCTCTCCTTCATTCTCATAAAGCAAGGAACCCGCCAAGTCATACAACTCAATACGAACCATTCGTTCCGCTTGAACGTTCAACCAATCGCCGCAAGGATTAGGATACACATTTACCGAACTGATTCTATTCTCCACTTCTTCATCTTCTCCAAAGACAACATCACCGACAATCCCCTTTTTAACATTGGATTTAGGCAAATAAATCGCATCACAAACCACCTGCTGAGAGCATCCTGCATAAGAAGCTTTGAGCGTAATAGGATAGTTACCCGCATTGTATATGTAACAAATCGGATTAGCCAAAGGGGAATAATAACCATCGCTCTCCAATGCATTAGGAATGTTATCCGCAGACATTAGCTTCCAACTATAAGAAACCTTAGACACATCGGCACCCTCCACATGGCTAATAAACTCAATTCTATCCCCTTGGTTAATCATCACATTAGAAGCATCCGACGCATACTCCTGGCCATTGACCCTAAATATGAAATCAACATCAAACGGATTATAATCTATGACGACATATCTAGTGGCGACAGATTTTGTCTCCATGTCAATTCTTGAAATCAAGACCTTGACATCCTCCGTTACACTATCCACCCGAATCTTATTCTCAGGAGCGACCATAGAACTATCCTCATAAGGTTTATATACTTTATTATCCACATCGTAATAGGAAACGTGAATTCCGACATTCTCGAATCGATAGGTGTACATATATCTATGAGCCGCCCCCTTCCTTTCATACATACGAGAACCACTTGGGGTAACATAATCGCACAAATCAATTGATACATATCCGCCCTGACATTGTGAAGGAGTGATAAGCATCTCTTCATCCCTAATAATAGGAACATTCAACGTCACAACCTTAATCACTTTAGATGTATCGCTCATGCAACCATTAAAGGCAACATATCGATAGAAGCGATAATCAATGGAATCATTCAAGAGCAGTTTTTGAGCACTATCTTTATCGGTCATTTTAGATCCCCAGACACGGTACCACTCGATAGTATCCGCACTGTACTCCCACCAACCATCCTCCGCGTTCAGAACAGAATCCACCAATGTAAGAGGAACATACGCAACCTTCTGGACCATCTCACTGTTACAAATCAATGAGTTTTGCAAAATCAGATCCTCATTCTCCACTATGATGTTAGAGACAACTACATCCGGCACCAAATCTATGGAGACTTCATTCGAAATGGCCATATACTCTCCCGAATAGGTGATTCGCCTATACCAAGTCTTCACCTCCGCAGGATCAGGCTGGTAGGTTTCTCCAGAGGCGCCATCGATGTTAACAAACTCCTTGACATACTCGTTTCTATATTGCCATTGGTACGCATAAACACCCTTGCCGCCATTCGTTTCCGTAGCCTTTATCATAGGCAAAGGATTACCCTTGCAGACCAAACCGTCACCATCCATAAAGATACGTCCGCCTTCAATAGGAAGAATACGATACTGGGAATAACATACCGCACCCGCCTTCACTAATGAAAGCCGCATAGTTTTATACATCTCTGCTGGATAAGCCAAAATATTCTCTCCATACTTCACCACACTGACAGTGTCATTTCCGTCCGTAACAAAATCCGCATTGTTCGCCACCGTAACTTTCACAATTGAAGAGGTATCATTCAATTGGGTAACAATACTCAACGCAAGTAACTCGTTATAATCCGTCTCTACAAGCGGTGTGCCCACAAAGGTCAAGATATTACTCTCAACCGTATCGCAACCATTCGTCGTCAACCTTTTCACATACATGGTATCGGTAATTTGGATTTCAACATCCATGGAATCACACAACAAAACCTTAGCCCATGAAGCAGCGTCTTTGGATGTATACCATGCATATCGAATACCAATCGGTTCATGAGCAGAATCCACCCCAGACTCTCCCTTTATTTTCACATAAGTCTCATTGCAAGGTTTCACATTTTCGCAGCTTATACGGCTCCTCTCAGCAAGAACTGGCGTGGCCGCATATACTGTCAGATAATTGATATTCTTAGAAACACATCTTGTCCAGGAATCATAAGCCACCAAGACATATCGAATGGAATCCTCATCAACCGACAGCAATCCATGACCATTGGCCGACAAAGACAAATCAGCATCCTTTTTCAAGTATGTTTCATCAAAATAATTTTGAGTCTTCACCGGATTTTCGTTATAAACGGATTCTTTAAAGAAATAAACTTTCTTATCAGCATAAAGAACCACCTCCTCATTTAAATACAAATCCACCCTTATCTTTTCGTTCTTACAATGACGATCATCCACAGAGACTTGATAATCAAAATCAATGTTTTTACTAGATTGAATCAACACACCCTCCGTCGTATCACTTTGACACATGTCCGAAACAATTCTTCTTAAATAAACATCCTTTTGTACGTTTTTGAAATACATGTTTTTAGACACATTCGTCGGGTCGTCATAATAAACGACACCATCATAAGAGTACTGCCAGCTATATGTTTTCTCACCGGATCCACCTTTCGCTTCCTCCTGCTCCATATCCAGATCCGCACCATAGCAAACAAGAGAAGGAACATACAAAGGCTCTTGTGACAAATCCGGCAACGAATCAATGTTGAAATAGGTCGGAACGGAACGACATCCGGTACGGACAGAAGAGGCCTCAACACCATACATCGTCACATCCGGTCCTAAATTTCGGGAAATGACCTTAGAATAGACATTGTTGTCACTCCAAACCTCTACCGAATCGGCCAAAACAAACCATCTATACGTATAATCCACTTTATTCGCGACAGAGACAGTCACCGTATTCGACTCGCAGCTATCTTTCTCCTGATACAACGAAGGGATGACGGCCTCCTGGTAGACAGTCAATTCAAATGGTTCACCATAAACATCTCCACAACGTTCATCCACAAAATGAGCCTTGAGATAAATCTGATTATCCAAATCCTTGTTCGCAAGCAATCTAGAGACTAGATTAGACATGTAAATTTTGTCACCCGTACTATAAGAGACATCATACAATGTATCATACAACTCTCCTCCAAGACTATATTCCCATCCTATTTTGTATGGATAACCAATGTCTCCGGAAACACCTCCTGTAGACATTGTGGTTATAATATCAGGAATGGTATCGTATAGACAGAACTTATTTTTTACACTATTATCCTCAAAAGAAATTCCACCCGCCTTTAACGGAGTATAGTGTCCCAATCTAAGCGTGTCCGAAAAGACCTCCTTGCCAAACTCGTTCTTCGCCACTCTACGGAAGAATTGTTCACCATAAATCGCGACACGGTTCACAGCCTCCTCCGACAAAGAAGCTGAAGTCTCGCCAATGATATCAGACCAAGTGCTTTTATTGTTGGACACCTGCCAAACATAAGTAAACGCACCGGTGCTTCCGCTCGCCTCAATGTAATTATCAATAGCATCAAAAGGAACGCCTTGACACACCGTCTGATCTTTCGCGATTTTACCACCATCACTTCGTTTATAAACCTTCAACGGCACTAAGTGCGCCTCACTCATGCAACCACGTCCTCCTATATCCGAAGTCTTCAAATAGAGAGATGTATAAACATCTACCCCTTGCATATCCACATAAGTGCTATTCTTCGCTAAAGTGTCTGAACATAACGCATCCCTAAACCAATAATATGAACCGTAATTATAATCGTCATTATAATTAATCCTTACATTATCACCCTCTTCCACGCCACTCTTAATCACAAAAAGGGAGTCGTAAATTTCAGGATAGGAAGCCGCTCTCAAACGTACCATGTTCGTCGAAATAGTACTACATCCATCATCCAAAGTCACACGATAGGTATAGGATTTATCCAACGATGGTATGGCACATGACCTGACAATATCTGATTCGAAGTAGTTCACCTCCTGTTTCCTAGTCCAATCCGCAGAAGAGGCATTGTAGTCTACAACCGAGACACCCT
The DNA here is from genome assembly GCA_024401515.1 of Paludibacteraceae bacterium. Lineage (GTDB taxonomy): Bacteria > Bacteroidota > Bacteroidia > Bacteroidales > Paludibacteraceae > UBA1181. The sequence goes on along the minus strand of JAKSKY010000014.1, from coordinate 17,196 downwards.
CCGTATATTCCCAATAAAATTTCATTGGCGAGCCATACAGACATGCGCCAATTCCTCTCCAATGTCTTTCGACACCTGGGTCCACCACATATGTCAAATCAGGCAATGAGGAACCTTTGCACGCCACCGTATCTCCAAATAATTCACCGGCCAATCCATCAATTGTATTTCCTTCGATGGATCGTAATGTTGGCACCACATGAAGACGAATCGTATCCGAATAAGCATATTCAACCGAATCTTTTCCCTCTATGGTCATACGTCGATTCTCCACCAAACGATAGAAAAGATAGACTACATCTTTTCCAGTCTCATTCGTCAACAGAAGCCCCGTTGTATCTAGCGAGATTTCACTACTCGTCACAATCGCATTCGAACGTTTTCCCATCACCGAATTGTTGCAGTTCTCTGCGCCCGCCTTGCAATAATACCACTCAAACGATAAATTCTCGCCCGATGGTTCACTTTCGTTAAGGATATCCACATTCCTGCTGTTATGACAAACCCATGACTCCTTTTCGCCATTATTGAAAACAATTTTTCCACCATCCATCTTCCTAGCCGCAACGACCAAGAAAGAAGTGTCGTTCTCACTCTCACAACCAAACTCATCAATTTTCGACACATAGAATCTAGTGTTAAATTGAATCTTATCACTCACAAAAGGATGTCCTCCCGCCACCGTGTCCAAAATAGAGATGCCATCATCCTTCTTAAACACATATTGGAAAGATTTGTCCTTTCCATAAATAAAGGCACTTTCACCCTTCGTGACAACACCGGTTCCCACAATCTCATCTCCACCGATTCTTGTTCGAGGCGCAACAGAGAACATTTTGGTACCCAATGAAGTATCACGGGTGCATCCATCACTCACAACTCGTCTGAAGAAGGTGTTTTTGGTAATACTATAATCGTTTTCTGAATTATAGTTTGACAAATAACGGTAACTACCTTGTCCCTCTACAATCCTCCACTTTATCTGATCTTCGGATTGTATCCATTGATACGTGTAGCTACCGGATCCCTTGTCCGCACGCTCGATACTGGCAATAACAGGGGCTGTTCCATAACAAACGGTTTCTTCTAACGGATCAATGCGGCCTGGATCCAACTTTTCGTAAACATCAATAGCCACCACATCTGACTTAGCCGGTTCGCCTGGATAATTGTTGCTAACCACTTTCGCATAAAATTCTGTGGTTTGATCTAAGCCAGATATTTGATAAACAAACAGAGAATCCGCCCTCATCTCATAGCTGAAATCAGCCAATTCAGGAGTCAATGGCAAGAAATAAGACATTGATTGCTTTTTAAAATACCAGGTTATGACATTATCTCCAGAACCTCCATTTACACCATCAAGCAATACTGACGAATGATATTCTGAATATGGGCACAGCGTTTTTTGTGCTGATGTAGCCGCTCCTTCCACATACAACTCATCAAATAGCTCATAACTATACTGCAATGTGTCGGAGATGCATCCATTAAGATTTTCCTTGTACACGTTAATAAGATGCTTTCCTGCTATATAATACGATTGAACACCACTATCAGGTAAATAAGCGCCTTCGGATTCTTTAAAAGTTACATCATTACCCACCATCTCCTTCTCAGGGTAATAATACCAGTGATAGGTATTCGCATTATCAGTAGGGACAACAAAACGGATACTATTCACACGATCTTCACCCTTAGGAATGATTCTATTGCTTTGAACAAAAATCAAATCAGGATCCACAGGGGTATTCTTCTTCACAACAACCGATATGAAATTCTTCGAAGGCACCGTATCGTCACAATAATCGATCGCGACACATCTGAAATAAAGATTCTCCATGACACTCTTTTGGCTATATGTCATCACAGAGGCCTCCTCTCCCATGACATCGGCACTCTTCAAAATATCCACCCAACTGCCATCGACCATCTTTTGCCACTGATAATGAAGCGATTCCTCATCCTCGAACATCAAGGTAAGGTTCTCCAAGTTTTGACCATGACAGATCTCCACCACACTTGATTTGTTGCCATTCTCTATCGCCCACACGTATTGCTGGCTCTTTTTCTGATAGCCCTTGACTAGTATCTCATTAGAAGAGATGGCGACTTTCGACGTGGATGTATTATTGTAGGTCAAATAACACATATAGATATAATCAACCCCATTGTTATCCGGCTTAACAGAGAGCGACTTCTTGTCAGCATCTGCGATTTCAGTCCATAACATGCTATTGACACGCTTGCGTTTCCATTGATAGCTATACGAACCCTCTGGCATCACCACATCACCAAATTTCGGCAAGCTCAACACAGACAAGATGATATCATCCTCCAAACACTCTTCAATCACCTCAGAACCGCTCTCCGAGGCAATTTCAAAGGAGGTGGTAAATCCTTGATTCACCTCTATCTTGCCACTATACAATTTCGAAACACATTGTTTCTCTTTGCTTATCGTGATATTTCTAACAATACCGAATTCAATAGCGGAACCCTTCACCATATCCTTGGTGATGATGAAATTGTGATTCAGATTGGTTGTCGCGATTTTCTTCGCCACCAAAGAATTCTCCAGATAGAACACCACAGTATCCACCGACAACTTAGCCGACACCGTATCTTTGACATTCACAATGATCTCCGTCGTTCCATCCGAGAAATCCGACAAGTTGAATTGAGTAGGCGTCATCTTTATATGTTCAGGCTCTATAGTCAAGTCCGGATTCACCTCAATTTCGACAAGCGGCATTGTCTTCTGATATCGATAAACACTACCCTCTTTCTTCTCATTGAGACACTTCTTATCAGAAATCTTCAACTGATAGATACCATTTCCCGTAAGTTTCGTATCCTTGATGTGGTCCGTTTGGTCATCGACACCCAACAATTCGAACTTATTCGTCTTCTCATTGTACTTAGACCATGTATACGTATAATTACCCGTTCCACCTTGCACCGCACTACTCTTGATAGACAATTCCACATTTTCTCCAAAACATATCACATCGGACGAGGTAGTGATATCCTCAGCCACCGTGACGTTCGGAATCGTATGGATAGCGACTGTGTCATCTATCATGTCACAAATCTTGCCCCGTGAAATTCTTTTGGAGGTTCTCACCAAGAGGTGATCCTTGTCATAATCATCCAGATTAATGGTCACACTATGGGTTGTATCCTTTAATAAGATGCCATCCAATTCCCAAGTGTAGGTCAACCCACTAATCTCCAAGTATTCCGTTTCCGGTTTGACGGTGAAATTCATACCCGCACAAACATTGTATTTACCAGATACAGGATCGGCCGCATTGTCCAAAACCCTCAATTTGGTAGGTTGCAGCAACGACTTAATCAAATTACCCTCCACAACGATTTTGGACTCTTGGGAACATCCATGCTCACCCAATTGTTTAACCACATAGAAATGGAGGTTATTGTGTCCATTATCCTCTGGTATCTTAATAGAGGCAGCGCCTTCTGAAAGCAACTTTCGATTTGAATCATAAAAAGTGTATGTATACTCAGGGTCCGGAGAGAGCACGCCCACATCAAAGAATGAGCCACCCACCAAACATGGACTAAAAGAGAAATCCTGCCATTCCATGGACAAATTCTCTCCGACCAATACCTTCACCTCATTGTCCGAAACTATTTTTCCATCACAAAAATTCGCGGTAACCCGAACCCTATACGGTTGGTCTACGCCAATCATTCTCTCGTTGGAGATTTCCGCATCATTCCCGTCTGAGTCATACTTGTAGAAATGAGGCTCCAAATCAGGATAATTGGCTGTGTTTAACAACGAACTATCTTTCATCTCCGCCTTAAAGTATAGATTTCCGCCATAACAAATATTGACGGAAGGATTTAACACATACCCCTCTCCCTCTTTTTCGGAAACCAACAATCGCAAGGATGGTCTTGAAAAGATATTTACCTCAACCGTGGCGCTCGTGTCACGAAGCTCGCTGCTGCCAGAACTTGATATGACGATTCTTCTGATGTAGATACTCTGGTTGAGAATATTCAGCATATTTTCGGAGAGGTCCGCGGATCCCTTGTCTGTTCCCGGAATTTGCGTCCACGATTTCGCCACCTTAGGTGTCGTGGTATATTGCCACAAATAATTGTATGATCCCGATGAAAAACCTCCTTTCGCCACCTTTCCTTTCACCTCCGGTACTCCGCTGCCGGCGCAAATGTTCATTTTGTCGCCCCAACCGCCCGCACTTCCCTGATCAAAGTAGATGACGTTGTCATAAATAGGCTCAACCTCCGTGACAATTAAAGGGACTTCATTGCTAAAACATCCCTGTGCGGACTGCTTCACAAAACGTACCGCATTATCGCCAAATTCCGAGATTGCCTTGACCATCATCTTCCATTGTTCACTGGAGATTTTCGTCTGATATTGATTGTGGATTTTTATCGTATCATTGCCCCCTTCTCCTTTTCCGTTGGCAATGAGCAAATAATATTTATGCTTCGAACGATCCTCCTCTTTTACCGTCACGTTCACGTCGGACGAGGCAATTTTCTCCATGTGAATTGTATGATTCTCTAGGCTCACATTCGCTTGCTCTGAAAACACGAGCAACAATGGATCCAATTCAGGTAAGGAGATGACATCCTTAGCGGTAGACAAAGTTACCGTATTATTACATCCGTCCATTACCGACACCTGATACTCGACCTTACTGGTCACCTCGCCATCACAGTGTACTTTGTTCCCCTTCTCTTGAATCAAATCATTATCTTTTTTCCATGTATAGGAAAACATCTGTCCCTCTTGAGGATCCGCGACAGAGGCATATTGGTACTTCTCTTTGTTTCCGTTAAAAGTCACCACGACATCGCCCTTCCCTTCGGCGAACTCGGAACCTATGCATATATACTCCGTAGGCGTGATGGAAAAGTCGGCCTTTTCGATTCCTTTGTACACATCGTACACCACATAACCCATAAATGGCTCGTCCGAAGCATAAAGGGTCTTGTCGTCATAAAGGGCTAATTTTACTTTTTGCCTAAAGTAAATCTTCTTTTGAAGCCGCTCTCTTGGATAGGACAAATCTGGACTTTTTGATTCGCTGCCAGAGACATCGGTCCAGTTGTTTGAACCATCCGCATATTTATATTGCCAGAGATATCGGACATCGTAATATTTGTCCTCTTCATCCGTAAGATCCACATTGTTCGACCCTACTATTTTTTTCACCTGCTGACCTGGAATTGTAACGTATTCCTCTGTAGCCTCCCCACAAATATAATTCACCTCATTCTCCTGCTTCATGCTCCTTAACGGAGGCAACATCAACGGTGCGACAGACTGAAGGAATATATTACTTGACCTACAAGTGATAGCCGTATTATGCGACGTCGTATAAGTGACTTTTCTTGATAAGGAATCCACGGCGTCATACGGTACATTATTCAAAAGAATCTCATTGAAAGAGAGATCCAAATCCACATTCTCCTTCACGACTTTTTTAGAACTGTTGCTAATGCCACTGTTCTCATATGAGGACTCCAAATGGATGGACTGCGTTCCACCGCCATTGAAAATAGAGGGCGATTCCGCATTCTTGACGACAATGTTTCCCAAACTTTTGTCACGATACCAAAGACCCACATTCATCCCATTGGCATCAATGGTAGGAATATTGTCCGCAAACTTAATCGAACCAGGATTACATTTGTAGATGGTGATGGTTTGGGGAGATGATTGCTCTGGGCCAAAAGATCGATCTGTATAATTATCTCTAAATGACACATTGGAAGAATACTCTATATAAACATCTATGGATACCTCGTCCAAATTGCTATTAGACAACCCCAAGGATTTCCACAAACTTTCCACCTGAACACTAGCTTTCCCCACTTTCTCGAATCCTTGCGCACAATAAGTTCCCTTTGCATAAGGAATATTTCCCTTAATTATGTGAGTTTTATAGAGCATTTTAGTAGTAGGAACCATAAAACACACAAAGGCTTCATATGTCGTCCTCAGTAACTCGCCATTCTCACCCCAAGCCCATCTTCCAAATGAATTGACATCCATAGAAACATCAACTACAATAGAATCGTTGGCCAGCACAAAATCTTGCTTGTTTATCGTAAAATTAACCGCAGTTATGTCTGTTCCAATTGTTGATCGACCTTCACAAAAATCACCGGCATAACAATTCCCGCCAACAGCCATTACAAACAATAGCACCAATAAAGGATTAAATAACTTTGAAATTTTCATATTCTAATGTTCAATTTACAGGTAAATAATTTCATTCAATAAATATTTCTTTAGATTTCCAAGAACTCCAATAACCCAATTTATCTTGGGCTCTCACCCATACGACATGCTTCCCGGAAGTTTGGAAGGCATGTTTGATGGAGCTCAGTTTTGTCGCAGTTATATATACCATCTCCTGGGAATGATCACCATATTTATTTCTATTCGGCTTAGACATTTCATATTCAGGCGAATCCGACCAAAAGTAGTTAACGTATTCGTATGCGCTCATATTATCCTCAACATCACCGTCTATACAATACTCGTATGCTTTGATTCCTAATTTTTCGGGATCACTTGCCAAGGCAGTTATCATACGCTCCTTCCCTCCTATATTCTCCACCTTAATATCAACTAGAGGACACATATTGGCATATACTATCAATCTGAGGCAAACCTCTACCTCTACACCAACACAGTTAGTCAGCTTAAAAAGCACATTCGTTTCCCATTTGGGATATCTAAAATAATCCAGACCGTCTTTTTCTATTCTCGACTTCTCTATCTCATACGTCGAACGTTGCAACTCCTCTGTGATGACTTTGTTTCGTATGACAATCTCATGAGTTGAATTATCAAAATAAACATCCATGAACTCCTTATTGAAAACATTGTCCCATTCCTCATTAACATTATCTATATCAATAAAATAGCAATCCGGATTTACCAATCTGCCATAAGCTTTCATCGTAAAATCCCTATCATACGACTGACTCAAATTATTCAAACGAACACGTTTTTCATTTCCGCACAACAACTCCAAATCGTAATATTTTCTTCCAAACATATCCTCATACTTCGATGTATCCACAACATCCGAGTCAAAACTATATGTCGGCTTTTCATCATTTTCCACCCACCAATCCTCACGGCTATCACACGCCGTAAACAATACCACACACAAAATAGCTACTAGTATATATCTTATAGTCTTCATATTATCTTCTTATTTATGGAAATTAAATCTCAATGCCAGAGAGATATTCGGTTTGAAATAATTGTCATTGTTACCAAACAAAACATATTGCTGCCCCTTTAGGACCAAAGAAAAACGTTTCCAAGGAATGAACTCAACGCCAGTTCCCAGTTGCGCACCAAAGACCCAACCTTCTACTCTCCTCGAAATCACCATATTATCCCAACGATCCTTTCCAACTGCCGCTCCGATACCCCAGTGCCAATAGAACCATTTCGCAGGATTCATCAGATTATGCTCCAAACCCGGAGAGATTAGGAAAAGATTGGTGAACTCGGAATTACCGAAAACAGCCCACTCACGATCCAACTCCACTAAGAGAGAAAATCTCTCGTTGAAACAATAAGCATAGGTCAAACCAATATCCAAACGGTTCTTGGTGCCATGCCCAGCTCGGAGACCGACAGACTGGTATCCCTTCACATGAGACAAACTAATAAGTTCATACTGATTAATTTCCTCTCCAAAACAAAACAGACTCATTATCCCAAAGGACAAACATAAAACAACTTTTCGTAACATATTTATATTTAAATAATCTTTAACCTCCCTCTACGTAGTCCCCAATCGACACGTAGTTTGTCAAGTTTTTAACCACTTTTTTAACCAAACTTAACGTTGCAAAAATAATCATTATTTCAATAAACCCATCCAATTCATCAATTTTTTTTCGAAAAAATATCCATCAGCTTCAAATAATATTGGTAAATTTGCCCCGTTGGGTTGGATGGTAAATCTCCTCCCACGTAAATGCCAGTGGGGATGAACAAACATCGCTCACGACAAGAAGGAAAAAACGATGCGGAAAAAGTTATTTATATTACTTACTCTATTAACATTTTGTTTTACAGCTAATTCAGAGTCATGGAACTTGGTTTGGCGTGAGGATTTCGGCGTGGCGGAAGATACCGTCGTCAAGGATTTCCCAGACCCTACGATGACTGTTCCGGGCCATACAGTGGTGGGAGAATGCGATGGACTTCATGACGGACGATACGGTATCGCGAATAGTACCTGGTGGGCTTTCGTCCACAAAAAAAGTTGCGGAAAAGCTGACGCCCGTCATTTCACCGCTGGTGGCGACCACACCAGAAACCCTAACGGCGCCATGCTCATCGTCAATGTGGGCGGTGCGGGCAACGGAGAGGTGATCTATGAACAGACGATGCAGTTCGAGACCTGCGGCAACCATGACTATCGGTTCACGATTTTCGGCGCCAGTGTCTCTTTCTCCTCCTCCCTTACATTATTGCTATCTAACCTAACCCTTAACATAGTCAATATAAAAGATCCCGATAATCCAGTCATCATCAAGAGTATGGATACGGGAGACTTGCCCTTGTGGAAGTTCAACAACTACAACAACAACAATCCTAACGGCATGTATACCCATGCCATGAAGGAGTGGAAGCAGTTCGATTTGGAGTTCACCGCCAAAGACGGAGATATCTTAAAACTGCAGGTGCTTAACAACTGTATGTCGGGCGGTGGCAACGACTTCGTCCTCGACGACATCTCCCTCTACCGTAAGGATGACGAGGAGGTGGTGGAACCAATCATCAAAATCGGCCATAGTTACCGAGGCGACCCTGTCAATAACCAATGTATCTTACGGACACAATACACCATCTCCAACAATGTCCTCGAATCATGGGAGAAAATCTATGACTTCACCTACTTTCTATGGCAAGAGTCTGAGGATGACGGACTTACATGGAAAAACATTCCGCAAGGCGGTGGTGGCAAGAAGATGTCGGTGGATGTGGATAACGATCCGAACCACCCCAAGGTGTACCGTCTAGTCACCACTGGCGGCAAAACGATGGAGGAGGCTCAAAAGGAGGCGGAATACATCGGTGCGCACAATGGCCCATCCAATGGTTGCCAATACTACTCCATATCCAACACCTTAACCTCCAACGTGGACATCGAGGAGGAGAGCTGCGAATACAACGAGAAGCTCATGCGCATCTTTAGCGAGGAGTTCGGTACGATCGACAGTTCCCAAACCAGAGATTTCGAGGGTATGGCAGCCGGTTACAAACGTTTCGACACGCTTCAAAGCGAGGCTTTCATCGAAGGGAAATATTACGCGGTGACCTGCGCTCCTGATGCAGCATTGTTCAATACTTCTGATGGTAAAAGGGTCTATTCGGAGAGCCACCAATCATTGGGCGCCACGAAAAAGGCCAACGACGCGCATCTGGTCGTGGCGATTCCATCCCTAGGATCCAACCAACTATTGATCGACAAGGTGATACCCGCCAATAAGCTTTGCCATTGCAGACAAAACCTATTCAACATCGGGGTGAATCTAATCGACGCACCTGCGGCCACCGCCTCATTCACCGTCGCATTGGAGGATGAATCGGGAAAGACCATCTCGAAAAACAGTTCCCGAATTGGGGCTTCCACCAACTACACATTGCTCTCCCTCCCCTTCTCGCTCAACGACGATAAGACGAAGGAGGTTCATTTGAAGATATACGCCACCACACTGGGTGCGGCGCTGGTAGCCTTCGACAACCTATCCATTACCTCTTGCGGCGAATACGTGGACATCGCGGAGGTGGGCATAGACAATAAAAAAACGACCAAGTACCTTGCGGCCAACGACTGCAACGATGCTGAAGAGACCCACACCGTCACACTGTTCGCGGAGGATTGGTTCGCCAACTATCCTGTGGAAGAGTTTGCTTGGCAAAAATCCACAGATGGTATCCATTGGGAGACGATTCCAGGCAAAGAGAAGAGCATCACCCACCAAGCGACATCGGGCATGACCCTCTATCGGGCGATCGTGGGGCCTGACAAACCCACCGTGGACGAGATCGCCAGGGATGGTTATCCGCTAGACCCTTGCCGCAAATATTACATCACAGACCCTGTCACCATCAGTTGCGAGGACAAAGCGTGCGAGACGCCATCCTTCACCATCGACTCCATTCCTTCACTGGTATGTAAGGGTACCGACGTCACATTGAAGGCCAATGTGGAGTTGCTTCCTACCTATCAATTCGAATGGAAAAGAAATGGAGAGACGCTAAGCACGACGGAACTCTCCTTGACGGATAAGCCATCAGATTCCACCTTCTATGAATTCAGAATAACGGACAGGAATTGCCCACCAGCCATCTTCATCGACACAGTTGTGACCGTCGATGTAGACACAATCACCCTTACCCTCCAAACGGATAGTCTTTGCGAGGGCGGTGAGGTAATCCTTGAGGCTGTCCGTAAAAACCATCACGCACCATTGATTTGGGAATACTCCACCGACAGTATGCGAACCTTCACAGCCTTTGACCCTTACGAGGATGAAGAGGTCTTGCATCCTACCCAATCCACTTACTACCGAAACAAGTGCGATTCGTTCATCTGTCCCGCCATTGTTTCGGACACCGTATTCGCCTATGTGGAGAAGAAGGTGGATGTGAAGATCGACCAACTTCCGGAGTGGACCTGCGACGGTGTGGAGGTGGATTTGAACGCCTATGTGGATTTGGATCCTAACGACAATACCTACACTTGGGTGGTGAATGGAGATACCCTTTGGGATCACCAAAAGTTGGAATACAAGGAGGTGCCATTGGTTCGTACCACTTACCAATTCCTCGTCTTCGGTAAGCATTGCCCAGTCTCTTTCGATACCACTTACACCAGAATCATGACGGAGCATGGCATAGAGATATTCATCGACAAGGATACCATCTGCGAGGGTGAAACAGTCAGAGTGACAGCGGAGTACGATTACAATGCCACGGTTGTTTGGCAATATACTTATGACAATAAAAAGTTCTTCGATTACGAGCCTGACGAGGTACCTAAGGATTTGATTTACAGGCCTAACGAAACACCAAAAATCAGGCCTACCGCCAACTTGACACCAGACACGACCACCTACTATAGGGTGTTGGTTCCGGAATCCAACAGATGTCCTCAGACATTCTCCTTCTCCGTGATCGCCCATGTGGAGAAAAAGGCAAAGAACGTCGCAATAGAAGAGATTCCTAGCATTGTGTGCAAAGGGGTGGATTTGGAATTGACGGGTCACGCGGATATCGATCCAACCATCAACACGCTCTCCTGGATCAAAAACAAGGACACCCTCTCCAAGGGTGAATTGGTGACCGTGGACGCACCGACCCAAGCCACCTACTACGAGTTCAATGTGGCCGGCAAATATTGCCCAGACATCAAGAAAAGCGCTAACGTCAATGTGGAAAGCAGCGGCAATGTGTGGTTGGAAATAGACAAGGATAGTATCTGTGAAGGCGAAATCGCCCAAATTACGGTGGGTTATGAAGAGACCTCCAATGATATCATCTGGGAGAAATCCCAAGACAACGAGAACTTCAAGGAGTTTGACCCTAACAAGGATATCAAGGCGCTTATGCCTACCTATACCACCTATTACCGTATCAAATCGGCTGCTAAAACAAGCACCTGCCCTACCATCTACTCCAACACCGTACAGGTGAATGTGGAGACGAAGGTCAAGGTGGAGGTGGATCCCATACCTCCTTTGGTATGCGTCGGCAGGGAGGTGGAATTGCATGCGAAAGCCTATCTGGAGGATTACAATTCATTCACTTGGAGCAAAGGGGAGGAAGTCATCTCCTCCACCAAGTTGGACGTAAAAGACAACCCTACGGAAGAGACGCTATACAAATTGACCATCTTGGGAAAGAAATGTCCTGCCATCGTCAAGGAGTTTAACGTGGCGTTGGAAGAGGAGCCTCAACTCGAACTTTCATTATCCGCCCAAGGCGTTTGTGAGGGAGATGAAATCACACTGACCGCAGGACAGACAAACGTCAAGGGTATTCAATGGCAGAAGAAGACGGCAGGCGAAAGCGAATTCACCACCATCTCCGAAAAGTTGACGGACGCCCTAACATTAGTGGCGGACAAAAACACCACCTATCGACTCGTTTCATCGGGAGAGGAGGTCTGTCCATCCACCACATCCGAAGAGATAAAAGTCTCCGTCGAACCTAAAATCACATTCACCCTACCGGAAAAAGTAGCTATCTGTTCGAATGAGAAAGTGGATGTCAATGTCCTATTCGAAGGGGAGCCAAGCTCCGTGGCATGGTTCGAAAAGGGCAAGGAGGATAGTGATTACCGCGATATGAAAATCAGCAGCACCTCCTTCTCCATCCTTCCTTCGGAGACGACCGAATATAGGATGGTATATACGGCCCAACATTGTCCGAGCGACACCGGCTATTTCACCGCTGTGGTGGACGATGGCGTGACTATCGCGGAAATTCCTAACGACACCATCTGCGGCGGAGAATCCGTCACACTCAAGACCTCTTGCGAAAATGCCTCCTCATTGATATGGGAGGCTGTGGAAGAGGAGGAGTCCAATTACCATAAAATCGGAGAAGGCATCGAAGAGATGAAGGTGACACCGAAGAAGAGCACCAAATATAAATTGACCGCAGAATCCGTCAATGGATGCCCTTGCCAACCGGTATATACCTCGGTGATTGTATATGATCCAGTCCATATCAGCATGAACGAGGCGGAGATCTGCGAGGGAGACTCCGTCACACTATACCTTTCAGGTTTGAACCACTATACGGAAATCACTTGGAGCAACGACGAGTTCGAGACCAGCATCGGATCCAAACCGACTTTGAAGGTGAGTCCTGACAAGACAACACGATATAGCGCAAGGGTCGTTAACGGTGTCTGCAAGGATGAAACGTATGGTACCGTGGAGGTTTACGACTATCCGAAAGTGCTTGCCTGCACGGAGTATAATATGACCAGCTACAAATTAGAGGTGGAGTCAGACAGATTCCCCCTTTACTACAATTTCGGCGAAGGACGTGAAGTGACCACTTCCAATATCCTTGAGAAGGCGACCTATGGTACCGTCTACCATGTGACCATCGCCAACGAGTTGGGTTGTTCGACTGAGTATGAGTTCGAGACACCTCTCTACGACATTCAGATTCCTGAATATTTCGTGGCGGACAGAGATCGTTGGAAAGTGGAGAATCTGGAACGTTTCCCTCGCTCCAGCTACAAAATCTATGACCGATTCGGCAAACTCGTCTTTGAAGGTGTGAGCGACGACGAGGGTTGGGATGGATTATACAACGGACACGCCATGCCATCCACCGACTACTGGTACGTACTCAACATGCCTGAAATAGACCGTCAATTCAGCGGACACTTCACACTCATCCGTGAATCGGGCCGCTAAACGATTTGAGGCTAAATCTTTTCTATTTAATCGTTTTTCACTAAATTTGCCGTATTGAATGGTAAGGTATGATGGGGATATTAAGTAAACACATAAGTACGCTATTGCTTCTTTTCGGAATGATTCTTCCTTCCGTGGGGCAAGAATTGTCCTCCCATATCATCAATAACCTCATCGCCACAGGCAAGAAAAGTCCATATAGCCAGATAGACAACAAGGACTTTGTCATCGTATCCATAGATTCCCTCTCCTTCGGCAATATGCCGCAAGGCGCCACCGCCCAGATCGATTTCAAGAAGAGAACGACGATGGAAACTACCTTTAGACGCGGCGGTGGAAAATGGAACTACTCCAACGGCAAGAGCACGCCTCTTACCAAAGATCGCTACGACGAGTTCGCTGAGTTTCTACTGCAATTCTCCCAGAACAAGGATTTTCAGGTCAACCATACGATCTTCCCTTTCCCTACGAATATATACGTGGGCAAAACGCAGACCAACCGTAAGCTGACGATGCCAAGAGATTGGAACCAACTCAATTTCACACAGGCATATCCGCAAATGATCCATTTCAAATCTGACGAGAAGGGCACTAACAGAAAGATTTACATCTACAAAAAAGGCCGGCTAACCGACCTTTATAATTTCATCTACATCAACAAGCAATGGTACTTGATTGAAAAATACGTATACGAGTAAATTCTACAACCACCCCTTCTGCTTGTACCAACGGATACTCTCCTTCAAACCCTTCACCAAATTATACTTCGCTTTGAAACCAAAGTCTTGACACAATGGCTCGATGTCGCATTTCCAATTGGTAGCGGAAAGAATATTATATTTGTCAAGGTTTAACGTTGGCGTCACACCAAAGAGTCCACCGATTTTATCGAATAGGAAGGCCAACACCTTCACCAAACAACAAGGCACCTTGATATTCAAAGTCCATTTAACGCCTAGTAATTGTTTGCAAAGCTTCTGGTACTCATCCGAGGTCCAAACATCACCATCCGCCACGAAATAGGCCTTGCCTACCCCCTGCTTCTCCGCAGCCGCGAAGGCCACCTCCACCAAATCCTTCACATAGATGAAGGTGATGTATTGCGGATCGAAGCCAATGCCCGGGTTCAAATGTTTCTTAATCGTATCCAACATCACGAAATAATCCTTCTCCTTCGGCCCGTATACGCCTGTTGGACGAAGAATGGTATATGGGAACTCCTTGGTATCCAAAGTGGCCAAGAAACGCTCGCTTTTCAACTTGCTGGCGCCATAGGCGGTATCTGGCTTAGGCTCATCGGTCAGTTTTATCTCCTCCAACGTTTTTCTGTCGCCCGATCCGAAAGCGGATAGACTACTCATGTAGATGAAGTGCTTAGGCGTCATGCCACTCTCCATCAAAGCGTTGACGAAGTTGCAGGTATATTCGTAATTGACCACGTCAAAATCACCTTTGTGCTTGCACTTGGTGAGTCCCATCGCATGGATGACAATATCGAACTGGCCAACAACAGTCTTCAAGCCCGCCAAACATTTCTTCAGACGATTTTTATCCGCATAGGGTAGGTCTATGAATTTAGGCGACAACCCCTCTAAATTAGCCTTAGAACTATCGGAACGCATCGCCGCATAGACATCATACCCTCTCCTAAGCGCCTCCTCCACGAGGAAACTTCCCACGAATCCATTCGCACCGGTGATCAATATCTTCTTCATCATTTACAAGCTAAATAGAAAGAACAGGTTTGCATCGTGAACTTCTTGATCTCCACAGAGGAGAAGCCACACTTTTTCAACAAGGCACGCATCTCATCATCCTTCGGGAAGGCTTGGATGGATGCCGGCAAATAATCGTAAGCCTTTAGATCTTTTGCAATGAAACGGGCCATGATCGGCAAGCATATCTTCGTATAGATTTTATAACCCAAATGCAAAATAGGGTTATTAGGCTCCGTCATCTCCAAAATCGCCAAAGCGCCACCTGGCACCAAGACACGGTTGATTTCACTAAGACCCTTCTCCAAACTGGAGAAATTACGGACACCGAAGGCCACGGTGACAGCATCAAAAGAGCCATCCTCCAAATGCAAATCCAAGGAGTCGCCCTTCTCGAAACTCACCACATCGGAGAGTCCCATGGCTGCGACCTTCTCAGCGCCCACCTTCATCATCTCTTCGGATATATCAACACCTAAAACACGTTTAGGGCAAAGCCGTTGAGTCATGGCAATGGCAAAATCGCCTGTACCCGTGGCCACATCCAAGACACGCTGAGGGCGTCGGTCTGCCAAGGCATCAATCGCCTTACGACGCCATGTCCTGTCTTGCCCCAAGGACATCAAGTGGTTCATCTTGTCATATTGTCTGGCAATATGATCAAACATCTCGGAAATCTGTTCGGTTTTGCTTCCTGTCGATTCGTAGGGAAGCACCTTCTCGCATTTGTAATCTGACATTGGAATTAACCCTTATGCACACCTCACATTGAGTGTGTGACCACAAAATTAACAAAAAAATCGCGTCAAATCCATTTCGACAAGTGTTAAATCACTATATTTGCATAGTATTATTATCAAAATTATTAAATCTATAAAAAGTTTTGTTTATGAAAGCATCAAACGAATTCGTTCGATTCGACTGGGCTATCAAGAAGATGCTCAGGGAAAAGGCCAACCATGCGGTATTGGAGGGTTTCATCAGTGTATTCACCGGCGAAAAGGTGAAAATCGAGGCCATTCTTGAGAGCGAAAGCAATCAGGAAAATGCCTTGGACAAGTTCAACCGCGTGGACGTCAAGGCAAGAAATGAGAAAGGAGAAATCTATATCATCGAGGTCCAGTTGACCAAACAAGTCCACTATTTGGAACGGATTGTCTATGGTACAGCCAAAGCTATCACCGAACAGTTACACATCGGCGATGATTACTACAAAATCCGCAAAGTGATTTCCATCAGTGTGGTCTATTTCGACCTCGGAAAAGGCTCGGACTATCTCTACTATGGCCAAACGAAATTGGTAGGCGTTCACAATCATGATATCCTTACCGTTTCCGCTAAAGAGCAGAAAGCCATGAATCTCCCAGACGAGGCATTGGATTATCGCCCCATGAAGGATCCGACCGAAGTGTTCCCGGAATTCTATGTCATTCGCGTCAATGAGTTCAACGACCACGCCTCTACCCCTTTGGAGGAGTGGATGGACTACCTAAAGTCAGGTGTCATCAAAGAGGACACCCAAACACCAGGCCTTAGCGAAGCTAAGGAAAAGTTGCGTTATCTCACCATGTCGGAGGCGGAAAAGCATGCTTACGAACGCCACATGGATGCTGTTCGGGTAGAGAACGATGTACTGGGCAACGCCCGCTGGGAGGGATTGAACGAAGGTCGCATGGAGGGTATTCAACAAGGCATCCAGCAAGGTATCCAGCAAGGTATAGACACCACCGTTAGATTACTTTTCAGTAGCGGAATGTCCTCGAAAGAAATCAGTGAACGATTACAAATGACAGAGGAGGTGGTTCGATCCATTATTGGATAGAAGATCACAACCGTCATCTAGCTACAAAGCCATCACACAATCAAGGTTGTATTGAATGCTGCTCAAAGAAAAAGGAGACCACCCTTCGGATGATCTCCTTTGCTATTGTGATAGGTTACAGAATTATTCCGCAGCCTTCTCCTCACGTTGTGGACGAGGAAGCAATGC
>JAKSKY010000139.1 GCA_024401515.1 Paludibacteraceae bacterium | reverse complement strand
TGTTCACGACATATTTCAGGTCAATCTCCCTAGGGTGGCAGATGATCTCGTCACGTTTGGATTTTGCCCAGTCAAGTAGGTTCAACATCTCGCGTTGAAGCGTGATGGATGAGTCGTAGGTCTCTTGCACCAATTGTTCCGTTTCTCTCTCTCCCAACTCTTTGCCTTTGTTTTTCCAGGTCTCCAAGGCGCCTACAATGGCGAACATCGGATTTTTCAGGTCATGGGCGATGACGGAGATCAAGCGGTCTTTGTCTTGTAGCGCCTCCTTGAGTTCCGAGGTGCGTTCGTCCACCCGTTTCTGGAGGATGACTTGCTCCTGCTCCAATTTTTGCAGTCTTCTACGGAAGAGAAGGAAGAGTCCCGCCAATACTAGAAGTGCTATGAAGGTTCTGAACCACCAAGTGCTCCACCACGGTGGGAGAACCGTGATCTTGAGGGAGATGCTCCTTTCGCACTCCTTTAGAAATGGACGGAAGGCTTCCACCTCCAGGGTGTAGTCGCCTGTAGGAATGTGGTTGAAATTAATTTGCCTTTGCGTGCCGATCTCGATCCAGTCCTCTTGCAAACCTACCAGACGGTAACGGATTTTCGCCTTGTTGAACTTGGCGTGGTCGATGACGTCCACTACGATGGAGATGTCTGTCATACCGTGCTGGAGCGTCAATTGTTTCAATTCGGAGAGTCGTCCCTTCTCTAAAACGGAGGTGCCGGGTTCTATCTTTTTACGGGTGATGAAGAGTTCCGCGAATCTCAGGTGGTGGATGCTCATGTCTGGATCCACATGGCTCGGATCGAAGGTGTAGAAACCTCCGTTGGTGCCGAAATAGATTCTTCCCTTGGAATCACGGAAACTGGCCTTGATGTAGAAGAATGATTTGGCGATGTCCTCATAGTCACCCGGTAAATGCGCGAATGTTTTTTTATTGTAATCAAAATGGATGATGCCATCGAATGACGCGGTCCAGAACTGACCTTTCGTGTCTCGTTTGATGATACGTTGGGAATAATCGGGTAGAAAGTCTAACCGCTCTACCTCCTTGCCATCTTTACTAAATCGGAAGACACCGTGGTTGCTGGTGGTGAAGAGATTTCCCTCCTCGTCGCTATCCGCGTCAAAGACGAAAAGAGGGTCGTTGGGTTGCTCGAAGTATAGTTCGGGATGGATGGCATGAATCATACCGTCCTTGATTTGCCAAAGCATATTGGTGGAGAGAACCCAAAGGGAGTTCTTTTCACCCGGAATGATTTTAGAGGTCCATTTGCTGCCGATGTTGGGGAAGGAGTCGTCCCGCAACTCTAATTTGCTCCAATTCTCTTTCTTGAAATAAAGGTCATCATTGGCTGTGCATGCCCATCTCAATCCCTCTTTGGATCCGACACTGAAGTACATCGGAACGGGATGCTCGATGCCTTGTGGTGTTATCGGTGATGCCTTGCCGCTATTTATGTCAAAGTCCAACAATCCAGCGCCCCACGTGGAGGTGAGAATGTGGTCGCCTTGTCGGTTGAGCCCGGTGATGTTGTTGCCTGGCAGATTGTAGTGAGTTATTTTCTCCCTATTGGGTGAGATGGCATAGAGTCCGTTTCCGTCTGTTCCCACATAGAGGGTGCCGTCCTCGCCCTCCTCAAAGGATGAGCATACTTCGGTAGGAAGACCTATGTCGCCGGAGAAGATGACACACTCATCGCTTTTGCGGTTGTAATACCAGATGCCGGAGTTCTGTGTGCCGAACCAGATGCCACCATCGATTCCCTCTTTAATAGCGTAGATTTTTTTCATTTCAGCTTGCAGTTCTCCATAGGGTACAAGATTCTTGAAGTGTGCGCTAGGGGATATCTCGTCATCGGTGAACCATAGGCCGTCTCCGTCTGTGGCGAACCAAAACCTGCCATCGGAAGTACGTAGCATGTTCATCACCGTGTTGAAAGGCAATGTGATTTTTTGTAGAATGGAAGGAGAAGAACTTTGTGTCTCCACGATCCATAGTTGATTGTTTTGGAAAGCGATGGCCACCTTATTGGGGGCGATGGGGAGGATGGTTGTGACATAACCGCAGTTCTCCTCTTGACCGAAGGACTTGACTTTATGACCCTTTTCGTCTAGGATTTCAAGATGGTTGATGGAACCGATCCAAAAGCGTTTTTGATCGTCAATGAATAGGGTATTGATGAAATCTATTCTGAGTGAATCGTGCGCCTCGAAATGTGAATCGTAATGGCCACTTTGTGCGTTGTAATGGAAGATACCGCCATTGGCGAAAAGGTATCGTTCTCCCGTCCTAGAGGTGTGGACTCCTTTGATTTGGATGAGGGCGATAGAATCCAGTTCCTTGGGCATAATATTGGAGAAGTCATCCTTGGCTTTGTCGTATTCGATGAAGACGCCGTAGGGGCCTGCCGCAAGGATTTGATCATGTCCGATATGCTCGACATACATGACCTCGTTGCGCTTCATCTTGGGGTAATCTTTCTTTTGGTAATGTTTGAAATTGATGCCGTCGAACCGGTCCAATCCGAAATCCGTGGCTACCCATACGAAGCCGGTAGAATCTTGCGCTAGCGAAAAGACACGGTTGGAGGAGAGTCCTTCCCGTGTGGTGAAATGTTCGAACCGGGCATACTCCTTATCCCCTTCGGAAAGTGCGAATCCGAAGAGCGTCTCCAACAATAGTGTGATGATTAGTAGTACCCGTTTCATTTTATATCTCCCTGTGTGGTTTGTAAATATAGTGATTTTAGGGAACTAAAATGCGGAGGCTTTGCTTTTTTTCTCTTCCCAACAGGTCTAAACGTTGTTTCCTTAATGACAAATTAGGATGAGTATGAACAAGATGAAAAGTCCAAAGATGATCGCAAGGGTGATTCCTATGATTTTTAGAATGGAAGTGCCCGATGCGGATATGCGGGAGAAAAAGTTCCTAATTCCAACTTTTTTGTGTAGGATATAAAGAACTGCTAGGATGAAGATGAACCAAAATAGACTAATCCCTCCATGAGACATGAAATGTAAGAAAGAGGTCCAGAAGCTAGGTCCGAAGGCTTCCCTGTGAACCTCGACTCTGTCGTCGATTTTGGGTTTTTGGAGGTGGGTACAACCTTCGAATGCACCTCTTTCGATCTGCTCCAGAGCTAATGGAAGTTGAATCTTTCGCAAATTTCGACAATTGTAGAATGTCTCATATTTGATCTCTTTTAATGAATCGGAGAGGAATACGGACATGAGATGGTAGTTATAGGCGAACGCCTCCTGTCCTATTAGCGTCACAGAGTTAGGTATTATTACGGAATCGAGCGCGCACATGGCAAAGGCTGATTCTCCGATGGCTTTGACGCCATCGCTAATTGTTAGTTTATGTAGCCTGTCGCAATTATGGAAAGCTCTAGGTCCGATTTCTTTAACATTTGACGGGATGTTGACTTTCGTTAGATTGTTGCAGTATTCGAACGCACCCGTTCCAATCGTTGTTACGCCTTGTGGTAGGTCGATTCCTGATAGGTTGTAACATTCATAGAACGCATGATCTCCAATTGTCACAAGGGAGTCGGGAAGAGCGACCATGTTTAGTCTTTGGCATTGGTAAAATGCGCTGCCTCCAATGTGCTTTACGGATTTTGGGAAAGGGTTGCTTGTCAACTCATAACAATAGTAGAAGGCGTTTTCTCCGATCGTCTCCAATCCTTCCGGAAGAATCACCTTTTCCAATGAGCTTTGATAGGAAAAGGCGGATGGGGCAATCTCCTTGACTCCTTGAGGAATCTCTATTGTGTCGGGGCAACCATCTCCTAGCCATCCGAGACATTTCCTGCCGTTATCAAAGAGGAATAATCCTTTTAGGTTGTCGGGGTATTGGTAATAACTAGACTCGCTGAAATTGAGGGCGCTGCGCTCTATATGTCGCACGCCAGTCAGATTCTGAATCTCTTCGATATCTTCGCATCTGGCAAATGTTTCGCTTTCGATGGTGTCCATGCTTGTGGGAAGTACGACCTTCTTTAGATTGCCGCAGTTTTGAAACGCTTCTTCCGATATTTTGACGCATCCTTCCGGTATACGAATTTCTTCGAGTGAATGACAATACTCAAAGGCCTTGGAATCAATGTGTTTTACCCCTTGTGGTAGGGTGATGATGGAAGGACATGAGTTCTTATCTCCCACCCAGCCATAGCATCGTGTGCCATTCGCGTAAGTGACCACTTTGTTGAAGGATTGCTTTTCAAGGACACCTTCTCCAATATAGGTGAGTGAGGAAGGAATGTTGACGATTTCGGTGGTGACGTCTCCGTATTTCCCAAATGCGTTAGAACCAATATATTCCAATCCATTGGGTAATTCAACTTTTTGGAGAAAATCACAGTCGAAGAAAGCTTTTTGGCCAATCGTTTTTAAACTTTTAGGGAAATGAACCTCTTTGATTCTATCATTGTTCACAAAGGCGTAGTTGTCGATCGATTCCACACCCTCTGGAAT
>JAKSKY010000138.1 GCA_024401515.1 Paludibacteraceae bacterium | reverse complement strand
TTGTCCTATGATAATCTAAGTCTAAAACTGTAACGGTTATTTAGGACTAGTCAAATACCTAAATCATTATTCAGTAGGATAACCAGCCTTTGTCCAAGCGTTGATACCGCCTTCCAAAAGGGTCACCTTATCCTCGCCGAATTTGCAAGCCAATTGTCCAGGGACTGCGTTACCGTTGATACCCCAGCCTGAATCGGCACCGTAAACGAAGATCTCTGTACCTACGCCACAAATTTCCAATACTCTTTTTACGTATGGGCAATTTCCCTTTACACCATCAAGATCCTTTACAGTAACTGGTAGGCTGATAGCACCAGGAATATGACCTTTGGCGAAATCTTCTTCAGAACGATAGTCTATGATAATTGATTTTGGACTCTTCTCCAAAGCAAATTTAAAACTAGCTGCGGAAACTTTCACGTGATCGCAAAGATCGCTATCACTACCACCACCGCCACATGAATCGCAGCTTGTCATACACACAGCCATAACAGCTGAGAAAAATAATTTAAATCCTAGTTTTCTCATTGGGATAAAACCTCCTATTATATAATTTGTTTGTAAATAAATGTCTTTATGTCTTCTCAATGCTTACACGCTAAGGGCGTATTCGCGTGCGCCCCTACCACATCGCAAATATAGGCAAAATAATTGATTATCATTACATTTATAATCCTTTTTATTTGCGGGTCACGTTGACCTTTTGGGTCTCAGGCAGTGTGGCGTTGCGTATATCCACCTGTTCCACGACATTCTGGGCCAACTCGGCGAAGCTCTTTCCAGTGATGGAATCTGGGTCGCATGCCACTGGTTTTCCGCTATCACCACCATCGCAAATGGATTGGACAATAGGAATTTGGCCCAAGAGTTTCACGCCCATCTCCTCCGCCAAACGTTTGCATCCCTCTTTACCGAAAATGTAATATTTATTGTTGGGTAGTTCGGCAGGGGTAAACCATGCCATGTTCTCCACCAATCCGAGGATAGGCACATTCACTTTCTCTCCTGTGAACATACTGATTCCCTTTCTAGCGTCTGCCAAAGCGACCTCTTGTGGAGTGCTGACAACAATGGCGCCTGTGATGGCAAGGGTTTGCACCAAGGTCAAATGGATATCGCTGGTACCGGGTGGAAGGTCAAGGATAAAGTAGTCCAATTCTCCCCAGTTCGCATCTGAAATCAATTGCTTGAGGGCATTGCTTGCCATACCGCCTCGCCATAGCACAGCATTTTGTGGATCGACGAAGAAACCGATGGAGAGCAATTTTACGCCATACTTCTCTTCTGGACGGATCAACTCTCTGTCGCCCACTGGTTCCAAGTAGGGTCTCGCGTCCTCCAATCCGAACATCTTAGGGACGGAAGGGCCGAAGATGTCAGCGTCCAACAATCCCACCTTGTAGCCCGCGTTTGCCAAAGCAACAGCTAGGTTGGAGGATACGGTTGACTTTCCGACGCCTCCCTTACCGGATGATACGGCGATGATATTTTTTACCTGCGGCAACAATTTTTCAGGTTGCGCGGGGATTTGGGTCTTATAGTTAACGCTAATGTTTCCAACGATTTCAGCCTCTGCGCCCACATAGGTGAGGATGGCTTGTTCCGCTGCTTTCACCAAGGATTTGGCGAATGGGTCGTTGGGTTTCTCCAAAAGGAGCGAGAAGGATATTTTATTACCCTCTATACGAATGTTGTCATCCACCATCTCGGAAGAGACGATGTCTTGTCCAGTCCCTGGATAGCGCACGTGTTTCAGCGCGTCCAAAATCAGTTGGGGGTAAAATGCCATAATTATTTGTTCAATTCATTTTCAATAATATCTGTCATGACATCCTTGATGTCCAATCCAGCCGCACGAACTTGTTGTGGGATGAAACTGGTGGCTGTCATACCTGGTGTGGTGTTCACCTCGAGCAATTTGATCATATCGCCCTCCGTGATGATGTAATCGACACGGATGATACCTTTGGCGCCGATGTAGTCGTAAATCATGGAGGTGAGACGTTGTACTCGATCGGTTACCACTTTGGAGAGTCTAGCTGGCGTGATCTCTTCCACCGCGCCGTTGTATTTAGCGTCCGTGTCGAAGAACTCGTTCTTGCTGACCACCTCTGTGATAGGGAAGACTACGGCTTTCTCTTTGGTCTTATAAACACCGCAAGTGATCTCTGTTCCTTGCATGAATGATTCGATGATGACTTGATCGCTCTCGGCCCATGCCGCCTCAATGGCCTTCATGATACCCTCCGCGCTCTTCACCTTTGAGGTTCCGTAGCTACTGCCACCTCCGTTGGGTTTCACGAAGATAGGCATGCCCAATTCCGCCTCGATGGCTTTAGGGTCGATCTTGTCTCCCTTGTTGATGAGCAATGACTTTGCGCTTGGCACATCAAATTGGTTCAAGAACTTGTTGCAGAAAAACTTGTTGAAGGTAAGGGCAGCCGCCAATACGCCGCAGCATGAGTAAGGGATGCGGAGTAGGTCGAAGTATCCCTGTAGCTTTCCATCCTCACCGGGCACACCGTGGATGGTGATGTAGGCGAAGTCGAAGTTCACGCGATTTCCCTTCTTGTCGATGAAGGAGAAGTCGTTTTTATCGATAGGAAGTTTTTCTCCGTCACATTCCACTTCCCACTTTGTTCCTACGATGGTAACGATGAAGAGGTCATATTTCTCCTTGTCGATGAAGGAGTAAAGGCCTGCCGCGCTTCTAAGGGAGACCTCCAACTCGGATTGGTCGCCGCCTGCCACTATTGCGATTTTCTTTTTCATGAATCTAAATCTATATTTTCTACAAAATTAATCTTTATGGAGAAAAAAAAGGATAGAAAAATCATCTTTTCTATCCTTCATTTATGGGTTAGTAAACTGAATAGCCTTCGGTATGGACGAAATCACCGTTGTCGATCTGTTGGAAAATCTCCATATCGGTTGGCTTGTAGTAGAACTCAAATTGGGCATCCTTGATGAGTTTCTCAAAAAGTCCCATCCTATCTTTGAACTCCGAATCGTTCCGAAGCATCTCCATGGCCTCCTCTTTGGTGAGGTAGAGGCAGAACTTCTCCTTCTCCTTTTTGATCAGATAATAGGGTGCGTATTGGTCGCATATCAGATATTTGTTGTCCACGAAGATTCGTGATGGATTTTCCTCCACATGATAGGCGCTGGACTTCTTGACGTAATAATAGCCTCGGTGGTGTTGCTCTATATAGAAGATGGAATCTTGGGTAATATATAGGGCGGAAGACATCAATTTGTCTTCAAGGCTTTTTTGCACATTGTCTTGAAAGTTTCCCATTGAGGTGTTGATGATGCAATTGATGTTTTGGGACATCCAACCGCCGATAACATCCTCTTTACTTGTTATCTCGTCAGAGATTCCTGGTAGTTCCTCATCCTTTTTGCAGCCAGCCAAGAGGGCGAACATGAGTGTAATAATAAAGAATTTAGTTTTCATCATTTTTGAATTTTAGGGATAGAGCAAATATAATAAAAAAAGGGAGAAGATTACTCTTCTCCGCCAAATTCCATCAGATATGCCTTGATGAAAGCATCTATATCTCCGTCCATCACCGCCTGCACATTGGAGGTCTGGTAATCGGTTCTATGGTCTTTTACCCTTCGGTCATCGAACACGTAGCTTCTGATTTGGGAGCCCCATTCGATCTTCTTCTTGCCCGCCTCGATTTTGGCGGTCTCGGCACGACGCTTCTCCAACTCGATTTCATACAATTGTGAACGCAAAAGGCGTAGGGCGTTCTCTTTGTTCTTCGGTTGGTCACGTGTCTCCGTATTTTCGATGACGATCTCGTCGTCTTGGTCGGTCAAGACATTGTGGAATTTATAGTGCAAACGAACACCCGATTCCACCTTGTTGACATTCTGTCCACCCGCACCGCTGGAACGGAAGGTGTCCCAAGAGATTCCTGCTGGGTTGACATAGATTTCGATAGAGTCGTCTACCAATGGCACGACGAATACGGATGTGAAGGAGGTCATACGCTTACCTTGCGCGTTGAATGGAGAGACGCGCACCAAGCGGTGGACTCCGTTTTCACTCTTCAAATATCCGTAGGCGAAATCTCCCTCCACTTTGATGGTGACAGATTTGATACCTGCCTCGTCGCCGTCGAGCAAGTTGGCGATTTCTGTTTTGTATCCTTTGGACTCGCACCATCTTAGGTACATACGCATCAGCATATCTCCCCAATCTTGCGCCTCAGTACCACCGGCACCAGCCACAATCTTCAAGACGGCACCCATCTTGTCCTCCTCCTTGCGGAGCATATTTTGCAATTCGAGTTTCTCTGTCAAATCGATGGCGCGCGCATACGCATCGTTCACCTCCTCCTCTGTGACAGCATCCTCTTTGTAGAAATCGAAGGATAGTTGAAGTTCCTCGGCAGCCGATTTCACCTCGTTGTATCCATCCACCCATTTCTTGATGTCCTTGATCTTCTTCATCTGCGCTTCAGCTGCCTTTTGGTCATCCCAAAAGCCTGGCGCTTGTGTTCTCAACTCCTCTTCCTCGATTTGAACTAACTTCGCATCGATGTCAAAGATACCTCCTCAACGC
>JAKSKY010000137.1 GCA_024401515.1 Paludibacteraceae bacterium | reverse complement strand
CTTGTACGTTTCCGTGAGGGTCACGCTCAAGAGTCAATTGCTTTTGTACGAAATCTGGAAGAGATGCGTATACTGAAGCGGAGTTAGCAGAAAGCTTCTTAACAGCAGCAGCAACATCACCGTTAGTCTCAGCCAAGAGGTCATTCAACTCCTTGATAAGAACCTTCATCTCAGGGATGAACTCGATCAATCCCTCTGGGATCAAGCATACACCGAAGTTGTTACCTTGAGCGGCACGAGCAGCTACAGTGTCAGCGATGTTGTTAACGATTTGAGCCAAAGTCATCTTCTTAGCCTCTACCTCCTCTGATACGATACAGATGTTTGGTTGAGTTTGAAGACCACACTCCAAAGCGATGTGAGAAGCTGAACGACCCATCAACTTGATGAAGTGCCAGTACTTCTTAGCAGAGTTAGCATCACGCATGATGTTACCGATAACCTCTGAATATACCTTACAAGCAGTATCGAAACCGAAAGAAGTCTCAATTTGATCGTTCTTCAAGTCACCGTCGATAGTCTTAGGGCAACCAATTACTTGGATACCAGTGTTCTTTTGCAAGTAATACTCAGCCAAAACGCATGCGTTAGTGTTGGAATCATCACCACCGATGATAACCAATGCCTTAATACCCAACTTATTGCAGATCTCGATACCCTTGTCGAATTGAGCAGTCTCCTCCAACTTGGTACGACCTGAACCGATGATATCGAAACCACCAGTGTTACGATACTCGTTGATATCGATTTGAGACTTAGCGTCAGAAACCTTGTCAACGATCTCCATATACTTGTGATCGATCAAACCGCTAGGACCACCCAAGAAACCATACAACTTACCGTTCTTGTTCAAAGACTTGATACCGTCGAACAAACCAGAGATTACGTTGTGTCCACCAGGAGCTTGACCACCTGAAAGGATTACACCCACGTTGAAATCGCCCATAGACAACTTAGAAGCAGCCTCCTCGAAAGTAACGACTGGCATTCCGTAAGTGTTAGGGAACAACTTCTTGATTTCCTCTTGGTCAGCAACAGATTGAGTTGCCTTACCCTCTTTCAAAACTACACCACCCTTAAATGCCTTTGGCAACTTTGGTTGGTAAGCAGCTCTTGCGATTTGCAATGCACTTTTTGCCATTGTTTATCTATTTTAATTAATTAATAAAAGACATTATTTCTAATTCCGCAAAGTTCGCAAATTTTAATGTAAAACGCAACTCTTAAAACCCAAAAGTTTTAATCATCGTTCAACGAAGTTCCTACCCTCCTCCATCAAATAAGGAAGCAATTTTCCGAGCGGAAGAATCTTCTTAGGCAAATCATTTTCCCAATTGGTCGGTCGCCAATCCGGAAGAAGGAAAACTACGGAATCTCCCAAGAGACATGGCTGAATTTTCGAATGAATAGTTTCGCCGGACAATTCATCCGAATCCTCTATCATATGACGCAATGTATCATCCATCCGAATCATGCCCATATCAAACGGCCGTCCACTTCGCTTATCGTAGGTGACACAAGTCACATAAGAGTTAGCGTGACTGTTTGCATATTGAAAAAAACCGTAGAATATGCAGTTCACACGTTTGTCGCCCACTTCATCCATTCGAACTGAATATTCCACGTCACACTTGGATTCCGCAGAAAGAATCTCTTTCCTCCAAGCTTTCGACTTCTTTCCATATGCTACAGAGAGATCGTGTCCTACGTCGCCCGATAGGAATTCGACGAAATCTTTCTCCACAGATTGAATTACAGGAGCTCCTAATCCTTTCTTGTGGAACTCGAGTTTGAAATAACACCCATCCAATGTATCTTGAAAGAGAAGCAACGTATCATTATCTATACAGACTGGTGAAAGATGCGAATCTACAAGATAAGGTCCGGTATATAACGACTCTCCATAAAGCCGGAAATTATCATTCACATTATCAGCGACAAGCGTATCGTTCTCTTGAATAGCATCCGACACATCTACAAATTCAGCGCTAACGGAATCACCGTTCATCATCTGATATGTATCCTTATTCGAGCCATTTTCACAGCATGTCAAGGAAAATAGACAAAATGGAAAGATAAAGAACCTTTGTAAATGCATTTTATTAACTATATACTTATTATGTCAGCGAAATAACCTCTTCATTATCATCCCAAACCACATGATAATTCATACATAACCTAGTCCAAAACAAAAGAGTGGTCCCTTATGGAACCACTCTCCTATCGGAAAATCCTTAACGTATTTCCGTATTTTGTAATGCGATGGATTACAAGTTTGGATTAACCTTCTTCCAATCCTCTACTGGAGGAATGATGCCAAGAGTTACAAGCTCATCACGCATCTTTTGAAGGTGTGCGTAAGAAGCAGCAAGGTCTTTCATCTCCTCAGCAGTTCCCTCAGGAGCTGTGAAGTGAACACCATCCTTGTCGATTGTGGTAGGCATAGCCATCATAACGTTCTTGTAACCACACTTGTCGCAGTTTACATAGCAACCAGCAGGCCATGTGAAAGGAGCACCACCCATAGCACCCTCAATCATCTTAACAGCTTGGTAAGCAGGGCTTTGGAAAGAAGAACGTCCACGAAGCTTGATGATAGCTGAACCACCTTGGATAGTAGCTTGCTTGATCTCAGCCCAACGATCTGCAGGAATGTTGTACTCAGAAAGTGGCTTGCCGTTCACCT
The DNA here is from genome assembly GCA_024401515.1 of Paludibacteraceae bacterium. GTDB lineage: Bacteria > Bacteroidota > Bacteroidia > Bacteroidales > Paludibacteraceae > UBA1181. The sequence goes on along the minus strand of JAKSKY010000137.1, from coordinate 1,941 downwards.
TCGCCTTTGAAGCGAATACAGCCATTTGCTCACCGTGTCCACCATAAGTGTAGCAATCGGTCACCTTGTCTTGTTGAACACCACATTGCATTGCAAGTTGTTGTTGAAGACGAGTTGAATCAAGAGCAGCCAAAGAAGTCAATTGATTTGGCTTCAAACCAGAATGGATAAGAGCAGTCAATGCAGTTACGTCAGCTGGGTTGAAGATAACAACTACGTGATTAACATTTGGACAATACTTCTTGATATTGTCACCGAACTCAGCGGCGATTTGACAGTTTCCTTTCAAAAGATCCTCACGGGTCATACCCTCCTTACGAGGAGCACCACCAGAAGAGATAATATACTCAGCACCAGTGAAAGCCTCAACAGGATCTGTGGTCCAAGTAATGTTAGCTCCAGGGAAAGCACAATGTGCCATCTCATCAGCTACACCATGTACACCTGGCTCAAAAATATCATAAAGACAAATGTTAGGAGTAAGACCTAGCATAAGGACAGACTGAACCATGTTTGAACCGATAGCGCCACCAGCACCAACGATAAGTAATTTTTTGTTTGTTAAGAAACTCATACTAATATTTATTTTAAAAGTTTTTTCTTTGTTATAAACTGACGCAAAGATATACAATTTTATCTTTTTTCGTACAGAGAAATTAACGAATCTTCTTACAATCCGAACAATTTTTTCAAATCAGCCGTCTTGTCGGTTTTCTCCCAAGTGAAAAGCTCCACTTCTTTGGTGAATGTATTGCCAGCACGATCCGTAAAGCTCTTGGTCACCACTTGAGGAATACGTCCCATATGTCCGTAAGAAGCGGTCTCCTCGTAGATAGGGTTACGCAACTTCAAACGATCCTCAATCGCCTTCGGACGCATATCGAAAATCTTGCTCTCAGCAATCTTCTTCGCCATCTCACCGTCACTCATATTCACCTTGGAGGTGCCATAGGTGTTAATGAATAGATTCATAGGCTCGGCCACACCGATCGCATAGGCCACTTGAACCAAGACTTCTTCCGCCAAACCAGCAGCCACCAAGTTCTTCGCCAAATGTCTTGCGGCATATGCGGCTGAACGGTCCACCTTTGAAGGATCCTTACCAGAGAAAGCTCCACCACCGTGCGCACCCTTTCCGCCATAAGTGTCCACAATGATCTTGCGGCCTGTCAAACCAGTATCTCCATAAGGGCCTCCGATCACGAACTTACCGGTAGGGTTCACCAAAAGTTTGTAACCGCTGGCAAGCAAAGATTTATACTCCTCGTGTTTGCTGAGCAATCTAGGAATTAAAATGGTCTCAACATCCTTCTTGATCCGCGCCACCATCTCCTCGTCCGCCTTCAACTGATTCTTTTCATCCTGGATGAATTCATCATGCTGGGTCGAGATCACAATGGTATCAACACGCTTAGGCTTATTATCGTCACCATACTCAATAGTCACCTGAGACTTAGAGTCTGGACGCAAATAAGTCATTTGTTTTCCCTCACGACGGATTTCCGCCAACTCCCAGAGCAAATTATGAGACATATCCAAAGCGATAGGCATCAAACTTTGTGTCTCATTACATGCGTAACCAAACATCATACCTTGGTCACCCGCACCCTGATCGTAAGGATTAGAACGCTCCACACCACGGTTGATGTCCGGAGATTGGCCATGAAGCGCATTCAAGATACCGCAAGATTCGCTATCGAACTTGTAATCACTCTTGGTGTAACCAATCTTCTTGATCACACGACGGGCAATGTCTTGTTCGTTAATCGATGCGGTGGTTTTCAACTCACCGGCCAAGATAACCTGACCAGTCGTCACCAATGTTTCGCAAGCAACTTTAGACTCCTTGTCTTGAGCCAAAATGTTGTCCAGAATAGCGTCGGAGATTTGATCCGCTACTTTGTCTGGATGTCCTTCGGAAACGGATTCCGATGAAAAAAA
>JAKSKY010000136.1 GCA_024401515.1 Paludibacteraceae bacterium | reverse complement strand
TTAATTCTTAATTCTTAATTCTTAATTCTTCTTAGCCTTCACCATCCATGCTAAATAGGCCACTCCTAAGGAGAAGGTGTTTTCGCTGTGGTAATTGCCACGGTCCACCCATCTGTGGGCGAAATCCGCCTTAACGACTAAATTCCTTAATGGGAAGTAGTTGATACCCACGGTGAGGATATCTTTTTTGTAACGAGGATCTACCGCTACGGTTCCCTCCACACTTTGCATGGTGTTGTAATATTCATAGCGGATGTAAGGGATGAGGCTTAATTTTTCGGTAATAAGATTTCCGAAGTCATAACCTACTTCCGTATACCAATCCATTGCGCTTTGGGCCACTTGATCTCTTGGGAAGAGAGATATTCTACCTGTCTTAGGCATGGTGAGGTTTAGTTTAGAAAGCTCTTCGCTGTCGCCGACCTTGCCCCAAACCATATTGGTGCGGGCGGTGAGGCGATGGCCTACATATTGCGCGTCGGCGCTGAAAAGCACCACTGGCGCCTTGATGGCCTCCATCTTTTTAGGTTTGGAGGAGTTGCCTGTTGTTTTAGGTCCATAATAACCTGATATGCCGAAGCGAGGCGATTTGTCTCCCTTGAATTCAAAACGGTAGGCCAATGCTGGGTTGGTCATGGTCTGCGTCTCAAACATGGATTGTTTGCCTCGTTGGATAAAGTTGGCGCGGGAGAAGAAATTTGGATCCAACCCATTTACGCATAGTACATTGTAGTTGAACTTGCTGATCTCTCCTAGAAGGGCGATACCAGTCTCGTGCCAAGTGCATGGTAGCATGGTGGATTCTCCCTCCGCTCTTCTACTACCGAAGAAGAAAATTGGTTCGTGGTGCGCGTTGGTTAGTCCAACTGGTACAATCATGTGACCCATCCTCAATTGCAACGCCTTGTTGAATACCTTGGTGATGTGGAATTGCTCGATGGCAACTTCGCCACCTTTTTCCACCTCCATTTCGTACTCGCCTGCTTCGTCATATTCATATTCGATGCCGGATCCTGTTCCGCCATATTCGAACTCAATTTCGGAACCGAGAATCCAAGTAGGGGAGAACTTGAAGTCCATGCCGATCACAAAGCGAGGAATGGAGATCTGAGAACGGTTGTCCTCTTCTGATCCCTTTTCGTAAAAACTATTCGGACCGTAATTGAAGTGTTGGTAGAGAATCTCTCCATAGCCTCCCATACGGAAGCGCCAATCACCAAAATCCTTCTTGTCTACGGCTACATTCAATCTTTTACCTTCCTTAACCTCCTGCGCCTGAATCGTGTCGGAGGCGGAGGCATTGCCCGCAAAGCTCATAGCGGCACCTAAACATCCTATTGCTAATAATCCTTTCATCGTTGCATTGTTTTACGTTGCAAAATTCGTTGAATTGATATCGTGGAAAAATCCCCAATAATTACTATATGATGTCGCTTCACTAATCACTTTTGGCTATTGGCATAAAACAACGAAGGAACCCCTTCCCAAGGATCCCTTCGCCAATCAATAGATTTACACTTGTCCTTATGTGGTTATGTTCTGATGAAAGGTATAATTATGGCTTACGTATGAACTACCTTCCATCTTGTAGAACAGATTATTATTTCTCTTTTGGACAATGCAAAGATAGAGTGAGTATGTGGGGTGGGAAATCGCTTTTTATGATGATTTGGGGACGATTGGGTAACTATTTGTTGTAAGTGGTGTATAAACCATTTTTTTTCTTTTCGAAAATAACTGAATAAAATGTAGATTTGTGGTTATTAAAAATACGCTAGAAAGATGAAAAAAAGTTTTTGGGTTAAAATGTTGCTATTGATGTCGTGTGCTTCCAATGTGGAGGCGGAGGTCCGCATAACGGAAATCATGACCAATAATGTCGCTACAATTCTTAGTGAAAAATATAATTATGACGGCTTCGTCGAATTTTACAACGACGGGGATCCCGTCGATTTGAAAGGATGGACAGTGACGAACATCAAGGAGGGGAAGCTCGATTGGAGCGCCCGATTGGATTCCACGCATCTTTTGCCGCAAGGTTATTCGCTTCTGTTTTTCGGCAAGAGCGAAACCGGTAGCCCGACCGCTGCCAAGTTTCAAGCCAACTATGTGGGAAGAGTGGGCCATAAACTCACGACGGATGAGGGATCCATCTCATTCGAAAAGGATGGACAATCCATCTCCCTCTCTTATCCCCAACAATACCCGCACTTGTCCTATTGCGAGGGCGGATTTATGATGCCAACACCAGGCAAGGAAAACGATGCGTTGGTGACGACAATCGCCAACCGAGTCGCCATGCCCAAGTTCTCCTCTACGCTTCCTGGCTACTACGAGGAGACCTTGAATGTGGAGCTCTCTTGTGAGACGGAGGGGGCTAAGGTCTATTACACGTTAAATGGTGACGTGCCTACCCCTGAGAAGGGAACCCTTTATCAGACTAAAATCGCAGTGGATTCGACGACCTCTTTGCGTGCGAGAGCCTACAAGGAGGGGGCGCTATTTAGTGAAATCCTGACGGGAAGTTTCATCGTCATGCCGGACTCCTTCTACAGACAATGTATCGGAATGGGGGAGCGATTGCCGATTGTCGCCCTTACCGCCAATGAGGCGGATATCAAAGGCGAGATGCAGGGTATCTATGTCGAGGGATCCAATGGATCGACGAAGGGTTGCTACAATGTTCCTTATAACTTCCAGCAAGATTGGACCCGTTCCGCCAACTTCGAATATATTTTGGATGGTAAGGTCGTGGACAACCAGGAGGTGGAGATCGGTGTCTACGGAGGATGTACCCGAATCCATGTTGCTAAGAGTTTGAAGATCAAGGCAAACAAACGTTCCGGAAAGAATAAGATGAACTATACCTCTTTCTTCCACGATCGTTCTTACAAGAAGATTAAGAGCCTTGCTTTGCGTAATGGCGGAAATGGATACTCATATGTGCAACCCCGCATCAGGGATATGTTTATCCAAAGTTTGGCCAATGGAATGAATATAGATAAACAGTCCGCCCAACCCGTTTCGTTCTATCTCAACGGTAAATTTTATGGTATGATGATTCTTACGGAGCGGACTGACGAGGATTATGTCTACCACAATTATGGTTTGGATGAGGATGAAATTGACCTTTTGAGTGTCAATGCGGCGGGTTATAACATCGAGGTGGGAACGAAAGATGCTTATAACGAGATGATTAATTATGCCAGCAAGAATTATGACAAGGCGGATTTCTATGAAAATTTAGACAAGATGATGGATATCGACGAATATGTCGACTATCAGATCTTGGAGCAGTATGTGGGTAATACAGACTGGGTCTCCAACAATACGAAGTTGTGGCGTAAAAAGGATGGTGGCCGATTCCGTTGGATTCTATATGATACCGATTTCGGGTTGTCCAAGGCGACCTCCTTGGATCAGGATATGATAAAATTCGCCACATCGGGGAAGGGAACCGAGCCTTGTTGGACCTTGTTGAAGTCTTGCTTGAAGAATGAGGATTTCCGATGGAAATTCCTAGACCAGTATTTAGATCGCTTGAAAAACCAATTTACCGACGAGCGGATCGATACCAAAGTCGACTCCCTTTGGACGCTCACGGAACTTGACATGTGCGCCACCATCAAAAATTCCGGATTTTTGGGTTGCCCAGGAAATCTAAACACCTATGATCAGGAGGTGGAGAAGATGCGTGTTTTCGCCAAGGAACGAAAGAGTTATGTGGTCGATCAATTGAAGAAAGAGTTTGGTTTGGGCGATGATACCGTTACGCTTAAAGTCAGGACCGTCACTACGGACGGAACGAGTGTCGAAGTGCCATTCTTTGTCAACAAGCGGGAGCATAAGAATCCGAAGTACAACGCATGGACGTACAGCAATGAGCGTGTGAAGGTGGAGGTTACCGTCCCTTACGGTTACAAGATCAACCACTGGCTTCTCAACAATGTTCCTGTAAAGAATGATGATGGAACGGACTATACAGGCAATTCGTTGACTGAAATAGCGAAAGGGGAAGAACTGAAGTTCAGCATCTTCTTCTCGACAGATTACGACTGCCCTCTGCCTACCGGCCTTTGCCTCAACGAGCTCTGCGCATCCAACGAAACCACGCTGGACGAGAACGGAGAGGCGTCGGACTGGATTGAGGTTTACAACAGTAGTGATGGTGACATCGATATGGCGGGAATGATCATAGAGAATGAGACGAAGGTGGCAAGATACGAGATGCAGGAAGGAACCGGAGAGACGGTCGTCCCTGCACATGGCTACAAACTCTTGTGGGCCGACAAAAAGCCGGAGTTGGGCCCGCTACATCTGAACTTCAAATTAGGAGCGTCAGCATCGGAGACGATCGTGCTTCGTACAAATTACCAAGGAGCGGAGGTGGAGTTGAGCAGATTGACCTACACGCCGCACAGCACGGATGAGTCATACGGTCGAGAGACGGATGGCGCCGAGGATATGACTCTATTCGCGAAATGCATAGACAATGAAGGAAATGAGGTGATGACATCCACGCCGCTTTTATCCAACGGAAGTGTGGCATGTACTAATCCTGTATCTGTAGAGGAGGAAGTCGCCTGCAATAGACAAGTATTCGCACAAGGAAAGAACATCCACGTTCAGAATGCGCAAGGTAGTGATGTGCGCATTTACACCATGCTAGGTGATATGGTGACGAATGTCAGTGCGGACACCAATGACCTTGTCATTACGATTCCTGTAGGCGTCTATTTGGTGAAGGTGGGTAAGATGTGTTGGAAGGTAGTGGTTGAATAAGT
>JAKSKY010000135.1 GCA_024401515.1 Paludibacteraceae bacterium | reverse complement strand
CTCTTCCTCGATTTGAACTAACTTCGCATCGATGTCAAAGATACCTCCTCAACGCATCCTCGCGTTCCAACACATTCTTAAGTTGGTCTATCGTTATCATTGGTAATTATAATATTTGATTGATGTTTCTAGAATGAAGGGTTATTTCACGCCGATGAATGGGGTGGCACCCTTCTCGCTCATCATATAGTTAGGCAATCTGCCGTCCCACTTCTCGATGGCATATTGGCGAACCAATAATTCGTTTAGGGAAAGCGCCACTACTCGGTTGTAATAGGCCTCACCATCTCCCTTGATCTTCAAAGCGTTGGCTTCTCCTTGTGCCTTGGCGATCTCAATCTTGGCGTTGGCCTCAGCCTCTTTCACCTTGTTCTCCGCTTTTAGGGCGTTTTGGACCGCCTCGTTCTTGGCGTTGATAGCTTGAGCCAACGAATTAGGAGGGGTGATTTGGGAGGTAAACTCCTCTACGATGAATCCTTCGTTGGAAAGTGATTGCTCCAATCTTTTGCGAACCTCGTTCTCGAATCCACCACGGTTGGCCATCAAGGAATCGGAGGTGTATTGGTTGGCGCAAGTACGATATGCCTCGTAGATACAGGTGCGGATGTATCCATCCTCGATGTCTCTCAATGACTTTCTATATTTAACGAAAACCTGCTCCGCCATATCTGGATTAAGTCGGTAAGCGATGGTTGGATCCATGGTGAAGGTACTGGCATCCTTAGCGTTCACAGAGAATGGTTCGTAGGTTTTACGTTGAACGTAGATGGGATATTCGAACACGTTTTGGGTGATAGGGTTGTACCATACCCAACCTTTGCAAGTTCCGATCACGCCACCCTTTTTGTCAGTGTCGCTGGACCATTTGTAGAATTTCAATCCGACTGAGCCAGAATCGATTGTTGTGCAGCTGTTAGCTAATACAATAAGCAAAGCGATGCATGCGATGATGGGCAATGTTAACCTTTTAAAAAAAGGAGGAATGCCCGGATTGACTGTGTCCAGATTCAAATTAAAACTTGGAGAGCTATTTTTTGCCATATTTTTAAATCAATTGATAATTAGATATACATGTTTTCGATAATTTGCTCGTAGTGTTGGTAGATGACCTTTCTCTTGAGTTTCAAGGTGTTGGTCAACTCACCGTTGTCAGGTGAGAACGGTTGTGCCAAAAGGGTGAATTTCTTCACCTGCTCATAGCCTGCCAACTCCTTTTGCGCCTGTTGGATCCTAGCTTCGTAGAAATCGATGATTTTTGGATTTTGAAGCAACTCTTCCCTTGAGTTGTATCTGATCTTCGCTGTCTCCGCATAAGCCTCCAAAGCTGGGAATACCGGAACGATAAGCGCTGATACATACTTGCGTTGGTCTCCGATGATGGCCGCTTGCTCGATGTACTTGTCCACGCAGAGCTTATTCTCCACCTGTTGAGGCGCCACGTATTTACCATTGGAAGTTTTATATAACTCTTTGATACGCTCACGGATGACCAATCTACCCTTCTCGGTCAAATAGCCTGCGTCACCGGTTTTGAACCAACCATCGACGAAGCTCTCTTCTGTGGCTTGGGTCTTGTTGTAGTAACCCTCCGTGATGGTTTTACCCCTCAATAGGATCTCGTCGTTTTCACCGATCTTCACTTCCAACTCAGGCATGATGTCACCTGCGGATTCAATCTCGTAATCCTTGTTAAATGGGTTGTAGCAGGAGACTGTCGCACAGGTCTCTGTCAAACCGTAACCCACGCAGATGTTGAGGCCTACGCTGTGAAGGAAGATGTTCACATCGTTGGATAGGGCGGCTCCGGCGGTTGGGAAGAACTTACCGTTGTCGAGTCCAATCACTTTCTTCAGAATCTTGAACAAGGTGTTGCTATAAATCCAATATTGGAATGCCAAGAAGGTTGGCACTTTTTTGTCATAGCGTCTGTATTCGAGGTTGCGCTCCTTTCCGACACGGATGGCGCGGCGCATCAATTTCTGCATCAATGGATGGAAGGAGTCGATCTTATCGATTACACCCATGTAGACCTTCTCCCAGAAGCGAGGAACCGCGCACATCATGGTAGGACGGACCTCTTTGATGGTGGCTTGGATCTCCTTAGGGTTCTTGTTGATGTATATAGTCATGTTGTTGAGCATGCAGAGATAGGTCCATGCACGCTCGAAAATATGACTCAATGGCAAGAAACATAGGGATGTGTCCTTGTCCGTAATGTTTGTCAAACGGATATCATGGATTTTCATCGCCTGTTGGTAGTTGGATTGTCTGATGATGACACCCTTAGGTTCTCCTGTGGTTCCGGATGTGTAGATAAGGGTGGAAAGATCATCCATGGAAAGTCTCTCTTGACGTTCCGCTAAAATTTTGTCAGCTTGGGTGGATTCCTCGCCATGCTTCATAAAATCCTCGAAGGAGATAGCCGCATCCACTCCCTTCAGTTGGACGGAGGAGTCGATGGCGACGATTTTTTTGAGGTATTGTGATTGTTGAAGCACCTCGACCGAACGGTCGTATTGGTATTGTTCACCCGCGAAGATAATCTCTATCTGCGCGTCATTGATGATGTACTCGATTTGTGCTGCCGAAGAGGTGGCATACATTGGAACGGATGTTCCCTTTATTGCTAAAATAGCCAAGTCCACCGCAATGATTTCTGCCATGTTTTGGGAGAAGATCGCAATGCGGTCGCCCTCTTTTACGCCCATTTCGATTAAAGATTTGGCAATGGTCTCCACTTGTTTGGAAAGTTCTCCCCAAGTGATAGGTTCCCATATTCCGATCTTTTCGTTCTTGCTTCTCAATACGGTTCTATTGGCATATTTCTTTGCCTTTTCGAACGCTAATTTTCCGAAATGAATTTGTCCTTCCATCTCTATTGTGTTTATTTCGAAGAGGAATTATCCTCTTCCGAATCTCTATTTTGTTTCTCCTTCCGGAGATAATTTTTATCCTCTGTCAATTTGTAATAGGCGATTCGGGAGGCCATTTGTTGCGACTCTTTTTTAGAGTAACCGGTTCCGAATCCCCCGTGCGTATTATTGATAACCACTTCTGTCTTAAAAATGATGTTATGGTCGGAGTCCTTACTCTCCTCCACCACCTTATAATCGATGCGCAGGTGTCTCTTTTGGCACCACTCGATCAGTTTAGACTTGTAGTCGTGGTCGCTATTCAATTCTAGGGACATATCCATGTAATTTTTTAGGATATGGTTTTCCCAATAGTAATAGCTGAAATCGAACCCTTTGTCCAAGTAGATGGCGCCCATCAATGCCTCTAGCGCATTTCCGTTCACATTGAAATTGTGTGTCTTATTCATGGTAGAGGTCTTGATTAACTTTTGAAGACCCATCTTTTCCGCCACTCTGTTCAGTGTGCCGCGTTGAACCAATTTGACGCGCATATTGGTCAATTCTCCCTCGTTGGCATCCTTGTATCTTTTATAGAGGATGTCGGAAACGATCGTTTCGATGACCGCATCTCCTAGATATTCCAGACGTTCATTGGATTTTGATTCCCTCTCCTTTTTTGACAAGATGGACTTGTGAGAGAGCGCGACAGTGTAGTAATCTAAGTTATGGGGGGTGAAGCCTAATTGCTTTTGAATGACCAAGTAATCCTCCTTCGGAGAAACCCAAAGGAGTCGTACACGGTTCAGTACTTCATTTATGAGGAATTTAACCTTCAAATTTCTTAAAAATGATGGTTGCGTTATGTCCGCCAAATCCAAATGTGTTGGACATGGAAGCTCTTACTTCCCTTTTCTTAGCCTTGTTGAAGGTAAAGTCTAGGTTGTAGTCGATTTCAGGATCCTTATCCTCTTCGTCATGGTTGATGGTAGGAGGAATGATGCCATCCCTGATCGCTAGGATGCTGGCGATGGCTTCGATTGCGCCTGTACCACCCAAAAGGTGACCCGTCATAGATTTTGTGGAGCTTAAACTCATCTTGTAGGCGTGTTCGCCGAAGACTTTTTTAATCGCTTTTACTTCGGAAAGGTCTCCCACAGGGGTTGAGGTTCCGTGCATATTGATGTAATCGATGTCTTCTGGTTTCATGCCCGCATCTTGCAAGGCGAGTTTCATCACGAGGATGGCACCTTCTCCGTCCGGATGGGTGGCTGTCATATGGTATGCGTCCGCTGACGCGCCGATTCCTACGACTTCCGCATAGATTTTGGCGCCACGTTGGATGGCATGCTCATACTCCTCGAATACAAGACTTCCAGCTCCCTCTCCCATGACAAAACCATCTCTGGATTTGCTAAATGGACGGGAAGCGTGTTGAGGATCGTCGTTTCGTGTTGACAATGCGTGCATAGCGCAGAATCCGCCGATACCGCTTCGGGTAATGGCTGTCTCCACACCACCTGTGATCATCACATCCGCTCTTCCCAATCGAATTTGGTCGAAAGCGACACTCAATGCATGTGTCGATGACGCACAAGCGGATACGGTACCAAAATTCGGTCCGCGGAACTTGTACATCATCGAAATATGTCCGGCCGCCATGTCGGCAATCATTTTCGTGATGTAGAATGGATTGAATTTACCACAGGATTGAAATTCCTCAAAGCCTAACTCCAAAGAGGTGATACCTCCGATACCGGAAGAGAAAATCACACCCGCTCTGTCTGTGTCGAGTTTTTCTAAGTCAAAATTGGCGTCGTCCATACTTTGTTTCGCCGCTACCATGGCGAATTGGACGTGCCTGTCATATTTTCTCGCCTCCTTCTTCTCGAAGTGATCCAATGGATCGAAGTTCTTTACCTCGCAAGCGAACTGAGTACGGAAATTTGTAGCGTCAAAGAGCGTAATGGGAGCGGCCCCGCTTACGCCATTAAGTAAGGCATCCCAGTAAGTCGGAATGTCATTTCCCACTGGTGTAATCGCACCTACTCCCGTAATTACAACTCTTCTAAAATTCATAGCAGAACTTTTACTATGATTTATTTCAATTGTCCTTCGATCAACTCGATAGCCTCACCTACTGTAGTAATCTTCTCAGTTTGATCGTCTGAAATTGTGATGTTGAATTCCTTCTCGAACTCCATGATCAACTCTACAGTATCCAATGAATCAGCACCCAAATCGTTGGTGAAGCTTGCCTCGTTAGTTACCTCGTTCTCTTCTACACCCAATTTCTCTACGATAATAGATTTTACTTTTTGTGCTACTTCTGACATAATCTTAATTTTTTAGTTAATAATTTATGTGTTAAATTTGCGGTGCAAAGAAACACAATATTTGCGACATAGCGTGTGGATATTTCGATAAAAAACGCGAAAAATTGCACAAATTGCCCCAAATGTGTATCTTTTTTTATGTTTTTAAACCAA
>JAKSKY010000134.1 GCA_024401515.1 Paludibacteraceae bacterium | reverse complement strand
CCTCACGAAGTTCATCGATGGATGAACCGATAATTACACGGTAAGGAACGTCACCCAAATACTTCTTCTCTGTAACAGAGATAGTCGTACTAGTCTCCTTGTATGTAGCGTTATCGCTATAATCCTTCATATCCTCCCAAGTCTTAGACTCTTTGTCGAAATATTGGAACAAGAATACAGGATCAGGAATGTAATCACCCTTTTGTTTAGCGACCAATTCAACATCACGGCCATCACATACGGTAAGTGCGCCAGTGATCAACTCGCCATCGATGTTAGCGGACAACTCAGCCTTAGGCAAACATACGGAGAATGAGATATCATCAATCACCATATCGTTACCATCACCTGGCAAACCGTTATTATAAAGAACAACCCACAAAGATTTCACCTTCTTACCAGCGCCCAACTCAACATACTTTTCTACTGGAGTCCATTGTGCGTTGCTACCTGAAGGCAAGTCACCGGAATTGATATCATCATTCAAAATGTGAGAAGCGTCAACCGCACCCATTCTCTTATATTCGGCAGGCAATGTCTCGGAAATATCCTCCAACAAAAGCACAGAGATATTCACAGGATTCAACCCATCCTTTTGAGCCACGTTTCTCACATTCATACTAAATGCGAAACGGTCAGCAGCACAACCCAAAACAACACGTTGCGCATAGATGGCAGACTTAGAAATGTTGGTTTGACCAGAGTTTACCATCAACATCGCGCCATTCACATTACCTGTAGCATCTGATATGTCAGCATAGTCTTGATGTTGGTGTCTATCCACTGAATCTGGATTTGCCACGATTGCATAGTAACCATCTTGCAAACGGAAAGCGGCGTCATCGATACCCTCTCCATTGCCCCATACAAAATATTGAGGCAACATTGGGTTCGCTTGCAAGAACAAGTGACCATCCGTACCAACGAATTGGTTGGATGAACCTTCCAATCTTACAAACTCAGAAGCGGAAACCACATGACCATTAGGATCTGGGGCAACATACTTTTGAATATGATAAGAAGTTGTTCCTTCAGAAACGCGGTTCAATGAATACTTTTCTTCTCTTGCTGTGTAGTATTCCATACCGGAAATATTCTTTTTCTTATCAGGATCAGTTCCGAAAGGAAGATAATCATAGTGGATTCTGTCGATATAATCATCCGTAGACTTTCCGGAATAGTTACCAGCATAACCTAAAATAGATTCATCGCTCTTTGAAGTCGCTGCGATACCTCCAGGCAACTGGATATCTCCAGAATAAATACCATCATCAGAAACATAAGTGTTCTCGTTGATGAAGAAACCGAATGTCTCATAGAAGAGCACACGAGTCTGCAAACCACCACATCTACTATTTTCAGCACAATTTGGAAGTTCATAGTAGAAAGGCGCTGTATAGGCACCATTTAGTTTTGCGCGATAGTAAGTATCCTCAGTAGGCATTACACCTAAACGGAATGAATGTTTACCCTCAATCACGGTCCACTCATCACCATCCAATGAATATTCCCATTCGAACGATGCGCTATTCAAAGATGACAACATATCCTCGCCTACCGCATACAAATAGTTAGAATCCTGCAAGCAAGTAGTAATAGGCACAAGCGGTGTGACATAGAAGCCAGAAGGGGCCATCTTAAACTTCACAGAACCTGCGAACAAACCATCCACATACAATTCATATTGCGTAGAGATAGGACGGAATGTCAAAGAGGGTGAATCTGTAGTGGCAACAACCTTACCGTTGGTCAATTTCCACACATATTCCGTACCATCTTTATAAGAAGAGGTAAGCGTAATCTCCTCTCCAGGTTCAATTTCCGGCGCACTGGCTGTAACTGTCTCTCCACAAGCTGCCAAAGAGAGACTAACGGAAACATCAGACTTTGAGACCAAACCTGTTGTAGTAGTATACTTTAGAACCATCGTAATTGGCTCATTCACAGTATAATCAAACTCGCTCAAGTCATCATAATCCGACAACCAAGTCGTATCAGACTTGTCAGAAGAAAACAATCCCCATCGTTTAGAAGCGGCAGGATCACTATCAGAAATAGAGAAAGTAACATTACTACCCTTACAAGCGGTTGACGCAGAGACCAATGCGACTCCACCACAAGCGCCATAAGCGGCATTTACTGTATTATCATCAGCATTGTAGCTCACGCAATATTTACCGGTATGAGCGTTCTTCAACTGGATTTTCACTGCCTTATCATCTTCCAATACCCATCCATTGGTGCCATCGTCTGGAACATTCATCGCAGATGCCTCTGTTTCAGTTTCCAAAACAATTTCTCCGGTAAAGTTTTCCATTGTGAACTGATAGAATTCACCAATTAATTGTGATGAGCAGGTTCCATTCCATGCGGAAACAGATCTAAGTTTGGTTATTCCCGCAGAAGCTGTCATTGTCCCCAAAAAGAGGAGCGCAGAAGCAAAAAGGATTCGGGACAACCCCTTAAAATAGGATTTTGTTTTCATGTTTTTCATGTATTTCAAGCAATGTATCGTCACAAGTTTTTATAATTTACAGTTTTAAAGCCCGTGTTTACGCGTTTTCACACGTCTACACAAAGACGGGCGAATATACAAAAAATTTGTACACCAAGCCCTATCAGACGACAAAAAAACAAAAAATGTTAAATATTTTCGCTAAAAACAGGGGGAAGACTCCATAAAACAGAGTAAAATACACAATTATCAATAAACGACATGCAAATGGTAGCAAATCGAACCATGTGTAACGTTAGGCAAAAAAAGAGTGATTTTTTTGAGAAATTTAATTTCAAAAAAAATTAGAGGGACTGCATCGAATAGAGCTTTTTATACAAACCATCCAATTGTATCAATTCCGCATGGTTTCCTCTTTCTACGATTTCTCCACTCTTCATCACACATATTTCATCCGCATCCTTGACAGTGGAAAGACGATGCGCGATCACAATGGTGGTACGGGTTTTCATCAAACGTTCCAACGCCTCCTGAACCAAAGCTTCCGATTCAGTATCCAATGCGGAAGTAGCCTCATCCAAAATCAAGATGGAAGGATTCTTCAAAATAGCGCGGGCAATACTGATACGTTGACGTTGTCCTCCCGACAACCTACCACCCTTATCTCCGATATTGGTTTGATAACCATTCTCCGTAGCCATGATGAAGTCATGGGCATTGGCGATTTTCGCCGCCTCAATCACCTGCTCCTCCGTGGCGTACTCCACACCGAATGTGATATTATTGAAAATGGTATCATTGAACAAAATCGCCTCTTGATTCACATTGCCCATCAAAGAACGCAAATCAAAGGTGGTCATATCCTTCACGTTTACACCGTCAATGGTGATCTGGCCTTTGTTGACGTCATAAAAACGTGGTAACAAATCAACCATAGTTGATTTTCCAGATCCAGACTGGCCTACTAAGGCAATCGTCTTGCCAGCTTGAATCGTCAAGTTGATATTTTTTAGCACCCACTCCTCATCATATTTAAACCACACATCTTTATAAACGATCTCCTTCTCAAAAGGCTTAACCGGCACAGGGTTCTCAACCACCTTCAATGGATTTGTAGCGGAAAGGATCGTATCAATACGCTCCAACGAAGCCATACCCTTCTCAATGCTATACATTGCCTTGGAGAGGTCCTTGGCAGGATTGATAATGCTGTAAAATATAACAAGGTAATAGATGAATTCGGCTGCGGAAAGACCACCTTGCTCATTCAGAATTAAGGATCCACCGAAATAAAGGACAATCGCGATCGCGCAAGTACCCAAAAACTCACTCATCGGATGCGCCAACATATAACGGCGGTTCACCTTATTGACCGTAGTTCTTTGACGCTCATTCATTTCACGGAAATTTCGGGTCACCGCTTTTTCCGCATTAAATGCCTTGACAACTCGTAAGCCACTCAGTGTCTCTTCGATTTGAGACAAGAGCTGACCGAGTTGCGTCTGTCCCTCCTTGGATTTTTTCTTGAGGGAACGGCCTACCCTTCCCATGATCAAGCCAGCGATCGGCAAAACCACCAAGACAAAAAGCGTTAGTTTCCAGCTGAGCACAAACATGATGGTCAGATAGACGATGATCATAATCGGGTTTTTGGAGAGGAGTTCGATGGAACTCATAATAGAAGCCTCCACCTCTCCAACATCGCTCATCATGCGGGACATAATATCACCCTTCTTCTGTTTTTGGAAGAATCCGATGTTCAGATCCACAATCTTGTCATACAATTTGTTTCGTATATCACGGACCAAACCTGTACGCATCGGAATGATGAAATAACTTGCCAAGTATGCGATTCCCGTCTTGAAGAAGGTCATCACAATCAACAAAACGCTCATCAACAAGAGCGTTTTCATGGCTCCCTCTTGAGATATGTAGTTTGACACCCAACAATAAGCATTGTTTTTGATCACACTCATATCCCATGAGAAGGGCATGTATTCATATACACTATTGGTCGTCTTGAAAAGGATTTCCAAGATAGGGATCAACAGTGCGAAAGAGAAAAGACTGAAAATGGTGGAGAGAAGATTACAAACAATGTTCAAGACGACGTGACCCTTGTAAGGTCCGACGAACCGCTTCAAAAGCATTATAAAAGGGAATCTCTCTTTTTTCTCAGCCATTTTCACCACTATTTATTAGATACCAAAGTAGTTGTGAGGTGTAATGGCACGAAGTTCCGCCTTAACAGACTCACTCACATTCAAAGTTTCAATGAAATCCTTGATGGAAGCCTCCGTAATACCGGCGTTGGTTCTGGTCAAAGCCTTCAAGGTCTCGTATGGGTTTGGATAACCCTCACGACGAAGAATGGTTTGAATTCCCTCTGCCACAACGGCCCAACACTTATCCAAATCAGCGAAAAGCGCCTTTTCGTTCAACAACAACTTACCGATACCCTTCAATGAACTTTGGATTGCGATAACTGTATGAGCGAATGGAACACCGACATTTCTTAGAACAGTAGAGTCTGTCAAGTCACGTTGCAATCTTGACACCGGCAACTTAGCGGCCAAGTGTTCCAAAATAGCGTTCGCGATACCCAAGTTACCCTCAGCATTCTCGAAGTCGATTGGGTTCACCTTATGAGGCATAGCGGAAGAGCCGACCTCACCAGCCTTGATCTTCTGCTTGAAGTACTCCATGGAGATGTATTGCCAGAAGTCGCGGTTCATATCGATCATGATGACGTTGATACGCTTCAAGCAATCGAAAATAGCGCCCAAGTTGTCGTAGTTGGAGATTTGGGTGGTCCATTGCTCACGCTGCAAACCAAGCACATCATTTACGAAATGGTTACCAAATGCCTTCCAGTCATATTGAGGATATGCCACATGATGTGCGTTGAAGTTACCGGTAGCGCCACCGAACTTAGCGCAACATGGCAAGCTCTTCAATTGGTCCAATTGTGTTTGCAAACGGCTTACGAAGACCATGATCTCCTTACCCAAACGAGTTGGGGAAGCAGGTTGTCCGTGAGTCTTAGCCAACATCGGGATATCTTTCCACTCCTCCGCTCTTTTAGCCAATTCGGAAATCAATTGTTCCATATTAGGGACATAAACCTCCTTCAAAGCCTCCTTGATGGAGTAAGGGATAC
>JAKSKY010000133.1 GCA_024401515.1 Paludibacteraceae bacterium | reverse complement strand
TTTTATGCTACAAATCTAATCAAAAAAGCACAAAAATCGGCGATTTCACCGCAGATTTTCGCATTTGTAACAAAATTCCCCCTAAGATGAAACATGGTTCGTACCTGCCTCCTATGGAATCGTGTTACATTTGCAATGCAAAAACGAAATGAATTATAGATTTCGTTGTCAGGAAACATTTATACTTTAAAATAGGCGACCACAATCACTCTGTGAAGAGTTAGTTGTGGTTTTTTTTTGTTTGCACTTTTCGCGGCGCTTATCCCAGTTACTTTTTTATTTTTAACTGATTTTCTATTAGGTATATAAACCTATTATAATTCTTCGTATTTTTGCACAGGCAAAAATATACAAATTTTCGCGATGGCAAATAATTTTGAAATGATTGCCAAGACCTTCCAAGGATTGGAAGAGGTATTGGCAAAGGAGTTGATTGATCTAGGAGCGGATCAAGTGGAAATCATCACAAGAGGTGTTCGCTTCTTTGGTGACAAAGAGTTAATGTATAAGGCGAACTTCAGATGCCGCACCGCGTTGCGTATCTTGAAACCGGTTCACCAATTCACTGCTACGGATGCGGATGAAGTATACAATAAGGTGAAGGCGATCGATTGGTCCGAGTATTTGAACACGAAGAAGACCTTCGCGATCGATGCCGTTGTCCACTCCGACAATTTCCGTCACTCCAAATTTGTTGCCTATAAGGCGAAGGACGCTATCGCGGATTTCTTCATGGAGAAATATGGTGAGAGACCTTCGGTTCGTATCAAAAATCCGGATGTGCAATTGAATATCCACGTTAATCAAGATATTTGCACTCTCTCTTTGGATAGTTCCGGTGAACCTCTATTTATGAGAGGTTACAAGGTAGAGCAAACCGAGGCCCCAATCAATGAGGTATTGGCAGCCGGTATGTTGAAGTTGGCAGGTTGGGATGGCCAATCAGATTTCATGGATCCAATGTGTGGATCTGGTACTATCGCGATCGAGGCCGCTTTGATGGCTTTGAACATTGCCCCTGGAATTTATAGAAAAGGTTTTGCCTTCGAGAAATGGTCTGATTTTGACCAAGCGATGCTTGAGGAGCTCTACAATGACGAGTCTCAAGAGCGTGAATTCAATCACAAAATTTATGCCTCCGATATCTCATCCGCCGCTTTGCGTATCGCTACGGAGAATGTGAAGAGCGCGGGTCTTTCCAAATACATCGAATTGAAACACCTTCCATTCCAAGGATGCGAGCGTCCTGAGAATGAGACGATGATCATGTTCAATCCACCTTACGGTGAGCGTTTGAAGCCTATCGAGATGGATAAGCTCTACGAGGAGATCGGTACCAAATTGAAGCATGACTTTACGGATATGTCCGCTTGGATCATCACCGTGCCTTGTGAGACTACAGACCGCATCGGTTTGAGACCATCTGTGAAACTTCCTTTGCTCAATGGTTCCATTGAGTGTGAGTTCAGAAAATACGATATGTTCAAGGGTAGAAGAAATGACTTCTTGCGTGAGCGCAATGAGGGTCAAGAGGCTACCGAGGATAGAAGAGATAGACGTAAACCTGCTGCGCAAGAGGGAGACAATCGCAAGACCACCAGCCCAATCCGAGAGGATGGTTCTTTCGTGAGATTGGAGGAAGATACTTGGAAGCGTAGTTCAAAAGATGAGAACGAGCAGAGCGAGTACCAACGCCGCAGACACGAGGCCTTCGAGAAGGAACTTGAGTTCCAAGAGCGTAAGAGCCGCCGTGAGGCTGAGATGAAGGAGCGTGGCGAGCGTCGGCCATTCAACCGTGAAAGAGGTGAGCGTGGTGAACGCGATAACTTCCGTGGCGGTGATGGCAAGCGTGAGTTCAAGAAGAGAGAGGATCGTGGCGGATTCAGACGCGACAACGGCGAGTCTCGTGGAGGCAGACCTGAAAGAAAAGGTGGCTTCGGCGGAAGAAGGGATGATGACAGAAAGCCTTTCAGACGTCGTGACGATGATGATTCGCGCAAAAGGGGCGGACGAGGTGGTTTCACCGGTGGTCGCCGATTCGATAAGTCGGAAGATTAATAGTTTATAGGAAATATTTTCAAGGAAGGGAAACGCAGGAGTGTGTTTCCCTTTTTTGTGGCTGAAATTTTATTGAGGTATAATATATTAGCTATTTTCTTGTTTTTTTACGAAGGATTTATTTTTTTTGCACAAAAAGGTTAATATATTAGTCGTTATGCAGTGGAATAAGTTAATTAAGGATCGAAGAAAAAGCATTGGTATAACACAAGAACAGTTGGCCGATGTGGCGGATATCAGTTTGAGTTATTTGAAACTGATTGAACAAGGAAAGACCAATCCGACGCTTCAAGTGATTGAGAAGATCTTGGATTGTTTGGGAATGGAACTCGCTGTGAATTTAAAGACTAGTTTATTGCCTTACACCGAATAAAATCGATTAGCGAATGCGACAAGCCATTGTAAATGTAAATAAGGTTCCTGCGGGTATTTTGCAAGAAACTGAAGAGGGTAAATATTGCTTTCAGTACATGGAGGCGTATCTCCAGGATAGGGATGCATTCCCTGTATCCGTCACACTTCCCAAGCGTTGTGAGGCCTATTATAGTGACCATCTATTCCCTTGTTTCTTTAATCTATTAAGTGAAGGGGCAAACAAGAAGGTTCAGTGTACTGCACTTCATATCGATGCGGACGACTACTTTGGTTTGCTATTAGCTACTGCACAGACTGATACTATTGGGTTTCTTACATTTACACCTTGCGAATAATGATGAAAGATATACTGATTGATAGAATGCCAGTCCCGTTTGATACGGATATCGTGTATAAACCGGTATCCTATGTGGATAATGTAAAGCACGTTTCCATTTCGGGTGTCCAGGAGAAGTTGTTTGCCGTTGTGGAAAATGGGAAGCTTCGTTTGGCAGAAGATGGAGAGCAGAGTGTGTATATTATAAAACCTGCTCCTCAAAATCTTGCTTTGCTAAATTTGCAGGATATGCCAGCCAATGAATATCTTACGATGCAGATTGCATCAAAGGTGTTTGGCATAGACACTGCGATTTGTGGGATGATACGTTTAGCGGATGGCCATTTGGCGTATATAGTAAGACGCTTTGATGTCTCTGGACAAGGGAAATTGGCGCAAGAAGATGTCTGTACGCTTCTTGGTAGATCTGCTCATACGCATGGTAGTGACTATAAGTACCGAGGTAGTTATTTGGAGGTTGCCAATGTATTGCGACAGACACTTCCGCTTTGGCGTTTTGACATGCAAAGATTTGTGAAACTGGTAGTTTTTAACTATCTGTTTTCGAATGGAGACGCCCATCTTAAGAATTTCTCTATTCTGCGGGACAAGGATCAATTCAGACTATCACCATCGTATGATTTGTTGAATACCTCGTTGCATATTTCCGATAGTGATTTTGCATTGGACAAGGGGTTGGGATTGCCCCTAGAGCACACATCTGATGTCTATGACAAAAGCGGACATCCAACCATTGTTGATTTCCAAAATTTCGCAAAATTGTGTGGTTTGACAGAAAAACAAATCGCAGATACCATAGCTCCTTTTGCAATTGAACAGTCAAAGGTACAAGAGTTGTGTGAGTCATCTTTATTGTCTAATAAGTGTAAACGGATGTTCATGAGAACATATCGGGAGAGGTTGGCGCGTTTCTGTCGAGGAATGAAAAGGTAACTCATATATGAATAATAACGAATACACTGTAAAGACTTCATCTGCCCGAATGACGGAGATTAAAATTGTGGCAGCTTTGGGGTTGTTGACCTTGCTTTTCATCATCTACATGCTAATGAAGGATGTGGAAGGCTGTGAGTGGCTATCTCTGTTCTTAGGTGTTTTTACATTGCCTATCATTTGGCTGTTCTACTATGTTTATAAAGTGAAGGACGATACGATTCGTGTGGATCAGAAGGGTATTACTCTTGATGTGCATAGTGATGCGATCATTCCTAAACGTCATCAGGCTTCCTATCAGTGGAGTGAGTTATCCTCCTATTCAATAGATGTCAGGTGGGAGGCTAACATCCGTTGTTATGGAATAGAATTGTACGGTGCCGATGAATCTCTTTTGCGGGAAATAAAGTTGCAGAGCCTAATGGGCGATGAAATATGGGAGTTGGAAAGATATTTGGTGAAGCATTTACTTCCCAAACCTTTGTATGATTTTAATCAGAACGGGAAGGTCACATTCCCTGCTAAGCGATCCAAAACCTATTTCGTGCTATGTGGTGTATTCTTCTTGATAACCGTTGCTTTTATTCCATGGTTTGTGGTGGAAGGATTTTTTGTGGGGGAAGATAGTGTTTATGCGTATATACTATTGGGCTTTTTTTTCTTATTAGGGCTTTTCATTTTATACGCTGGTGTAGTGTCCCAACGGGATTCTCTTACTATTGACTCGGAAGGCATTGAAGTGGATGTGCACTCTAAGGAGTTGTGCAAACATACGAAACAAAAGGTGGGATATGATAGCTTTGAATATTTCCAAGTGGATAGTTCGGTGGATGAGTATCAATTGATTTTAAAGGATAAAGATCACAAAGAGATCTTATCCTGCAATTGCTCCAACCTTTGCTATGCGAATTACTTGGAAATGGTGTTGAAGGTGTTGCTGACGGAGTAGGGGGTTACTCCACCACCATTCCTTCCAGTAATTCCTCATTGAAATATTTCACCCAAGTCTGGTAGGTATCTTGGGCGGATTGCATCGTTCCGACAAGGAAGCCAGGTGTGGTTTTGAATTCCTTAAGTCCACGGTAGTAGTATAGTTTGTGGTTGTCGTCGATTACGAAAGGAAGGATGTTGTTGCGGAGGCATTCTCTGAAAAGAATGAGTCGTCCGACACGTCCGTTCCCGTCTTGGAATGGATGGATGTTCTCGAAACGCCAATGGTATTCAGCCAAGGTTTGTATATTTTGTATTGTCTGTTTGTTGTACCAATCCTCCAATTCATTCATCCGTTGTTGAACCTCATCTGGGCGAGCGGTCTCCTGTCCTCCGACCTCATTCGCCAATTTTTTGTATGCCCCTACATTAAAATAGGATTTTTGTGCATCGGCGGTACCGCTTTTGAGGATGCGATGGAATTCACAGATGATTTCTTGTGAGAGTGGTGATGAAATAGTGCGAAGTAGGTAATCGAAAGCCACGAAGTGGTTGGTTGTCTCAATGATGTCGTCCACGGGCACTGCCTCTTGGTCTTTGAATCCGATGGTACGGATTTCAAAGATATAGCGTGTTTGTTCCTCTGTCAATTTAGATCCTTCGATACGGTTGGAATTGTATGCCAGTTGTACCTGTGTTTTGTGATAGATGCCCCCCTTACGGTGAGATTCCATCTCTTCGACGAGGAATGAGGTGAGTTTATTGGACATGATCGATCATTTGAATTTTTGTGTTGGGCAAAGATAATGAAAATTGTTTGAAGCGAATCCTTCACTATTTTGCCGCAAACGCACTTTTACCCCACTTGTGGCAGAATAGCGCTGTTTGGTCAGAATATGTGGTGTTAACCAATTGTCAAGGTAGGGGTATTGAGTTAGTTGGAAAATAATCTGCCCGAATAATTTGTCAGTTCCAATAAATCCGATAATTTTGC
>JAKSKY010000132.1 GCA_024401515.1 Paludibacteraceae bacterium | reverse complement strand
CTCTTAACTCTTAACTCTTAACTCTTAATTCTTAATTCTTAATTCTTAATTCTCTCCAACGCCTTCGCCTCGTTCCAATACTTATCCATCTCCTCCAAAGGCATTCCTTTTAGTTCCTTACCCTGCTTCAAGGTTTGTTCCTCCACATAATTGAAACGACGGATGAATTTTTGGTTGCACTTCTCCAAGGCGTTCTCCGGATTGATTTTATAGAGTCTAGCCGCATTGATCATACTGAAGAGCATATCGCCGAACTCCTCCTCCATCTTCTCCGCGTCCATCTTATCCACCTCAACCTTCAGTTCGTCGAACTCCTCCTTCACCTTTTCCCAGACTTGCTCCTTGTCCTTCCAGTCGAATCCTACATTACGCGCCTTATCCTGAATACGATAAGCCTTGATCAAAGCGGGCAAAGCGTCAGGCACTCCCGACAGAACCGTCTTGTTGCCATCCTTCTCCTTACGCTTGATCTGCTCCCACGTCTGCTCCACCTCACCGGCAGTTTTCGCCGCACCCTCTCCAAAAACATGAGGATGGCGGAATATCAATTTCTCACACAGCGAATTGCAGACATCGGCGATATCGAAATCACCCGTTTCAGAAGCGATTTTAGAATAGAAGACAATATGCAACAACACATCCCCCAACTCTTTGCGGATCTCCTTCTTCTCATTCTTCATGATCGCATCGCAAAGTTCATAGCACTCCTCAATCGTATTGGCGCGCAAAGATTCGAAAGTCTGCTTTTTGTCCCAAGGGCATTTCTCCCTCAGTTCATCCATCACATCCAACAAACGTTGAAACGCTTTCAATTTGTCTTCCATCGTATTCATAAGCATCGCAAAATTATATATCAAAAAGGTCTAAACCATCAATTTATAGATATGGAACCCCTACGGGGGTTGTGAATTGACCTTAATTCTTAATTCCTAATTCTTAACTACCATTACACCTCCTGCCATACAGTCACCTTCTTCGGACCATACTTCAAAGCCAATCTGGCATAAAGGGTAAAGAGAGGCAAAACAATATCGAACAACGGAATTGAGAAGGCGAAAGTCCGCTCATCCAAAGCCTTGGAAGTTTTGCGGAAAATAACCAATTGCATCACATAACGCATCAAAGCGATAAATGCGGACACGCCTACGGCGATCCAATCCCCCATCAACGCGAACACACCCACACAAAGCGCCGCCAACAAGTAATAAGCATATCGGGAGATGATCTCCATACTGATACGGAACTTGGTTCCGAACTTATACTCGGCATAGGTGCTCATCTGACGTTCACGCTGATACAAGAATGATTTCATGGACATGTCACGGTGCGACCATGTGACCGCATCCGCATCCACACATACGCATGTGTTATCCGGTGTGGACAAATCACGAACCACTAGGTCATCGTCACCATCCTCCAACATCAAATGAGAACTGAAACCCTTCTTCGCCTCGAACAAAGATTTCAGATAAGAAAGATTTCCGCTATTTCCTCGGTAGGCCTTTCCACACATGGCGAAGCCCAAAGAACGCATGGATTGGAACATAGTATCATAAGCAATCATCTTGTCCAGCAGACCCTCGTTTTGCTTATGTCCGCAATAGCCTAACATAACCGCCTTTCCACTGGCATAACCACGCATGGTATGAGCCAACCACTGTTTGCTCGCCGGTTCGCAATCGGCATCCAAAAAGAGCAGATGATCGTAATGGGCCGCCTTGATACCAACGGTAAGGCACATCTTCTTTCGGCTCACATACTTCGCCCCCATCGGCAAGAAGGTCTGGTAGAGATTTTTATGCTTCTCCATCAAGTTCTTCAACAAATCCGTACTCTCATCCGTAGAACCGTCGTTCACGACAATCACCTCAAATTTCGGATACAACTGACCCAAAACCACAGGTAAGAACCGCGCTAGATTCTCCGACTCGTTTCTCGCGCAGATAATCACAGAAACGGGAGGTTTCGCACTGGACAGACGGACGTCATTACGCTCCATTCTCTTCCTCCAACGGACTATTCCGTTGAAATAGTGCAAATAGAAATAGAGTTGAACCATGAAGGCGATTAGGAAAAGGCCTAACACCACCCATACATAAATAGGATAATCAACCAAACTATTGAAATACTCTTCCATACCAACAGAAACACACCCGGGCCGCAACCCGATATTAACGCAATGGAAATTGCGAGTTCTATATTAGTTCAAAAAACATGAAAGAGTTCCATGGGAGACATTACGGGAAATCCGCAGTCATCCCATGGAACTCAAAATCTCCTTAAAATTCAGTAGAGAGATATCCCTTAGGCAAACGTCTCAAGTTATAGCCTGAGGCCATGATTTCGCCATAAGCACCTGCGGAACGGATAGCGAGATAGTCGCCACGCTTGGTTCCGTTCAACATCACCTCCTTGTCGAAGACATCGGATGACTCGCAGATTGGACCTACTACATCATATTTCTCCTCCTCAGCATCTGAAGAGATATTCTCGATACGGTGGTAAGCATCATACAATGCAGGACGGATCAAATCGGTCATACCCGCATCGACAATGGCGAATTGCTTCTCCTTACCCTTCTTCACATAAGTCACCTTGGTAATCAAGCTACCGCATTGAGCCACCAAAGAGCGGCCTGGTTCGCAGTGCATGGTTTGACCATCACGCAACTTCAAGTGCTTGCCGAACAAACGGAAGTATGACTCGAAATCAGCGATTGGCATATGGTTAGGGTGTTCGTAGTTGATACCCAATCCACCACCAATATTGATGTTCTCCAAACGGACGCCCCAAGATTCGAACTTATCTTGCAAATCGTTTACACGAACACATAGATTCTCGAATGAGCTGAGGTCAGTGATTTGAGAACCGATATGGAAGTGCAATCCGATCAACTTCAAGTTCTTCATGCCTGCGATCATCTTAACGACATCCTGCAAATCATCCATGTTGAAACCGAACTTGTTCTCGTTCAAACCTGTGGTGATATAGTGGTGCGTATGAGCATCCACATTAGGATTAACACGCAACTCGACAGAAGCGACCTTTCCCTTTTGGGCAGCCAACTCATTGATGACCTCCAATTCAGGAATAGACTCCGCATTGAAACAGAAAATATTATATTCCAAAGCCAAGTTAATCTCAGGATCAGTCTTTCCCACACCGGCGAAGACAATCTTAGAAGCAGGGAAGCCCGCCTCGATAGCAGCCTTCACCTCGTTACCGCTGACGCAATCAGCACCAAAGCCCTTACCAGCGATAATTGACAACACCTTAGGATTGGCGTTTGCCTTTACCGCATAGTGCACCTCCACGTTATTCGCACTGGACTCCTTCTTCACAAGGTCCAATGTCTTGTTCAATAACTCTACATCATAATAATAGAAAGGTGTCTGCACCTTCTCAAATTTCTCAACGGGGAATGTTCCCTTCACAACTTGTGCCATTTAAAACAATTTACTATTTAACTGGTTCAACGCAATATTTTTATCTTTATCATCCACCAAAAGCGTGATATTATGCAAGCTACCTCCATAAGAGATCATTTGTACAGGCAACTCCTTCGCAGCCTCAAGGACCGCATTGGCAGCTCCTTCACCAGAACGCATATCACCCACCACGCAGATGATGGTCATATCCTTATTCACGGTTACCGTTCCGAATGTCTTCAAATCATCCACGATCTCCTCCAAATATTTGGAATTGTCGATGGTGACAGAGACTCCGATTTCAGAAGTGGTAATCATATCGATCGCCGTTTTATGCTCCTCGAACACCTCGAACACGCGACGCAAGAAGCCATGCGCCAAAAGCATCTTAACGGATTTTATCTTAATCATCGTAATGCCATCCTTTGCGGCAATCGCCTTCACCTTGCCGTTCGGCATTTCGCTAGAGACATACGTTCCCTCCTTCTCCGGTTGGGTAGCGTTCATCAAACGGATAGGCATATTGGCCAATTTAGCAGGCAAGATGCACATTGGATGAAGCGCCTTGTCCAAGAAATAGGACAACTCGGCAGTCTCATCGAAATTGAGGGATTTGATCGGATGGGCATTTTTCACCTCTGAAGGATCGCAGTTGTAAATACCATCGGTATCACTCCAGATTTGCACCTCCTCCGCACGGGCAGCCACACCAATCAAAGTAGCGGAATAATCACTTCCACCATTGCCTAAATTATCGATCTCATTGTAAGCGTTTCTACAAATAAAACCTTCGGTCACGAAAACATCCGCCTTCTTACCAGCCTCCATCAACTCAGAAAGAGACGCCTTGATGTAATTCACATCAGGCTCGTCATTCTTGTCGGTCTTCATATAATCCAAAGCGTTCAAGTGGTTCGCCTTCACGCCAATGGTCTCCAAATAGGCGACAAAAAGTTCTGAAATCAAAAGTTCGCCTTGCGCCACAATGATTTTCTCCTCGTACTTGGTGAAAAGTTCCTTGGCGGTCTCGCGGATCACAGCGATGGAGTTCTCCACCACCTTCTTCATCTCTGACTTCTTGTTTTTGTCGGAGAAAAGTTCATCCACCAACTTCACATATTGAAGCTCAAGATTGTTCATCAACTCCTTGGCGCCATCCACATTTTTCTTGTAGAGGTAATCAGCCACCTCCGTAAGGGCCTGACGGGAACCATTGATGGAAGAGAGGACGACAATATCGCCCTTCTCCTTCAAAGCGGCAACTTGCTTTGCCACCTCTTGTATCTTAGCGGCGGAAGTCAACGTGGAACTTCCATATTTCAAAACTTTCATATCCTAAATTTCAATTTTTAGTTTGCTATACATTTGGTTCACCTTCTCTCTCGCCTCCTCCACGGATGCGCCCCTAGCCAACAAAACGGCCATACGACGATGATCGTGGACATCAGGTTTACCGAAAATACGGATGGAGGTATCTGGCAAGGCAAGCGCCTCGTCCAAACCTTCAAAAGTGACGTTTTCACTATCGCCTCTTACGACTACCGCCTTGGAAGCGGAAGGTCCATGGAATGCGATGTTAGGGATAGGCAATCCCAAAATCGCTCTCACGTGCAAAGCGAACTCAGACAAATCCTGAGAAATCATGGTCACCATACCTGTATCATGCGGACGAGGAGAGACCTCACTAAAGATCACCTCATCACCCTTTACGAACAATTCCACACCGAAGATACCGCGTCCGCCCAATGCGTCTGTGATCTTCTTGGCGAACTCCTGCGCCTTTTCCAATGCGCCATTGTTCATCGGTTGTGGTTGCCATGACTCTTGATAGTCACCATCTTTCTGCCAGTGGCCGATTGGCGGCAAGAAACTGGTTCCATCTTTATGACGAACGGTCAACAATGTAATCTCGTAATCGAAATCGACGAATCCCTCTACAATCACCTTACCAGCACCGGCTCTACCACCCTCTTGGGCGATGGTCCATGCCTTCTCGACATCAGCCTCACACTTAATGACACTCTGTCCGTGACCGGAAGAACTCATGATCGGTTTTACCACACAAGGGATACCGATTTGCTTCACAGCCTCCAAGTACCCCTCCTTGGTTGCGGCGAAACGGTAAGGAGAGGTCTTCAAGCCCAACTCCTCGGCAGCCAAGCGACGGATTCCCTCACGGTTCATCGTAAGGAAGGTCGCGCGTGCGGTTGGTATGACGTT
>JAKSKY010000131.1 GCA_024401515.1 Paludibacteraceae bacterium | reverse complement strand
GCGGAAGATTTGTACCAAGTATAGGCCATGTTGACACCACGCATCACAAACTCATTGTCGCAACGGTCCAACAACTTATTGCCACTCACCTTGAAACCATCCACGTCGGAGGTCTTGAAATCGTAAACTGGGGCGTCATCGTCAGGTTCGATGCGAACATAATCCACAACAGCCCACGTCCAAATAGGCGTCAACTTCACTGTATTGTCGCCAGCGGCAAGCTCAAAGGTTCCGACCAACGTCTCACCCATCTTATCCTCTGAATCAATGGTTTGGGAAGCGCCCAAATTAGCGACACCGCTCACACCATTCACAGCGCAGTCGATCTGCTTGAATCCAAATATGGTATTATAACCTACATATACCTTATAAGAGCCCTTCGTTTTCGCAGTCACCGTGACATTGACATAATCGGTGCTCTCTTTTAGGTTCAAGGCACTGCTTCCTGACTTTTGGCTCACCATCTCAATAGAAGCCTCGTAATCGGAAGAGCACTCCACCTCAAAGATTCCCCTTGCTCTGGAAATGGCGCAAGCTGGATCCTCCACCTCTTGGTAAGTTCCCCATCCTGGCATCTCATCCAAGGTAATGATCGCATCGGAAGCCATAGCTGATTTCCACTCGTCTTCCGATGTTTGGGATACATAATTTCCACCCATAAGAGGGCTTTCATACCAAGGCATCCACCATGACCAGACAGCTCCGTCATTGGCCATATTCTTAGGATCCACAATCGGACCATTCTCCGTCAACGCCAAGATCTTATTATTTCCCATCTCGGAAATGATTTTTTTGTAGGAGTCCGCATTGGATTTATAATCGTAAGCGGAGTTATAGATATCCACACCAATCACATCCACCACATCATCACCAGGATACCATTTACCGTTCAAAGCCTTATAATCATAGCCAATGGCAGGATCTCGCTCGATGTTCCAAGTCCAAATCAAGTTCTTCAAGCCGTTGACATTGACCATACGGTCGTAAACCAAGCGATAGAGCGCCTTGTACGCCTCCGCACCACGACATCCCCACCAGAACCATCCGCCTGCTGCCTCGTGAAGAGGACGCCAGATAGCCGCCACTCCGTGCTCCTGCAAATTCAAGAAATGTTTTGAAACCTTGTCGATGTCAGCAACCAAAGCCTTGTAAGTGGCAGAAGAGGTATTCCACTCGGTGGTTCCTGATTTAAACGCCTTCGTGAAATCAAATTCCGTTTCACCTTTCCCTCCATTTGCTCCAATGGCATAGAATGCCGTATCCTGATCCACCTTCCAGTGCCAGCAGAAAGCAGGAATACCGCCCTCTTTCCACAACTCAGTGGCACGGGAAATCTCGTTCGCCGTATAGGTTTTAAACCAAGACTCGTCAGATTGGGCACCCGTTGCCATAAGAAAATCGAACCCCACCATCGCAGGATTCTTGCCGCTCTTCTTGTTGACAGCGACATATTCATAGGCCGTTGCCAATGTAGGACCAGCCTGATCGCCCGTCATCACACCCGATATGGTCTTCTTGCCGTAATTATCAGATAAGAATTTATACAATAAGGTAGCCCCCTCGGTAGCGTCCTTCGTCACAGGAGAGGTGCTGATCGCCGCCATTGCATTTCCACCAAGCAATAGCAACGCGAAAAGTAGAATGGATAGTCTTGTTTTCATGCGTACCAATCTTTTAGTTTTTCATTTTTCAATAAATATATGCTTTCAATACAATAAAACCGATGCTGCAAATATCCGAAATCAAACGGTTCCATCAGTTATCCGTCCGTTCCAAAAAGATACATATTTGTGCCAATTCGCCCATTCCATCGACTAAACAAAATGGCCTTTTTGTTTTATTATCATTCACTTTTGCGTCAAACTTTGTAAAAAAGCCGAAAAAAATGTACCTTTGTAAGAATCATTATTGAGAATATGAATTTGAAACACTACATAATCGTCATGTTGCTTTTCGCTTGTCATGCGTTAACCGCAAGCGAGAATTTGTGTTTCGATCAATATACCACCAAAAACGGAATCTGCTGTGACTTTATCCTAGACATTGAGCAAGACCAGAACGGGTTCATTTGGATCGCCACCAAGGACGGTTTGAGCCGTTTCGATGGCGCCAATTTCAAAAATTACTCCCAAAAACAGGGTGGACTGATGGAGAATGAAGTGCATTGCGTTCACCTCTCCTCACAAGGCGAATTGCTCATCGGTAGTAACAATGGCATGCTACAAGGCTACGATCCGAAGAATGACAACTTTACCAATCGCCGATTCCCTGAATTGATGGATAAATACATCAAGACCGTTGTGCAAATGGCCGAGGATCGAAACGGGAAGAGCTATCTGCTCACCACGAGCGGCGTCTTCTCCTTTGACACAATCACCAACAATTTCGGCAAAGAGCCTTTCCTCAGCGACTCCACTTACCATCTATTAGTCAATGCCTTCTACCAAGACTGGAACGGACATTACTGGATCGGCGCCTTCGATGGGCTTCATATCTACTCGGAAAAGGGCGAACAACTTGGATTATACACCCCTTCAACTGATAATGCCCCCGTATCCTCCATTTTGGAGTTGGACTCAGCCAATGTTTTGGTATCGACAAATATGGGTGGCGTATGGCGATTCACCGTTCCTGAGAAGGGAATGCCTAAGTCGGAGAAGATGAACACTCCATTCAAAAACATCTCCGTCATGCTGAAGGACAGCAAGGGACAAGTTTGGCTCGGCACATGGGGCGATGGATTATGGAGAATGGATAACAAAGGAACATTCACGGAGATAAAATCCTACGGTCATGACGATGATCTTCTGAAATCACATGCGCTCTTCGAAGACTCAGGCCACAATATCTGGGTAGGCACCCAAGTGAATGGATTGTTCCGCCTTCAAACAGACAATACCGCCAAGGTTCTCCACTCTTCCGAAACCGGCTATCCAAAGGGTGACGCCTCCTGCTTCATCGAGCGTCCGGACGGAAAGATTTTCGTGGGATCGGACGGTTCCGGCGCCTTCTTAGTGGATGCGGACGGAAAGATGATCCAATCGTTGCCCGACTTCAATGTGATGGGGGCCAGTTTGCTCTCCTTCTGTCAAGCACCCAATAAAAACATCTTAGTCTCCTCTTGGTTTGGCGGCATTGCGGAGGTCTCTCCGGAAGGGAAAGTCACACCGATCAAATATGAGGGATTAAGCAATACAATCAATAGTTCCAAATGCGTCCGTTCCATGCGCAACGGAGAGGTGTGGGTAGCCACACAAGGCGACGGTGTCTACGTGAGAAAGATAGACAATAGCTGGGAAAAACGAGAGTTCGTGGTGAACGACGATGTGACCGACCGTTGGATAGATGATATGGAGGAGGCACCTGACGGAACAAAATGGCTGCTCTCCCTGGAATATATTTGGCGATGCGACGCAAAGGGGCTCCAACATTTCACTTGGAGCGATTCCAGCGATACGGCAGATCCTTGCCGATTCAGTGATTGCGTCTGCGATGGCCAAGGAAACCTTTTCGTAGCCACCAACTATGGTATCGTTCTTGTCGAGAAAGAGAGCGGTAAGATGACACTATTGGATTATTTGCCAAAATCAAAATTCGCCTCCGTCAACATCGACCAAACAGGCCATCTATGGTGCAGCGGACAAGCAGGTATCTATCGTGTCAATATCACGGAGAAGACCTACAAAACCATACCACTCCCTACGGATAAGTTTGGCAAGCTTTATTTCCAACCTAGAGCCATTTATGAAAGTTCCAAGGGCAATATGTTCTTCGGATGCTCCAATGGATTCATCATGCTCAATCCAAGCAAATTAGGCGTGGCGAACGCAGTCGATTACCTAGCATGGAATCGTGCCGAGAGTAAAATGGAGGATGGCAAGCGACTTCGCTTCGGACTTCCTGAAGAGGTTATAAAGATCGCCTATGACAATTTGGAGACACACATCCTATTCGATGCGGTATCCCTCACCGGTCCGGACGTCACCTGCCGATACAGACTCAATAAAGAGGAGACATGGCACAATCTGGGTAACGCCAGGGAGATTGTATTGGGCAGCCTACGACCAGGGAAATACAATTTGGAACTGGTAGCCTACAAAGATGGCGGAGAAGCCAATGCTAAAACACTCACATTGGAGATTTCCGTCAAACGACCATGGTGGCTCACATGGTGGTTCCACACCTTGTCTATGCTTCTCATTGTTGGTATAGGATATATCATTTACCAAAAGAGGAAACAACAAAAAGCAGAAGTGGCCAATAGAGCTCAATATTCTCCTCATACGGAAGGAGCATCATCGGACAACACCGCTGAACCGGGAAAGCCCGCGGTCCATCCTTTCATCGCACAGGTGTTTGAAGTAATAGAACGCAATTACGAAGACCCCGATTTCTCTGTAGAGGAATTGGCAAAGGAATTGAATACAAGTAAATCTACCCTGATACGCAAACTAAAACCTCTCACGGAGCAAACACCGGTGGAGATGATCAGCGAATACCGTCTAAAAAAGGCGGATGAAATGTTGCGCACCCTGGATTTGCCAGTAAAGGAAGTGGCATTCAAAACAGGCTTCAGCAGTCCATACTACTTCAGCCGAAAATACAAGGAATTCTTTGGATATCCACCTTCTCAGATAAAGGAGAAGGAGTAGGGCAATAAAACAACGGATTTCTCGTTATATTTTTAAAACTAGTTTACTATATTATTAATAAAAAACTACAGTTATGTCTGCAAACAATCATTTTTTACGAGGCAACGGAGATTGCCGAAACACCTATTTCTACAAAAAATCAAAAGTCATCTATGATTTAACTTTTCATTTCGTTCACAAATACCTTCAAAAGAGCAAAGACAGGACCGTGGACCAAATGGTCCAAGCAGCACGATCTGGGAAACAAAACTTCGTTGAAGGAATGGCTGATGGTGTAACTTCCGCTGAAATGCAAATTAAGCTTCTTAATGTAGGGAAGAGTAGCCTTCTGGAATTACGAGAGGATTTTGAAGATTATATTCGAACCAGACAACTAACATTATGGGATAATCAACATAGCCGTTATGATAAGATGGTGCATTACTGCAAATACCATAATGAACTAACTGACTACCAACCTTTCTTTGAGATTTGGAGCGATGAAGAACTATCCAATGTCGCCCTTACATTAATTCATCAAACAGATCGTATGCTACAAAACTTCATACAGAAGTTGGAAGCGGATTTTGTGAAAAATGGTGGCTTACGAGAGGCAATGACTAAAGCACGAATCGACGCTAGAAACCATCACTCTCATCAAAGATAGGACTCCAACTCCTGTTGAGCCTCCTTGATGGTAGAGATCTCACCCTCCACCCATAGCGCAGCGATGGAATCCAAAAGACTATAGCGTTGTTCCATACGGAAATCACGATTATCATCGTTATCCAAGCTCTCCGCCAAATCACCGAATTCCAAGTTCTCCTCCAAAATACGGGAGACGATCTCCACCTTAATCTCCTTCTCGGTAATCTCCCCCTCATCCTCTGAAGCATCCGCTTCATCGTCAAAACTATCATCCTCAAGATCCTCTAGGACCTCCTTCTTGATCACCTTGAAATCACCCCTGAAAGTAGCGATACCCGTCAAGGATTTCTCCAACTCTTCGTATGACAACTCCATATCCTAAATATTCTTAGCGGCGAACAAAGCTTTATCCACAGACTCCGCGATGCCCAATCTACCATTGATCTTAGCTACAATCTCAAACTTACCTTTGGTACACAACTTATTATC
>JAKSKY010000130.1 GCA_024401515.1 Paludibacteraceae bacterium | reverse complement strand
GGAAACTCTCTTGTGTTTGAACCAAGTGAATTCCTTGCTATTTCCATCTTGCACGGTTCCTGAGATTTCGATGCGTTGACCGCCCGCGCCGAATCCTACCCATGCGCGCAATGCACGGCTACCCATGCTCAACTCCTCGAACTTAATGCTCAACTTTAGTGCGTTAGCCTCGATGTTTTGGTCTGCTGTGGCTACCACAACGTTCATACCCTTGAGACGCTTTTGCATTCTCTCTTGTAGAATAGAAGGAACCTTCTTCAAGGCCTTCTCAAGAGCCTCGTAACGGTTATCGTCCTTTTCAGGCCACTCGATCTTTGACTCGTCGAAAGGCATGATGTAGATGGTCTTGTAATCGTTTAAGTTAAAGATCTCCTTTACCTTAACTGAATCGATGTGGTCGAACCAATCTTCGAATTCTCCTACTTCCAATTTATCCTTTGAAAAGGAAACTGTAGCGAAAGCGCAAAATAGCGCGATGACTGAAATGATTTTTTTCATGGCAATATTAATTTTATTAGACATTGAATCTGAAGTGCATGATATCACCGTCTTGTCCCACATACTCCTTACCCTCGATAGAGATTTTACCAGCCTCTCTACAAGCAGCCTCGGAGCCAAGGGCAACGTAATCCTCGTATTTGATCACCTCGGCACGGATGAATCCCTTCTCGAAGTCGGTGTGAATCACACCTGCGCATTGAGGTGCCTTCATGCCGCGGCGGAAGGTCCAAGCGCGGGTCTCGTCAGAACCTGATGTGAAGAAAGTCTGAAGGTCGAGCAACTTGTAGGCGCTCTTGATCAATCTAGCCACGCCAGACTCCTTCAAACCAACCTCCTCCAAGAACATTTGTCTCTCCTCGTAGGTCTCCAACTCGGCGATGTCAGCCTCGGTAGCGGCAGCTACGATCAACATATCGGCATGCTCCTCCTTGATGGCCTCGGCCACCGCCTCTGTATATTTGTTACCGCTCACGGCGCTCTTCTCATCTACGTTGCAGACATAAAGCACTGGCTTGGTGGTAAGCAAGAAAAGATCCTTTACGATAGGCTTCTCCTCTTTGGTAAGTTCAACGGTTCTGGCGGATTTACCAGCCTCCAAAGCCTCCTTGTATCTCAAGAGGATCTCCAATACAGCCTTAGCCGTCTTGTCACCACCGGTTTGAGCCTGCTTTTGCACCTTTTGGATGCGGCTCTCAACAGTTTCGAGATCCTTCAATTGAAGCTCCATATCGATGATCTCCTTGTCACGGACAGGGTTGACAGAACCATCCACATGGGTCACGTTCTCGTCGTCGAAGCAACGAAGCACGTGAAGGATGGCATCCGTCTCACGGATATTAGCCAAGAATTTATTACCTAGACCCTCACCCTTGCTGGCGCCCTTTACGAGGCCGGCGATATCCACGATCTCCACAGTGGTAGGGATGACGCGTTGAGGTTTGTCGATTTCAGCGAGTTTGTTAAGGCGCTCATCTGGAACGGTGATCACGCCTACGTTTGGTTCGATGGTGCAGAATGGGAAGTTCGCGGCTTGCGCCTTCGCATTCGACAAGCAATTGAATAGGGTTGATTTTCCTACGTTAGGCAACCCTACGATGCCACATTGTAATGCCATATCTATCTTAAGTTATTTATATTCTTACGCGAAGATACCTATTCTTTTTCAGTTTTTAAATTTAAATTGTAGCGACAAGCACAAAATATTCTAATTTTGTATCGGTCGTCTGTAGGGGCGTATGGCATATGCCCTATCCGAGCAAAGAAATTATATAATAACAATAACAGAAAGTATGGTAAAGCATGTCATTTTGTGGACGTTGAAGGATACATTCTCAGCGTCTGAGAAGGAGGAGATAAAGGCTGGTATCAAGGCTGGTTTGGAGGGCTTGAAGGGTGTTGTTCCTGGATTGCTTGAGGTAAAAGTGAATATCAACGGTTTGCCCACTTCCAATGTGGATGTGATGTTGGACTCCACCTTGGAGAGTTTTGAGGCGTTGAAGGCCTACGCGGTCCATCCTGCTCACGTAGCGGTGGCCGACACCAAAGTCCGTCCTTACACAGCAGATAGAAAGTGCTTGGATTACGAGGTGTAAGCTGCTCCTTAAATATAAAACCACATCACAACACAGGTTGCGATGTGGTTTTTTGTTTGCGTTCTATGAACTATCCTACAATTGTACCGATTTGTGATTCCGTCATATTTAGGCGTTCGCTAATCTCTTTGATGGACATGCCGCTGCTGTAAAGCAATCGAACCGTGTTATCAATACCTTGTTGAATACCTTGTTGAATACCTTGTTGAATACCCTTCTGAATGCCCTGTTTCAAGCCATCTTCCAAGCCATCTTCCATACCCCTCTGATATCCATAAGTCTCCATGTCGACCTCATCCTCAAGGGCTTTCATGCTGGCTTCGTACTGGGCATACTCCTCCTCGGTGAGGGCCGCCATGTTGGCTTTCTCCAATAGCTTGAGCAGACCTTCGTCCGCTCTCTCATATACTGATGGGTCTATTCTGTCCATGGTACCTAAGTTCTTAAAAAAGTGGAGCCAAATCTCCTTTGGGGTGATGTTCCCCTTGTTCAATTTGAAGTTAGGCAAAGATAAGAAAAAATTGTGATTGCGGTCCCAAAACTCCACCAAATCGTCCCTGTCGTACACGCTGGTGCGTGTGATCGTCTTGTTCAGCCATTTGTTGCGGCCTCCCATGATGAAGATGCCGAAAATGCGGGAGATGTCCTGTTTCATGTCTTTCCACTTGAACCCTCGAGAGAACTGTTTGAGCAGAATGGTGGAGACATAGAAGGCTGCCCGCGTTTTAAAATATTTCTGTGGAGCGTTCTGCATCTCTATGAGAATGGTCTCTCCCTGCTCGGTAGTGCAGAGTAAATCGAAGGTCACGCCCCGCTGGTTCTTCCCAGGGTGGGGTACTTCCACATTCTCAAATTTAACACTTGTTATTTTGTCGGTTTCACCTTCCAAAATAGCGTTTAAGAAAGACTTCATCACGGTTTCGTCCTGCATGCAGAACTTAAATCCGAAGTCACAGCGTAGATCAATGTAAGTAGCCATAATTACTTTGTTCAGATAGATAATTTGCTAAAAAATTTAGAATGCAAATATATGTTAAATGTAAATAATACACAAATATTAGATTTATTTCTGAACATTAATTATTAAGGTGGCTATTTTATTTCCCTTCGTTTGATTCATAATACTCCCAAGTGACACAATGCATCGCACCGCCATCCTTCACCAATGGTTGTGCGTATATGGGTATAATTTCCAAATCGGGGAATAAGTTTTGGAAAGTCTCTATGGCGGCGAGATCATTATCGCATTCAAATTTTTCAGAGAGGCAGGGAAGAAGGATACCATGGGGGAGACGCAGATAATTCAGATAGCACCATGAGTCTCGTTCCAATTTGCAATCATATTCCAGCTCCACGATATCAAATTTGGGTTCCAGTATCTTGCATAATCGTTTGTACATCCTCTTCTCCATGGTTTGGCGGAAATTATTCAGCAAAAGTTTCCCGTTACCTAAATCCGCCACCATACCATCGGCATGCCCGCACGGATCTTTCATGTCCCAAGGAAGCAAAACAACTTCTCCTAAGAATAGCTTTTCAAGATGATCGAGAAGGGAGGTGACAGGTGTTCCCGCATTTTCCATTATTACCTTGTCCGTCATAATGATTTTGTCATTACACCGTACATAGTTGCCTCCATCCATCACAACACTAGTCTCCGCCATTGCACCAAGATTCAAATCCTCGCATATTGGGTTGGGGTCGGTGATGAACTTTCTATTTGTCTTATAATCCCAAAGATAATCCGGGCGATAGGTATATTTCACATAGGCTCCTTTCGGCGAGGATTTCATTGGCATATAGTCACGACACCAATAGTCGGCTGTGTTTTTCAGTTCCATGTGTTTGGTGTTGAGGCGATCCAAGGCTATACGTAGATCGTGAGCTACCTGGGCCGTCTTAGGCGTTGTTCGCAGGTACTCGGAGGTGCAGATTATAGGTTCTTTCTTTGTCATCGTTGCGTCATGTTTTGACGCGAATGTAGGGGAAATCCTCCCTTCCTGCCTAAATTTTCCGGTTAAATCTTGTTAAGATACGTCGGCTATAATATTGATAATCAAATAAATATATATAATTATTAATTGGCTTCGCCGGACTCATCGACTCTGTCGATTTCGTTTCTTAACTCTTAATTCTTAATTCTTTTATCGTCTTCCCCTCCAAATCCCTCACGCAGATCGTCAAATCCTCCTCAATGGTCACGAAGGTAGGCTCGTTACCTCCTTTGGGGAAGGTGATGCTGCCTGTGTTGCAGATGATGCGACACTTTCCTTCGGCACGTTCCTCTAGCAACCATTTGTGGGTATGACCGTAGAAGAATACGTCATGCCCTACCCAAGGCATATTTTCAGGATTGAATCTATGGCCGTGGGTGAGGAAGAATCGTTTACCATTTATCACGAGCATGGCGTAGTCTCCCAACATGGGGAATTTCAGTAACATCTGGTCCACCTCCGAATCGCAGTTGCCGCGGATGGCGATGACTTTGTCGCTGAGGGCGTTGAGTCTGTCCGCCACACCTAGGGCGTTCAGACCTTCAGGCGTTCCGTTCCTTGGACCATAATTCATGATATCACCCAAGATAACAAGCATGTCGTATTGCTCCTTTTCGAAAAAGTCCAAAACCTTCTCTAGCCTTGTCAGGTCGCCGTGGATGTCAGATAGAACTAAGTATTTCATATTACTTCCCATTTTCCTTTAACCATTCAAAAATAGTCTTGTATGCCTCGTCACGGACTGGTTTCTCTGAAAGAATCAAATCGTGCATGCCACCTTTGATGTATTTATGGGTGACTTTCTTTCCTAATTTTGAGCCATACTTGTGAATCTCCTTAACATCCAAGACCACATCCGCATGTTTGTACTCCTCCTTCCAGTCGTTGCTCTCTTCGAAGGATTTATCGCTGCTCATCACTAAGATTGGGCATTGAATCTTTAATCCTTTGTGTACTTTCCTTTGTCCTCTTTGGATAGCGTGTACCCATCCTGATCTTTTTTCATGTGCGAAGGTCATTTTCCAATCTTCGTTGTAGTACCACTCACCATTGTATTTATTCAACAAGCTTTGAGAGTAACCGCTGGCCTCTTGTGAACCTCCTTGCACTTTGAATTTCGGAAAGATACCGCCCAAGAAACTCACAACTGGCATCGCCAATCCCTCCATGGCCCAACCGAAATTCCAATCAAGAAATGGACTGTTTAGCACCAAGGCATCCACCTTTTGTTTCCTTTTTTTGTCTCCAACATATAAAGAGGTACTAAGTCCTCCCGTTGAATGACCCATCAAAATGATCTCTTCATTACCCTCCGCACGTGCGATGGCGATGGTTGTGTCGATATCCGCGAAATACTCTTTCATCTTTTTGCAGTAAAACGCATCTTGGTTAGGTAACATAGATCTGCCATATTTACGAAGGTCTACCGCATAGAAATTATAGCCGTGAGCGTTGGCACTGTCGCCGAGTGCGCTCTGGAAGAAGTAGTCGTTGTATCCATGGACATAGACGATCGCTTTCTTCACATCAGCCATCGTCTCCTTTTTAATAATGGTGCAGACTACCTTTCCGCTGTAATCATTGGGTTGCTCAATGGTTTTGGTTAAATAGCCCATATTCCATCTATCTGGTGTATATTGTCCATATATATATAGGCAAGAAGATAATAATGTAATGGCTGAAAGGATGAATTTCTTAATCATATTCGTATAATTATTCGTTTAATATCCATATTTGGCTGAATAAGCCTTTATTTTTTCTATTTATGTGAACAAATTTAATCAGATTTGGCATAATATTCAAGTATATTGCTTCAAAATGATCATTTTTATTGAGTAAATGGTCAGTGTGTTTGTTTCAATATGGGGTAGATATGATTGATTATT
>JAKSKY010000013.1 GCA_024401515.1 Paludibacteraceae bacterium | reverse complement strand
ATGAAGAGTTATATGCCTTTGATCTCCGAGAAGATCAAGAGAGAGGTGGGCGACCGCAAGGTGTTCTTGTTGGTTTCCGGTGGTGTGGACAGCACCGTGGCCTTTGTCTTGTTGAACCGTGTCTTGGGTACGGACCGTGTGATGGGCTTGCATATCGATAACGGTATGATGCGTATGGACGAGTCCGCTAAGATCATCGATTTCTTGAAGGCGGAGGGAATGAACAACCTTCGTGTGGTGGACGCTACCAACTCATTCTTGAGCAGATTGGAGGGCATCACCGCACCGGAGCAGAAGCGTAAGATCATCGGCGCTACCTTCTTGGTGGTGAAGGATGAGGAGATGTCCAAGTTGAACCTCGATCCAAAGGAGTGGATGATCGCGCAAGGTACCATCTATCCAGACACCATCGAGAGTGGAGGTACCAAGAATGCGGACTTGATCAAGACTCACCACAACCGTGTGAAGGAGGTGATGGATTTGATGGCGCAAGGATTGCTGTTGGAGCCATTGGCTGACTTGTATAAGGATGAGGTCCGTATGTTGGGCGAGGAGTTAGGTATTCCTCACAATTTGGTATGGAGACATCCATTCCCTGGTCCAGGTCTTGGCGTGCGTTTGCTCTGCACCGATGGTAAAGGTGAGTTCGCGAAGATGGAAGAGGTGCCAGGCTTGGCAGAATATTTGAAGGAGAACAATATTGAAGGAAAGATCCTTCCTATCAAGAGTGTGGGTGTCCAGGGTGACGGACGTACATACGCCCAACCATTCTTGTTGACTACCCAAAACCTTACTTGGAAGCAATGTGAGAAGTTCAGCACCGAGTTGGTGAACCGTTTCAAGGTGATCAACCGTGTAATCTGGCAAGTGGGTACCGCTGCTAATGAGGACCCTAAATTGATTGCTCAATACGCTACCAAGGATAAGTTCGATGTATTGCGTAAGTTCGATAATATCTGTACTGAGTTTTTGCAAGAGAACAACTTGTATGAGTCCATCTGGCAGATGCCAGTCGTTTCAGTGCCTTTGACCGTGGCTAACAAACCTTGTATCGTGATGCGTCCGGTCAACTCTTCAGAGGCGATGACCGCGAACTTTGCGGAGATTGACCAAAAGTTGTTGGCAGGTCTTTGGGGCCGATTCGTGGCAGAGGGCGCAGGCTCTTTGTGGTACGATGTGACTCACAAGCCACCGGGAACCATTGAGTGGGAGTAATTATTTGTTCTTTATTATATTGGAGGCATCCGAAAGGGTGCCTCTAATTGTAATTTGAAAAAATCATTTAGCCATATGTCCAAGGAAGAATTTGACAAGTCTTATTTCTTGTCTTTTTGTATCGAGCAATATAAGACAATGAAAGGTATGGATGGTGCCGATGTTGCTTCTCTTTTTTTTGAAAGAGGCGTGACTGAATACCTTATGGATAATTTTGAAGTGTTGCACACCCAGAGTCGGCAATGGCTGTTGGAGGAGATTGATAATTATATAAATAAAGGAAGCGCGTCATGAAAACAAAGTTGTATCATGGAAGTCTTGAAATAGTGTCATCTCCTAAAATATTGGAGCCTAATCGGACGCTTGATTACGGGAAAGGTTTTTATACCACAACTAATTGGGATCAGGCAAAGAACTGGGTGATTCGACAAAAAAAGGACAAAGAAAGTCCATTGTATGGTTATGTGAATGTTTACGAAGTTGATTTGGGTGAGGTCAGAAACAACAATGCGTTATGGTTTGAAGGCCCTACGGAAGAATGGGTTGATTTTGTGAATAGCAACCGTAACGACAGACTCTATAACCACACATTCGATTTTGTGTATGGACCAGTGGCCAATGACAAGGTTTATGCGGCTTTTGCTTTGTATGAGAGCGGTTTGTTGAATAAACAGGAACTGATTCGTGAACTTAAAACATACGTGCTGGTGGATCAACTTTTGTTTCACACTCCAACGGCATTGACGTATCTGAAATTTGTAGAATCCGTAAAAATTGAAATCCGATGAATCTCGAAATCAACGGTGATAATCTTTATTTATTGTTGCCTGGTAAGGTGGCTGCTGTTTCTGCGATCTATTCAGAGGAACATCACTGTTCAATAATGGAAGCGATGCGGTTGTTTTATGCTTCCGATGTATATAAAATGCTTCAGGTGGAGGAAACGAAATATTGGCATTACGGTGCCGTGGCGTTGTATGAGATTTGGCAGTCGTAAGATGTAATGATTGGAGGCACCTCAAACGGGTGCCTCTAATGTTATTTTATGATGTCGTATTTTTGATTATATTTGTGGGAGAATAATTCAACTTGTGATTGGATGAATACTAACGTAGTGGAAAATATTAGAAAGTTCTTCAAGACGCAACCCGTGGAGAAAGCATGGCTGTTCGGATCTTACTCAAGAGGTGAGGAGACTTCGGAAAGTGATGTGGATATCCTTGTGCAATATGATAGGAAAAACTTTCGTGTTGGATTGTTTACAATAGTTAGTATCAAGCAACAACTTCAGGATTTGCTGGGTTGCGAAGTTGACTTGGTTGAAGAGGGTTCATTATTGCCTTTCGCTGTTGATTCCGCCAACAAAGATAAAGTTCTGGTCTATGAGAGAAATAATTAGAGATGTTGATAGACTTCGTCATATATTGGAGCAAATACTCATGCGACGAATCTTTTCCCTATTGATCTTGTTTTGCTCAATGACCTTTCCGTCATTTGCTCAAAATGTGCGAGATACGTTGTTGAACGATTTCGAGTGGGATATCTATGACATGTACTATTCCGAGGCGTTCTGGAAACCTGAAACGGAGTCACAATTCAGGGAACTTGTTGATTTTATAGACAAGGTTGATACTTTTTTTGTGGTAGAAGCTCACACGGACATAAGGGGTTCTGAACAGTATTGCCTTAAGTTGTCAAATTCAGGGGCGTACTATTTTGGCTGGCAAATAAAAAAGAGACTGAGTGATCCTGATAAAGTGATATTGACCATTGGATTTGGAAAGGGGAAACCCTATATTGAGCATCCGCAAAGTGAAGCGGAACATGCATTGAATTGTCGTTGGTTAGTGCGTTTCGCAACCGAGGAAGAGGTGCGAGCGCATAAGAAGGATAAAATGCTCTGTCAATGATGGTTGACATTGTCTTGGAAAATTCCCCGAAATATAGGTAATATCATCCGAATTGTGTATACCGAGAATTCCTATCAAAGTTCTATATTTGCAAACGTAATGACTTGGATAGCCTCTGAGTCGGGTGGAGCGATTTTTCTCCGCCGTGAATTTAAAACCTATGGAATATGAAAGTATTATTGGTAAATGGAAGTCCTCGTAAAGAGGGTAATACCTAT
This sequence comes from Paludibacteraceae bacterium, assembly GCA_024401515.1. Taxonomy (GTDB): domain Bacteria; phylum Bacteroidota; class Bacteroidia; order Bacteroidales; family Paludibacteraceae; genus UBA1181. Next base: position 35,087 of record JAKSKY010000013.1, on the reverse strand, counting down.
ACTGCCTTGAAAGAGGTGGCGGGCGAACTCGCTAGGCAGGGTGTGGACAGCGAAATCGTATGGTTGGGTAATCAACCCGTTCGAGGCTGCGTGGCCTGTGGCAAATGCAAGGAGAAGGGAAATAACCGATGCGTGTTTGATGATGATGTCACCAACCGTATCATCGAGAAGATGGAGACGAGCGATGCGATCGTTGTTGGCTCCCCAGTCTATTACGGACAACCTTCAGGCCAATTGCTTTGTATGCAGCAGCGAATGCACTATGCGGCAGGCGCGCTTTGCAAGGATAAGCCAGCCGCTGCGGTGGCCGTATGTCGTAGAGGCGGTGCGACGGCTGCCTACCAAACGATGCTCATGCCTTTCCAAATGACCAATATGCCGATCGTCACCTCCCAGTATTGGAACATCGCCTATGGACGTGCGGAGGGAGAATCCGCTATGGACGAAGAGGGCATGCAGACGATGCGTACCCTTGCCTTGAACATGGCTTGGTTGCTCAAGAAAATCAAGGGCGTGGCGGTGGATGATCCAGTGCGTGAGGCGTGGGCACCTATGAGTTTCATCAGATGATGAAAACAATTGAGATTGCATGAAAAGTATAACTCCTTTAAGCTGAAAACGATGTATTTAGAAAATATCAAAACCCCGCAGGATGTCAAGAAACTCTCAGTGAAGGAGTTGGAGACGCTTGCGCAAGAGATCAGAAAGGGAATCTTAAACCGTGTGAGTAACCATGGTGGCCATGTGGGTCCCAACTTAGGTATCACGGAGACAACCATCGCATTGAACTATGTCTTCAATGCCCCTATGGATAAGTTCGTCTATGATATCTCCCACCAAATCTATCCCCACAAGATGTTGACAGGCCGTGCCTTCGGATTTACGGAGAATAGCCGTATGAACGATGTCTCTGGTTATAGTAGCCCGTTGGAGGATCCAATCTATGACAATTTTGAGATTGGCCATACCTCCACCTCCATTGCCTTGGCGACCGGACTTCAGAAGGGACGTGATATTCTAGGTGGAACGGAGAATGTCATCGCGATCATCGGAGATGGTTCCTTGAGTGGTGGCGAGGCCTTCGAGGGATTGGATACTGCCTCCGAAATTGGTACCAACATCATCATCGTGGTGAATGACAACGAGATGAGTATCGCGGAGAACCATGGTGGTCTTTACAATAACCTCCGCCTTTTGCGTGAGACGAAGGGCAAGGCGGAACTTAATTTCTTCAAGACCTTTGGCTTTGACTATTACTACGAGGAGAACGGTAACGATATCGCCTCTTTGATTGAACTCTTCAAGAAAGTGAAGGATACGCCTCGTCCGACCATTGTCCATATCCATACGGAGAAGGGACATGGTTACCAACCTGCGATTGATAACAAGGAGGGCTTCCATTGGAGAGGTCCGTTTGAGATAGAGACTGGCGAATTAAAGCATTCGGGTGGCCCGTCCATGAATTATCTCTTGGGCGAATGGCTCAGCGAGCAGATCAAGAAGGATCCGAAGTTGGTCTGCATCGCGGCGGCAGTGCCTGATTCCATCGGTTTCAGTCCTGAGCGCAGAGCGGCGGCTGGTAAGCAGTTCATTGATGTGGGCATCGCCGAGGAGGAGGCGGTGGCTTTGGCTTCGGGTATCGCGAAGCGTGGCGCAAGACCGGTCTTCAGTACCTATGCGACCTTCTTCCAACGCACCTATGACCAGTTGGCGCAAGACCTCTGTGTAAATGGTAATCCTGCGGTCTTGAACATCATCGGTTCATCCATCTATGGCATGAACGATTTTACCCATATCTGCTTCTTCGACATTCCGATGTTGAGCCACATCCCTAATTTGGTCTATTTGGCGCCCACCACTTATGAGGAGTTGATCGCGATGGAGCGTTGGGCGATTGAGCAAGATAAATATTCCGTGGCTATCCGTGTTCCTGCCTGCAACGTGCTTCACAGTACGGAACCTTGTGACGCAGATTACAGCCAATTGAATAAGTTCAAGATGGTGAAGAGGGGTAGTAGGGTGGCTATCGTCGCTGTGGGTGATTTCTTCGATAAGGGAGAACGTGTGGTGAAACTCTTGGCCGAAAAGGGCGTTGAGGCTACCTTGATCAACCCACGCTACCTGACAGGTGTGGATGAGGAGATGTTGGATGGACTAAAGCGAGACCACACACTCGTGGCAACCATTGAGGATGGATGCTTGGACGGTGGATTCGGCGAGACCATCGCGCGATTCTATGGCCCAACCGATATGAAGGTCTTGAATTTTGGTGTCAAGAAAGCGCTCTATGACCGCTATGACATCAACGAACTTTTGCGGGAGAATCATCTGACAGATGAACAGATTGTGGCGGATGTGATGGCTTTGCTATGATCACTCGACTATAAAAAACAGAAGCGCCGTACTGTTGAGTGCGGCGCTTTTGTTGTCGTTATATCTATCGTCTATATGCGACGACAGCCGCGACGATGCCTTTGATGATGAAATATGCTCCAATAAGAGCGATGGGAATTTCTATGGTAGGAAATTCCCCGACTCTGCAGGTGAGCTTGTAGAGGACGATTCCCGCACCAATGATGAGCGCGCCCAAACCGAGAAATTGGATGGATTGAAGGATGGCTGCTAGCTTGGCATCCTTTGATTCGTCCTTCTCTTTCAAAACTTTCGCCTTTTTGATGATCTCCATGATCTTGACCCTTGTCTCTTGAGGAATGTTGTGTCGTTCGAGTGTGGCGGCGATCTCTTTGGAGGTACAACCTCGTGTTTTCTTTTCAACGAAGTAGTAAATCAACTCCGCTTCGTTCATCTCATTAATTTGTTTCATCTCTTTGGCTGTTTTGTTTTGCGAAAATAATGAATTATTGGGGAAACGGCAATAGAAAAAGGATTTCAAGTGTGATGGATTTTTCCATCACACTTGAAATGGTACGAGGCGAGTTCGGTGAGGAGATTGCCGACGGTGTGGATGGTATGACCCGTAGGGAGGGGGAGACGTACGATGACTTCATCGTAAGATGCGCTAAGAATCCTTTGTCTAGAGCGGTTAAACAGGCAGACCTACGGGATAATATGGATATGACAAGGCTGAAGGAGATCACTCCAAAGGATTTGGATCGGGTGGCAAAATATAAACGGGCGTTGGCCTATTGGGTGGGAATGAATGGATAGAAAGATATAATATTCTCCTGCCTTTCATTGCTATTTTTGAAACCAATTATTATATTTGTCTATAATACAATCAAAAAGTTGTTTTCGTGTGTAATTAAATCATTGGTTTATGAGAAAAATATTTGGAGTGATCCTTTTGTCGATGGGCCTCTATCTTCCGAGTGAGGCGTCGAGATCATTGAATGAATCCCAAGAGATAGCGGAACGTTTATTGTCGTCTAAGGTGCGTTGTATGCAAGTCGGTGTGTCGAATGGCGATACCGCCTATTATTTCTTCAAGGGAGAAAATCAGGGATATGCGGTGATTTCCGCGGATCCTAGAACCGAAGAGGTGCTAGCCTACAGTGAAAAGGCGAGGCTCCAAGCTGATACCGTACCTTCTCCGTTAAACGGGTGGTTGGACCATTTCGCTCAATCATTGTCCGTCAAACCTGCCAGTGAACTACGTCTTGTGCAACCTTCGTCCGAAGGAACCGCATTGCGGGCCTCCAAAATAACGGGTCATGAGGTGGCTCCATTGTTGGGTGATATGTGTTGGGGACAACGAGAACCATTCAATGACTTATGTCCTGTGGATAATGGCGAACATTCCCCAGCGGGATGTCGATGCGTCTCTATGGCGCAGGTGATGAATTTCTACCAATATCCGTCAACGCTACCAACTGATATTCCTTCCTATCGTACGGCAACCTTGGGTATCACTATCCCAGGTGTGAAGAAGGGAACCCCTATTGATTGGAACAACATTGTGGATGACTACTCGGGTTTCAGAGCAACCTCAGAACAGAAGGAGGCTGCGGCCCAGCTAGTCAGTATGGTGGGCACCGCGACCGTTACGGACTATACCTCCGGTGGCTCTGGCTCCACTTGCAATTCCGCTTTGGTCATGTGTGACTACTTTGGTTATGACAGGGATTTGATCCGTTTGTATATGCGCGAGTCCTTCTCTTTGACGGAGTGGAATGACTTGCTCGTGTCAGAGTTGGAGGCGGGTAGACCGGTCTTGTACGAAGGTATCTCTATGGGTGGCGGCCACGGCTTTGTGATAGATGGATTGGATAAGATGGGTAAGTTCCATGTGAATTGGGGATGGTATGGCGACTACGATGGCTATTATGATATCACGTTGATGGCGCCTCCATGCAACGATGGTGTGGGAGCCAGCTCCACGGATGATGGCTACAACCAGCGAAATAAGGTGGTTGCACACATGGTGCCCGACAATGGGGTAAAGGATTCCTCCCAAGATCCATCCTTGTGCGCCATTGGTCTCGAGTACCAAACCAATGAGGCGGGCAACCATTACCTCTTTTTTGAATATGGAACGACCAGGGCCTATGATTTGAATTGTTATGCGGGCTGCGGATACCAGGATGCGGGAGGCTATGTCTTTGTTGTGGATAGATTCACCTCCTCTAGAAAAACCTTCCCGGCTGGTGAGTACTATACCCAAACCAATGCGCATGCTTTGAATCCGAATGCTTTTGCCTGGGATGGCATTTATCGGTTGTCTCTTGTGGAGAGTACGGATGGTGTCAATTGGCGATTGTCCCAAGGTGCGAATTCCGTATTCAAAACCTTTGAGAGGAGGGACGGAAAGTTATACCTTGTGGAAGACGACTGCCGTTTGGACGCCAATCTTATCGTGAAGGACTTCGATGAGAAGCATCCTGTGGGTGAGGTGGAATGCGATCTGCATTTGACCAACAAGGGAAATAAGGAGTATTACAATAAGATCTATTTTATGCAATCCAGTGAGCCTGTGAATCCGATGCGTTATACATTCGCTTCCGGCATCACATTGGAGGCGAATGGAGGCGACAATGATCTGGAGTTTGCTTTCACTCCTAAGTCCGATACCATCTATTATTGGGTGATGGATGCGGAGATGAATTTGATCAAGGAGGGCTTCGTTGCCAGGGATAGAAATGATGGTGTGGAGAATCTCATTGATTCGGATGAGCTTTCGGTGACTGTGGAGACAGAAACTTTGTGTGTCACCTCCGTTCGGGGCGGAACCTTGAAAATCCTCTCCATAGACGGTAAATCGATCTATCATGGAGACCTTCGTCCGGGTGATCCGATCCTTTTGCGGATGTCGCCGGGACTCTATTTGGTGAATGGTAGAAAAATAATCATCCCATAACATAGGGATAGAGGAGAGGCGTCACGATGTGGCGTCTCTTTTTTGTGATTGCGGCCAATATGTCTATATTTGTGTTAAAATATATCAAGTCATGAAAATAGTTCGATTCTTTATACTTCTTGTGACCTTGTTGTGTGGAGTGACCGCCATGGCAGAGAAAAAAAATTCCTTTTTTGGAGAAAAGAGCGAGAGCCCTTATTATCTGTTTAAAATGGACAATGCCATCTTGGATAGTCTGTGGAAAGAAAAGGGAAATTCGTGGGATTCGTGGAAGGAGATGCCCGCCTATTGCGACCAGAAACATCTCATAGCCACTTTCCCGAGCGAAATGTCTATGAAGGTGGTGGTGGATTCGGCGAAATCTATGCCCACCGGCACCTATGTCTTGTTGAGAATGGAGGAGAAACTACTTTATCCGTATGTCTTTCAGGTTTCGCATCTCTTGGTGGATGTGGCCGATGATCAAGAAAACATGAGCATCAAGGTCTTCGACCAGACGGGACGTGTTGTCTCCGACGCTGTGTTGTACGCTGATGGGAAAAAGATGAAATATGACGTCCGCTCCCAAAGATATCTTGCCCCGGTGAGGAGAACGGAATCTTTGTTGAAGGTCGTCCGTGGCGAGGCGGTTTGTTACTATGATATAAAGTTCAACTTGGCCTCTTTGCCCAAGCGCTCTTTCAAAAAACCTTTTGTTGCCTTGGCTCGTGTCGTGAAGGATCCGGTTGTCTCTATTCGGGAGGCGGAACCCTGTGGTTATATCGCAAAGTTCGCGAAGTTCGGAGAAAAGTTGGCGGATCGAATCAATAAGGATCGGGGTGAGAACGATGATTACGAAGAGTTTTTAGAGTATTATGACTATAAGAGCGGAAAGTATTATGATTTGGATGAATTAGAACGTGTGGATTACCGAAGAGCGAAGAAAATTAAATACAGAAACGAGCGTCAGGATTTGCGGCATGGAAGATTGGAGTTGGATGACGTGGATGACCATTTCGAAGCTTCTTGGGTTCGAGGTGTGGGTGGATCGATTGTTTTGAACAAACCTAAATATAGACCTGGGGATACCTTGCGGGTGAAGGCATATCTCAATCAACATTCCTCCCAAAGGTTGCGTAAATATCGGAAAGAGGTGACGGTGGGTATCGGGTCTGGATACAAGAAGATTGAGAAGGAGTGTGTGATGAAGGTTTCTCCTAAGGATGGTGTTTATGCCTTTGATCTGCCTCTCGACGACTCGTTGGCGCTAAAGTTGGATACTAGATATAATTTGTACTTGTTTGATTCGGAGGGGTACTGTCTGGCACGGAAGGATTTCCGTTATGAAGATTACAAGTTGTCGAGTTGCCTTCTCTCCGCTCAATGTGACAACTCAAATCTGCGACGAGGGGATACGTTGCGGGTGAAGGTGAAGGCGCATGATGAAAATAATCTTGCCATTTCGGGGACGCGGGCACGCTTCAAGTTGATGTTGAAAAAGATAGATGCCACTTATGCGGATACCGTCTCCTACCCATCTGTTTTAAATGAACAGCAACTTCCGCTGAATGCTATGGGTGAGGCGACGTTTGTTGTTCCATCCGACCTTTTCGGGAAGAGTGATTTGACATTGGGAGTGGAGGTACAGGTGGAGACTCCTGACCATGAGATTATGAAGAAGAATATAAGTTGGATCTCTTATCAATATATGACGCCGCTTGGTTTGAACATAAAGCGGGCGGATGATTCGCTTTTGATTTCTGTGGAGCGCAATGGTGTGGATACAGTGTTGTCAGCCCAAGTTTGGGCGGAAGATGGATTGGGAAACATATCATCATTAGGAGAAACTCGTGTTCCGGGCTCCTTGAAAATAGATCCGATTTATAAAACGTATATAGTTGAAAATGAAGAGTTTGGTTTGCGTGAGAAGTATGAAATGAATACCTCTGCTCCATTGTCTGCTTATTGGACTCAGGAGGAAGACCGCCTTATCCCTTCTGTGGAGAACAAGCTTCATTTGACCTTCGATTATCAGATTTATGAGAATGACAAATTGGTGACGAAGGGGGTCTCCTCCGACACGATTCCTGGTCAATTCCTTCGTAAGAAGGAGAATTCCTATGAGTTGCTTGTCCATTATTTGTGGGGCGGACGTGTGCGAATGCAAAGGACGGCGGTTGCCAGTGCTTCTAATCATTTGAATGTGGCGGTGAAGCAACCTTCCGTGATTGCTCCTGGAAGCCGTCAAGAGGTGGAAGTGCATGTCTCAGATGGGGATGGAAAACCCGTGAAAAATGTGGATTTGACCGCCTATGCCATCACTAGGAAATTTAACGAAAGAGCAAACGATTGGAATGAGGTAGGTTCTCTTAATAGAGAATCTGTCTATTGGGATGATAGGATCGACTTGTCTGCCCGTTTCTTCTCTATTTTTTCATTGTACCAATCTCCCTATCTGTGTGAAATGCCGAAGAGGGATAGTTTGCCCTATTATTCGTTCCTTTATCCGAAAGATCAGATTGGCCGTTATGAGGTGGACGACTCTTTGACGCAGTTCGCACCTTTTGTTTTTAATGACTGCGGAATGCAAAAGTGTGTCTACATCCTCTATTTGGATGAGGAACCCATCTATTTCTCTTGGTGTAAGGGAGTCAACTATTCTTTCCGCGCTGAGCCGGGTTACCACCGTTTGAGAATCCGATTACTGGAACGTGAAATGACGGTCGATTCTGTCTACATCGCACCGGGAAAACGTACTTTGATTAGTCTATATGATCAGACGGAGAATCCGCATGTGACCATTCGAAATGTGTCGGAAATGTTATCTCCGACTGAACAGGAGATGGCGAAGCGTTACTCGATGGCCTACTATGATGTGAATAATTCCAGATATATTATATCGGGAGATCTCTATCAGATGGCCCAAAATCGTGTCGCCACCTTCTTTGGCCCGGTAAAGGATACGATCCGTTGGGTGGGTCAAGATTTTGAGGTGAAATTTGTGAATGAACCAGGTTGTCTTTATGCTTATGATGCGGTGGGGGATAGTTTGGTCAAATCACCTTTAGACGATGCGGTTCCCTTCCCAACCAAGTTGGTTTCCTATGGGAATAGTCAGGGGTGGGATCAGAGGGTCCAAGATGTGTCGCAGTTGTTGGGACTAAATTCGATTGCCCCTCTCTATAAAGTGAAGTACTTCCCGTTCTGGTCACAGACGGGTAATCGTATTTTGGAACTGCGGACGAAGAAGAATATCATGGGTGTCTTTGTGACGCGACCAGGCTATTCTTCCCAGTTGATGGTGACGAATGTGGATAACCAAGCGGATAGTAGTTTCTTCAAATACGATTTCGCGAAAGGCACCTATGACCTTTTTGTTTTGTATGATGACACCACAGGTTTCATGAAGCAAGGAATCTCTATGGAGGAGGATTTCTCGTATATCAAAATGCAGGACAAGGGTGACCAACGCCCTCTTCCGAGAGGTGTGGCGAAAAGATTGTCCAAGGCGATGATGGTTAGCGAGAGGTCTCAGGAAGAGCGCAGAAAGAAGATGATTTTGAATATTCTCTCTTGGAAGAATGGGGCGCCGATTAAGATTCCTCCGATGGATACAACTGCAAAGCCTGCCGTGAAGAAAGAGGGCCAGATCATTGTGAAGGGTGTCGTGAGGGATATGTTAGGTGAGTTGCCAGGTGCGGATATTGTGGTGCGAAATAGCTCCGAGAGCGTTGTTTCTGATGAGAATGGCATGTTTGAAATTGGTGTTCAGGAGGGAGATGTGTTGGAGATCAGTTTTGCGGGTTATAAGACGAAGACAGTAAAATGTCAATCCTCGATGGCGCCCCTCTCCCTGATTTTGGAGGAAGAGTCTGATGATGATCTGGTGATGGAAGTGCAAGCCGGTTATGGGGTTATGAAGAAGAGCGATCTAACAGGTGCCGTGTCGTCGGTTTCTAGTTCCGCTTTGTTAGGTGCGAAGAACGTAACGATTGACAATGCTTTGTCTGGAAGGGTGGCAGGTGTGCAAGTCTCTTCAATTTCTGGCCAACCTGGAGCGAGCGATATCGTCACGATACGTGGTGTCAGCTCTTTGAGCGGCAGTAGCGCCCCATTGTATGTGGTGGATGGTGTGCCATGCACGGACATCTCCTCTTTGGATTTGTCGTCGGTCGCTGACATCAAGGTCTTGAAAGATCAATCCGCTATCGCCATCTATGGCAGTCGAGGCGCCAATGGTGTAGTGGTCATCACGACCAATCGTTCAAAATCATTGGAAGTGTCGGAAAAGGCTAGCGGTAACATCCGATCCAATTTCTCCGATTACGCCTTCTGGCAACCTCGGTTGAAGACGGATCGAAAGGGAATCGCACGCTTTACAACCACCTTCCCTGACGATATCACCCAATGGCAGACCGTTTATTTGGCATCGTCCGTGAAGAATAGATATTCCAAACACTACCTTTTGGGATCGAAAGAGGAGAGCATCAAGTCTTTCCTACCGATCTCGGTGAAACTCTCCTTGCCGAACTTCTTGGTGAAGGGCGACTCTTGCTATCTCTCCGCCAAAGTAAACAATTATACTTCGGATACGCTCTCCATCCATGGCGGTTTTGAGGTGAATGGCCGAAGCTATGGGGAACATGACGCCCGATGTGCGGCTTGGTTGGTGGATACTTTGTTGGTGACCCCGACGGAGGATACGCTTACCGTTACCTACCAACAACGTATGGATAACCATTTCAGGGATGGCGAACGTCGCCAAGTGCCGATCAATCGCCCTGGCGTGGAGCAAACAGTTGGACAATTCTTCCATTTGACCAGTGACCATCCTCGGACTCTCTCCTTCGGTCCGGAGTCGGATAGCGCCCGTGTCTACATCATGAATTCCCCAATCTCCGTATTCGAGGAGGAGTTGACCCGATTGAACGATTATAAATATTACTGCAACGAACAGACCACCTCCAAACTGATCGCTTGGATCGCCTCCAAACGTTTGGCGGAGAGTAAAGGTGAGAATCTGAAACGTTACGACAAAGAGAAGAATCGTTTGTTGGATATTTTGAAGTCAAGACAAAACAAGGATGGCACATGGGGCTGGTGGGAAGGAAGTGGTACTTCTTCTTGGATTTCCGCCTATGTGATAGCATCCTTGAAACAATTTGGCTTGTTGATGAATGAGGAGACGATCAAGAAGACTTACACTGACAAGTTCTTCTTTACCAAAGGGTTCTCCGAACGTGCTTCCGCACTCAAGGTGTTGAGGCTCTTGCAGGCGGATGTGGACGTGGATAAATACTTCAAGGAGACGGTCGCTTTGGCCGATACCTCCGCCAACAACCGTTTGCGGGTGGAGGAGTTGAAATCCTTGTGTGGGAAACCGGTGGATTGGAACTATCTGAACCGGTTTAGAGAGACTACCATGATGGGTAATCTCTATTATCATCTCCCTCCCCAAAGAAGTTGGCGAGCCTTGTCGGAGGATATAGAGAACACATTGATTGTTTACCAGTTGATGAAAAACGATAGCCTTAGTCACGCTGATGATTTGATGAAGATGCGGGGTTATCTCTTTGAGGTGAAGCAGAAGGGTCTGCAGGGCAGATGGTGGCACAATACGTATGAGTCCGCCATGATCATCCGCACCATCATGGATGATGTGATTCAAAAAGAGGAGAAGCCTCAGTCATTGGTTCGCCTCTCTGGTGCGACGGAGCGCACAGTAGATCATTTCCCTTGTGAGATTCAGGTGCCTACCCATCGGGATTTGACCTTTACGACCGAGAACAGTATGCCTTTGTATGTTTCCGTTTCCCAACGTTATTGGGATTCGTTACCGACCGAGAAGTCCGACTATTTCGGAATCTCCACCCATCTCTCCGATTCGGTTATGACCATTGGCAAGGAGGTGACGATGGAGGTGAGTTTGACGGTGAAGCAGTCATCCGATTATGTGATGGTCAATGTACCTATCCCAGCGGGTTGTGGCTATGAGGAAAAATATCAATTTTGGGGCCCTGAGACCCATCGTGAATATTTCAAGGATCACGTCACGATTTTCTGCACTCGATTGACGCCTGGTGTGTATCGCTTCAAGATAGCTTTGATGCCTAAATTCGCGGGTGTTTACCAACTCAATCCGGCCCAAGTGGAACTGATGTATGCCCCTGAGTTGAATGCGCATGGCGTGATCAAAAGGGTGGAGGTAAGGTGATGGATGGTGCACGCTAAAAAAATGTCCGAAGGAAATGTAAGTCTCTCATTTTTTCGTATTTTTACGCGCATTTTATAGCATCCACCTTTCGTGGCTTTGTAGGAGAAACTTTAAATTCATAGACCCCATGGAAATGGCACCTTGGAGAGAAAAAGTTAGGCAAATATGTTCCAGTAGATGGTTTGAGATAGCCGTCACTGTCGTTATCATCATCAATTCCGCCCTCATAGGTCTGGAAACTTATGTGCAGCATCCGATCATCACGACGATTCAGGCCTTCATTCTCTTCCTTTTTACGGTCGAGATCATTTTACGTCTGATTGCGGCGAAGAGTATCCGCGCTTTCTTCAAGAGTGGTTGGAATACGTTTGATTTCCTTTTGGTGGCGATCACTTATATTCCCGAACGTTTGGTTCCGAACTCTTCCGCGATGATTGTGATCCGTATCCTAAGGGTGTTGCGTGTGCTTCGCCTCTTGCGCGCCTCCAAGGAGATAAAGTTGATTGTGACCGTCCTGTTGAAATCTATGACGGCGATGTTCTACAATATGTTACTCTTCTTGGTTTTCATCTACCTTTTCGCCATCATTGGTGTGGGTCTCTTCAAAATGCCTGATGCCGAAGCAATGACCCAAGAGGAGAAGGCGAGGTATGAGGAGTTTATGAAGGTGGCACCGAATAATCCTGTCCATTCAGATGATCCTTATGGTTCGTTGGACGAGGCTATGTTTACCCTTTTCCGCGTGATGACGGGCGAAGACTGGACAGATTTACGTTATAATTTGGTGACGGCCAGTGAGTATGGCGTGGTCAAGGCGCCCACTGTTGTAATTACCCTCTTCCATGTGGTTTGGTTCATCATTGCGGCATTTTTGCTTTTGAACTTGGTGACCGGTGCGATCCTCAACAATTATCAGATTGAGAAGGATAAGCAAGATAAACTGGAGCGGTGCGGCGAGATGGAGATTCCTGAGAAATAATTTTAAATCGATAATCATTGTAGAGACGTACGGCCGTACGTCTCTTTTTTGTCGCATCCTCCGATAAATTCCCTATATTTGTATCCTGGAAATATATGATTGACAATATCTATTTATCAGTTCGTTATGAGAAAATATATGTTAGCCGCGCTTTTAGCGGCATTGCTTTCAAGTGGGATGAGCGTTTACGCGGATTATAATATGGGTTTGCGTGTCGCTACCCTTCGTTATGCGGAGGTAGGTGCGCCAACGGATGGTTGGTTGCCTGTCTTTGCGGGAGGCAAGTTGGGATTCACCGATTTGAATGGCGTGGAGAAGATGGCGCCGACCTATGACAAGGATCGCGATGCCTTGGAATATCGCTTCTACAACAACCGTATGAAGGTCCGTAAGAATGGTAAGTATGGTTATCTCGACAAATATTTGGATGAGGCGATCCCTTGTGAATACGACATGGCTTATGATTTTGAGGGGGATGCGTCGCTTTCGGAGCATTATGCCATCGTTTCAAAGGAGGATCGATGGATCTTTTTATGCGACAATGGTAAAACGCTGGGCGAAACCTATTATAAGCGAGTGGATCCCTTCTCTTGGGGAATGGCGGCTGTGGTAGGCGACAATGATTCATTGGGCTTTGTGAACAGAAAGGGCGAACTGGTGATCCCTTGCAAGTATGACGCCCATCAAAAACCTCAGTTCGATGAGTATTACACATGTGAGGTGACGCTGAATGGCGAGAAGATTATGATCAATTCCAGTGGAGAGGATATCACCAGCGAGAATATAATTCGTGGCGTGCGTTCCGATGTCAGTCGATATTCCATGGCTGATGTGAAGTCCCAATGGAAATCATTGACTCGTCGTCAAACCTACGAGTTGGCAGCGACGCCATACGATGAAATCTCTTTCCTTTCCGACGATTATTTGTTGGTGATGACTAAGAAAGAGGGTAAACAATATGGCGTTTTGCGCTTTGAGGGGGCGCAATCCAAGGAGTTGATCCCGTGCGGTTATGATAATATTCATGGCCCTTACAACAGTGGTTCGGTGAACTATTTTGTCGTGGAGAAAAGCGGCAAGTATGGTGCCTATACCATACAGGGTGAGATGTTCCTCCCTTGTGAATACCAGATGATTGGCAAGGAGGGTTCCCAATTGATCTTGGTGGAGAAGAACGACCTGTTCGGCTTTGTGGATGGTCAAGGCAAGGAGGTGGTTGCTTGCCAGTTCAATGACGCGCGTCCGTTCAATGCCGCGATGACAGCGGTGGAGGTTCCCAAGAAGGATAAGATGGTATGGAACTTTATTGATAAGACAGGAAAGGTGGTCTACACACCAGAGTATGATGATGCGATGACCTTTCAGAATGGGGTGTGTCCGGTGAAACGCCATGGCGCCTGGGGGGTTATCAATGAGACGGGTAAGATCATCATTCCTTTCAAATACGAATACTCCTTCTCCGATGATAACGAACGATGGTCTTATGCCAAATCCAAGGTGGGGGATCCGATTCCAGTATCCAAGGATGGTAAGTTTGGTTACGTCGATTTGTCAGGTAAGACGCTTTTGAAGTTCATCTATGATGAGGCTTCCGCTTTTGACAAGAAGAGTGGAGTGGCTAAGGTAGTGGCCAATGATAAGACCTTCTTCATTGATAAAAAAGGAAGTGCCGCCGAGCAGATGGTGGATGAGGAGTCGTCTATGCGTCGAACAAGGGAGATTGAGGTGGTGAATCTCAATGGTAAACGAGGACTCGCCAAGTCTGGCGAACCTTTCGCCACCTTTTTGGATGATGTGAAGCCATTCGCTACTGCAAACGATTATTATACCCCTATCAAGATTGTGAACAAATGGGGCTTGATGAATGGTGCGGGTGAGATTGTCGTTCCATGTATTTATGATGCGATAGAGGTGAATGGCAATGTAATCATTGTCCGTGTCCTTTCGAAGAAGGGTCTTATCGATGCGAAGGGTAATTCATTGCTCTGGGCCGATGAGAAACGCGAGCAAGTGGAATGGATTCCGCTCCCTATGGATGAGAAGCAAACCATCGATCTCTATTACGAGAGATGATTATTATCCAATGACCACCTATATTGAAACCATATTGCCGCTCCCGCTGGGAAGTACTTTCACCTATATCTTGCCCGAAGAGATGGCGGGGGAGGTGAAGGTCGGCATGCGTGTCATTGTACCCTTTGGACGTTCTAAGTTCTATACCGCTTTGGTCTATGGTATCCGTTTCACACCGCCGGAGAATGTGGAGTTGAAGGAGGTGATCGGGGTGTTGGATGCCGAACCGATCGTTCGCCCGCAGCAGATCAAGTTTTGGGAGTGGATCGCAAGCTATTATCAATGTACCTTGGGGGAAGTCTTCAAGGCGGCGGTGCCTTCCGGTTTGAAACTGGAGAGTGAGACGGTCATCTCCCTGGTGGAGGATTTTGAGGCGGAGGCTCCGTTGAAGGAGCGTGAACAGCTGCTTTTAGATGTCTTGAAGGATAAAGAGCATACCGTCAGCGAACTCAATAAACTGGTGGGGTTGAAGAATGCGCTCCCATTGGTGAAAAGAATGATGGAGATGGGGGCGGTCTCTGTGAGCGAGGAGTTGAAATCGAAATACAAGGCGAAGCAGGAGGCCTATGTCCGCTTGGCTCCAGCCTATATGGAGGAGTCGAAACTCCACGAACTCTTTGACGCATTGAGCAAGGCGAAGAAACAGGTGGAACTCCTGATGGTCTATATGCAACTATCCTGTCTGTTGCAACCTCAACAACGTCGAGAGGTATCCAAGAAGGAGTTGATGGAGAAGCGTGTTTCCGCGGCGGCCCTTGCCGCAATGGTGGATAAGGGTATTATGGAAATATACAAAAAGGATGTGGATCGTCTGGATGACACCCTCTATGTGGAGAGTGCCACACATCCCCTCTCGGAGGTGCAGCAAAAAGCCTACGAGGAGATCCACGGAGCGTTTAGTCAGAAGAATGTGGTCTTGCTGCATGGTGTGACCTCCAGCGGTAAGACAGAAATCTATATACATTTGATCGAGGAGGCGTTGAAGATGGAGAAGCAGGTGCTCTTCCTACTCCCGGAAATCGCCCTCACCACCCAGATCACCAATCGTCTGCGTAGGGTATTCGGTAGCAAACTGGGCGTCTACCACTCCAAGTTCACCGATGCGGAGCGGGTGGAGATCTGGAATAACTTGCTGCATGATAAAGGTTACAAGGTCATTTTGGGTGTGCGTTCCTCTATCTTCTTGCCATTCAATAATTTAGGATTGGTTGTGGTGGACGAGGAACACGAGAACACCTACAAACAATTTGACCCCGCACCTCGCTACCATGCCCGTAATGCCGCCATCATCCTGGCGGGTAGGATGGGGGCGAAGGTCTTGTTAGGTTCCGCTACCCCCTCTTTGGAGAGTTACGAGGCTGCCCGTTCCGGGAAGTTCGGTTTGGTGGAGTTGATGCAGCGCCATGAGGGTATACAATTGCCCGATGTGATGGTGGCCGATGTGAAGGAGGCCCGTCGCACCAAGACGATGATCCGTGACGCCTTTACACCACTATTGGTGGAGCAGATGCGCCGTGCGTTGGAACGCAAAGAGCAAATCATCCTCTTCCAGAACCGTCGCGGGTTTGCCCCCTTCATGATGTGCCGAACCTGTGGTTGCGTGCCTCGTTGCCAGAATTGCGATATTAGTTTAACTTATCATAAAAGCACGCATCAGTTGGTATGCCACTATTGTGGCTACACGATGAATGTCCCAACCTTATGTCCTGCCTGCGAAACGCCTGAAATGGAACCGAGAGGCTTCGGCACGGAAAAGATAGAGGAGGAGGTGGAGGCTCTCTTCCCGGGTGTGCGTGTCGCCCGCTTGGATTTGGATGTGGCCCGTTCCCGAAAGAGTTACGAGAAGATTTTGAAGGATTTTGAGGATGGGGCGATTGATATCTTGGTCGGTACCCAAATCATCTCCAAGGGATTGGATTTTGAAAGGGTGAGGGTAGTGGGTATCCTCGATGCGGACTCCTTGTTGAACTATCCAGACTTCCGTGCGATGGAACGTGCCTACCAGATGATGGCGCAGGTGAGTGGTCGTGCGGGAAGAAAAAATAACCGAGGCATTGTGGTGATCCAGACCTCCGAACCAGACCATCCGGTCATCAAGCAGGTGCGGAACAATGATTATACCACGATGTTCAACGTTCAGATGAATGAGCGTTCCCTATTCAGATACCCGCCTTATTACAGATTGGTTTATGTCTATATCAAGGGCAGGGATTTCTATGCGGTGAATGGTGCCGCGAACTATTTGGCGGCTTTGATGAAACAATCATTTGGTGATCGTGTTTACGGCCCTGATAAACCTTTGGTGGCCCGTATCCAAAACCTATTCATCTTGAAGATTATGTTGAAGGTGGAGCTGAAGGCTCCGGTAGACAAAGCGAAGGAGATGTTGCGTGATTTGACCAATATGACGTTGGCGCAGCAGGCCTATAAGTCGGTGTATATACAAGTGGATGTGGATCCGATGTAAGTCCGTTCCATATTTTTCATTAACTTTGCGGCAAAAATAGGATTGACTAATCATGAAGTTTGAAGAATTGAACCTCGAGCCCAGTTTGATGGATGGCTTGAATGTGATGAATTTCAGTGAGATGACTCCTGTGCAGGAGCAAGCTATCCCTGTGATTATGGAGGGAAAGGATGTAATCGCTTGCGCACAGACTGGTACGGGTAAGACGGCGGCCTTTTTGTTGCCGCTCTTGAATAAGATGTTGAAGGAACCTCATCCAGATGATGCGGTGAATGCCATCATCATGTCGCCTACCCGGGAATTGGCCCAACAAATTGACCAACAATTAGAGGGATTCTCCTACTTTTTGCCTGTCTCTTCCGTGGCTGTTTATGGCGGAAACGATGCCAGCGCTTGGGAGCAACAGAAGCGCGCGATGCAGTTGGGCGCCGATTTCGTGGTGGCCACTCCAGGACGTTTGCTCTCCCACATCGGGTTGGACAATGTAGACTTCTCTAAAGTGAGCTATTTTGTCTTGGATGAGGCGGACCGTATGTTGGACATGGGTTTCTATGATGATATCATCCAAATTGTAAAAAAATTACCTGCGGATAGGCAGACCATTATGTTCTCTGCTACTATGCCGCCGAAGATAAAGAAGTTGGCGGAGACCATTCTCCGTGATCCTGTGATGGTGAACATCGCCATCTCCAAGCCTGCCGAGGGTGTGGCCCAAGGCGCTTATATTTGCTATGAAACCCAAAAGTTGGCCATTGTCCAATCGCTCTTCTCCGACAAGAAAGAGGAGAAGATCATTGTGTTCTCCTCATCCAAGCAGAAGGTGAAGGAGGTGACACGCAGTCTGCGTCGTGTCGGTCTCCGTGCGGTGGAGATCCATTCCGATTTGGAACAGGCGGAGCGTGATCAGGCTCTATTGGACTTCAAGAGTGGCAAGGTGAACATTTTGGTCGCTACAGACATTATTTCCCGTGGTATTGATATCGAGAATGTGGATGTCGTGCTGAATTACGATGTGCCGCACGATGTGGAGGACTATATCCACCGTATCGGACGTACCGCCCGCGCTAATAAGCAGGGAGCCGGTATCACCTTCGTTTCCGAAGCGGAGCAGGATAAGTTCGCTCGTATTGAGAAGTTCCTTCAAAAGGAGATCGATAAATACCCTATGCCGGAAGGTGTGGGGGAGGGTCCTGCCTATGAACCAAGAAAGGGAGGAAAATCCCATTCAAGAGGTGGCCAACATGGTCGCCAGGGTGGTCAGCAAGGCGGTCAGTATGGCAAGCCTCGTCATAAACATCCGAAGAATAATCGCCCACAAAATGGTGGTGCGCAAAATGGTGGAGCGGAGGTGAAACCCGCAGAGGGTTCCGCCCCTAATCAGGGAGGTGAGAATCGTCCACAAAATGGAGGCGGCCGTCCACATAGACGCAGATATCCTCGTAGACCGAACAAACCAAACAACTCAAATGGTGGCGCTCCTGCCACTGATAATCAGTAAGATTGATTCCTATGGATAACAAAACTCGTATCCTATTTGTCTGCTTGGGCAATATTTGCCGTTCAGCGGCGGCCGAGGCGGTGATGAAAGCTTTCGTGGAGAAGCATGACGCAGCCGATCGTTATTTGATCGATTCCGCCGGCATCTTGGATTATCATCAAGGCGAGTATGCCGATCCCCGTATGATTCAGGCGGCTCAACAACGTGGATACATGGTGACTTCCATCTCACGACCTGTCCAAACGGATGATTTTGATATCTTCGATATTGTTGTCGGCATGGATGATGACAACGTTGAGGCTTTGCATTCCAAGGCGTTGACGGAGGAGCATCGTAAAAAGATCCACCAGATGACGGAGTTCGCCATCTCTATGCATGACCGATATGTTCCAGATCCCTATTATGGAGGAGCCGCTGGCTTCGCCCATGTGATGGATTTGTTGGAGGATACCTGCGAGGGATTGTACCAATATCTAGAGAACGGAGGGAAGTAATCGATGCGTTACGTGTTAAAGCAAATCTTTTCAGGTGTGCCCCGTTGGGTATACCGTCTTGTCTTTTTCATGGTCACCTTTATCTCCCTTCACTTGATGTATGGGGATGTGATCTATCGTCTTTTTTGGAACGGCTTTTTCGCCACCAACTCCATCTATCAGCATGAGGTGGTGGACCATACGGGTGGTGTGTTGCGCTATTTGGCCCAATTCCTGCATCAACTTTTGTATTACCCTACGTTGGGTGCCCTGTTGGTCGCAGCTTTGGCGACGGGTGTCGCATACCTTTTGGACAAGTGTTGCGCTTTATCACAATTGCTTTTCCCTATCTCTTTTTTGCCGTCGGTGATTCTCCTCGCCCTCTATACGGGTGTGGGGTATGATGTTTATATGCGAATTGACACTTCATTCGGCCTGTTAACCCTAATGGGTATCTTTTTTGCATTGACGCTTTTTTATCTCTATCAAATCTCCGAGAGGTTACGGTGGGGTGAACCCTTGATGCTTCTGACTACCGCTTTACTCTATCCCGCATTGGGATTCTATGCGTTGGTGGCTTTGTTGATGATGACGCTCCGCACATGGTACACGAAGCGATATTTCCCCGTGGCGGTGGGAGTTACGCTATTCTCACTTTTCGCTTTGCCTTTCATCTTTGATGTGTGGTGCTTTAACGATGAATTCAACTGGGGAGCCTCCTCGTTGTTGTTGACCTCCTCTTATATGAAATTGAGGATGCTCCAGATCGTCGCAGCTTGCTCTTTGCTGATCTTCGCGAACCCTTTGCATAAGATGTGTGCCCGATGGCCATCCTATTGTCAGATGATTCTTTTTGCTCTCTTATTTGTCTTGTTGTATGCTTTGTCGTATAAGGATAAAATATACTACTCGGAGTTGAAAGTCTCTCGTTTGACGGATGAATGCAAGTGGAAGGAGGTGCTCGAAGAGTGCAAGAAGCATAAGAAAATCTCTCATACTTTGAACGCCTATCGGGTCATTGCTTTGGCCTATACCGATCAATTGCCCGATCAATTGTTTAAGATTGATTTCTCATTTGAGAAGACGCCATTCACGCCTACTGAATACCTACTCTATGAGGATGAGATGACTTTCCATGCCGGTTTTGTCAATAGTGCGACACGTGTCTCCATTGAATCTTGGCAGCGTTTTGGCCTAAGCTATCGGCGCATTCGCCTTTTGGCTTTGTGTGCTTTGTTGAGGCATGAAAACCAGTTGGCTGAACGTTATATGAACCAAATGAGCCAATCTTTTGTGATGGCTGAGGAGCTGGCTGATTTGGGTCTTTTGAAAAATGATCGGGAAGTTTATATGAACAAACATCCTGAATGTCGGATGGTGGAGAAACGAATGCCTAACGAGAATGTGTTGTTCCTTGGTGATGCCACGGTTTCTCGTTACTTCTTGTGCTTCAGTGATTTGCCGCGCGAGAGTTTTGAGTTGAGACTGATGTCGGATTTGTGGGAACGCAATATGTCCGCCTTCTTGAATGATGTGGGCATCTATGCCGCGCGTACGGATAAGCCGATCGCTACTTGTGTCAAGGAGGCTGCCGCGATTGCCGTATTGAATGGTACGGATAGGTCATTGCTTTCTGTTGTTAAGATGGATGATGCTACCCTGCAACGTGTTGGAGGTTTCTTCCGTACACTACAAAGTTATGGTAGGGAGCGAATGGATCAAGCCAGAAAAGAGATGAAGTCTACCTATGGCAAGAGTTATTGTTACTATTTCACTTTCAGAAAAGAAGAAAACTGATAAGGTTATGGCATTAAAATATATTGTTGGAAATCAGATAGTAAAGCATTTCTTGGCGGTAACCGTTTTCACACTTTTGTTTGCCGCATGTGGTGTTGAAGTGCCTCAAAATGCTGTGAATTGTGACTCTGTTGAGGTTGACATATATCCCGACTACAGAGATGTGGCGATTCCATGTAACATTGCCCCTTTGAATTTCATGGTGAACTGTGAGGAGAAGGATTGCCGCGTGTGTGTGACGGCCCCTTCCGGCGCTTCGATTGTTGTGGAGTCGGATAACGATGGCAAGATAATCTTCCCTATGAAGAGTTGGAAAAAAATGTTGTCTGAAAACCTTGATACCACATTGTGTGTGGATGTCTATGTGAAGGAAAAAGAGTGGACTCATTTGAAACCTTTCTCATGGAGCGTGAAATCTGATTCGATAGATCCCTATTTGACATGCCGTCTGATTGAGCCTTCCTATCGTGGACATGGCGTTTTGGATCTTGTCGCATTTAATATGGAGAATAATACCAGTAAGGTGATTGCCTCCAATAAGAAAGTCCGTCCTGAGCCCTTGCCTGTGGATGGATACAGTTGTTTGAACTGTCATGCGACCCAGAAAAATGGTTCTGGCAATAGCTCTTTT
Organism: Paludibacteraceae bacterium; assembly: GCA_024401515.1. Lineage (GTDB taxonomy): Bacteria > Bacteroidota > Bacteroidia > Bacteroidales > Paludibacteraceae > UBA1181. The sequence goes on along the minus strand of JAKSKY010000013.1, from coordinate 13,662 downwards.
TGTTTCAGAGGAAAAAATGGCGGTTTGGTTGTGACCTATCAGGGCGTTTCTCGTATTGTCAACACCAAGGTGGGTGATATGTACGCCGCCACGACCTATGAGTCTTGGCATCCCACATTGCCATTTATAGCATTCTCCATTAATGCTGTAGGTCAGGCCTATCCTGTAGTGGATGTGAAGACGGAGGTCATTGACCGTATGTCCGATTTGGTCTTATATGATATCGAGAAAGATGAGATGTCATATATCCAAAAAAGTAAGAATAGAATGGAAACTTTTCCTTGTTGGGCACCTGATGGGAAATCCCTTTATTACGCAGCCACGGACAGCGTCCTTGGTCATGTGAGCCGTCATAAAAATTTGAAATATGATATATATCGTATCTCTTTCGATGCCGATTCTTTGAAGTGGGGTGAACCGGAAAGAATAATTCCGATGAGCCAATTGGGATTGACTGCCCACTATCCGCAACCATCTCCTGATGGAAAATGGTTGCTCTTTATGGTAGCCCAATATGGCAGTTCCCCTTATCGACATGCGGAGTGCGATGTTTACAAGATGAATCTTGCCACCAAGGAGGTTTCGCCCGTAAGAGAGGTGAATGTCCCTTATGCCTCTGATTATTGCAGGGGGTGGAGCGCCAATGGACGTTGGATTTTGATATCTTCCCGCCGCGATGATGGAGACTACGCACGCCCTTATTTCTCTTATTATAAGGAGGATGGGTCGTTTACCAAACCGTTCCAAATGCCTCATGAAGATCCTGCTTACGATAAAGAGTTGATGATGGGTTATAATTGTCCTCAGATGGCGGATGTGGAACCCGTGATGACACCGGAGAAACTCTATCATTTACTGGATACTTCTCATGTCCAACCCGCTCATTATCGTGGCACCATGGATATTCCGGTGGATGGTAATACAGGCGCTTCGGTGATTAGGTAACGGTGGCCTTTATCCTTTAGTGTCTCCCAATTCTTCCATTAACTTTTGGGCTAGGGGGTTGTTAAGCCTAGTGGTAGTGGCCTCTAATGATTCTGACGTCTTGTTTTCCGAACGCTCTTCTGGTGCGTCAAGGATATATGGCGGTATCTCCGCGAAAGGATGTGCGATGTGATGAATGTAATTACGATAGTCTTCCTGCGGGTGCGCTATGTAGATCAAATCTTCGGGAAGATTCTCTATGATTAGATTGGCGAGTTGAATGTGGTTCTCTGTGTTAGAGCCGATACAGTTACGTCGGAATTCCTGCTTTTTATCACATAATTTATTATCTACCAGCCTGCTCCACGCCACAAACTGTTTCACGACATCCTCTTGCTCCATCTCCAATAGTAGATAGATCGCTGTGTCTAGCCCTTGCAACTTCCGTAAGGAGAGGTGGAAGAAGGGTAAATTGACCACTGATCTATAATAATAAGGATCACTGTATAGACTTGCGGTGATGGCTATCCATTGATATAGCAATCGACGGGCCTCCTGACTCGTTATCCCAAGCTTGGATTCGGATAGGATGAAAAGGTAGGCGTTGATGTCCACCAAAGCCTTCAATTTATGCGTGTCGATTTTGAACGTCCTATCGTGGACAAGGCGTCTGCAAAGTTCGAAATAGACCTTCGAGATCTCAGACAGTGCTTCGGCTTGGGTACGTACATAATCAATTGTCATATATTGGATGACAAGTTGTGCTAGAGATGGACCATGATGCCTCTCCCACGCTTGTTTCACGAGTGGTATGTATTCATCCCGCCAAGTGATGGGTTTGTGTGTCTTATTGTATCTGAAAGCATTGAGGTATTGCGCCACATACTCGGCGTCCGTTTTACTGCCTTGTAGTAATAACAGTGTGATTTCATATTGTTCCTTGCTGGGAAGGAATGGGAGCATCTTCTTTAAACGCATGCCTGCATAACTCACTTTGCCACTTCTCTTATTCTGGTACCAATCCATAAGTGATGGGATGGTCTCTTCTTCTTGAGATTCTATGAAAGTATTCTTGTATTGCAGTTGTTTGTAGGCGTGGAGGTTCCATTCTCCCTGAAAAATCTCGTTTAATGTGTTTTCTGTCTTCTGATTCATATTCCCTCGAATTTGAGGCGAAAATAAAAAATGCCTGTGCCGAATGACGACACAGGCTTTGTGCGTTTTGTAGAGACGCGATTGATCGCGTCTCTACGGGGTGAATCCTATTTTTTATTCAATTCCGGATAGACGATACGTGTGTGGTAAATCGTGGTGAGTTTGCCTTTCAATACCTCTTTGATCTTGTTTATCTCTTTGAATGTGATAGGTGTTTCATTGAAGATGCCCTCGCTGACTTGGTCATTGACAATCTTCTCCACCAAATCGTTGATGCTTGTGTCCGTATATTCTTTCAGACTTCTGGAAGCGGCCTCCACCGCATCGCACATCACGAGAATGGCCATCTCCTTGGAGGTCGGCAATGGACCTGGATAGGTGAATTTCGCCTCGTCGATTTCCCTATCTGGATATTTGTTCTTCATGGTGTAGAAGAAATATTTAGTCTTGCTCTTGCCATGATGGGTGGCGATGAACTCTTGGATCTTTTCCGGCAATCCGTTTTTCTTGGCGATGGCGATACCATCCGTTACGTGACGGATGATGATTTGTGCGCTTTTCTCCTCGTCGTTCATCTCCGTGTGTGGGTTTTTGCTGGATTGATTTTCTGTGAAGAAGGCTGGATTGGCCATCTTGCCGATGTCGTGGTAGAGCGCTCCTGTCCTTGCCAACATAGGATTGGCTCCAATGCTTCTAGCCGCATCCGAAGCTAAGTTCGACACCTGCATGGAGTGTTGGAAACTACCAGGTGCCTCCTCGGAAAATTGACGGAGCAGGGTGTTGTTGGTGTTGGCCAACTCCACGAGTGTCACATCTGAGACGTAACCGAAAAGCTTCTCCACAATATAGATGAGCGGGTAGGCAAATAGCAGTAACAATCCATTTGCCAAGAAGACGAATGGCATCTTCCATTCGAATGTGTCCATTCCATTTTCGTGGACCAGCGTGTAGGCCGCATAGACGGTGCAATAGGTCACGATGATGAACAAAGCCGATTGCACCAATTGTGAACGCATGTAGATGTTCTTTAGGGTGCATATTGAAATCATACCGACAATGGTCTGCATCAATAGGAATTCGAAGCCGTTCGGTACGACGAATGAGGCCAATAGTATGACGGTAAGATGGGAGAAGAGCGCTGTTCTCGTGTCGAAGAAGCAAGTGACCAAAATCGGCAAAAGCGCATAGGGTATGATGTATGGGGTAATCTCCTTTTTGACCGCGAAAGAGGTGAGGAAGCATAAGATGACGATAATGCTTAATATGAGCGCGATGTTTTTAGGTGTCATTAGATAGCTTCTTCGGAAAAGAAGGAAATAGAGGAAAAGGGCGCAAAGCACATTGAGTATGATTAGGATTTGTCCTAAGTGGATCAATTTCGCGTCTTTTTTTCCACTGTTTTCTTCCACCACGGTTTTGAGGGAGTTGAGGATGTCATAAGTCTTTTGCTTGACAATCTCTCCGTGGTCGATGATCTTCTCTCCGCTTTGGATGCGCCCCTTGGTGAGGGAGATGGATTTGAGCGCCTCCTTCTTGACGGACTCAGTCTTCTCTTTGTCGAAAACGATGTTCTCTTGGATATAATTGTTGATGTTATACCCCTGAAGTGTAAGTCGGTCTAGTGAGATAGGGGCGTTGTTGATGATGTTCTCGTAGGCCGATTTGGCTGTTTGGAGAGAAGCGATAGGAACAGATTTCGCCACATTGCCGGTCAGAATGTTGATTTCGGTAATTCCTTTGTCGTTTAAATTCTCCATCTCTTCAGCGTCGATGATACCGTTGCTGTATAATGTTTTCAGTTTGCGGATGATGTATGTTTTATATTCTCCGACGGCTGAGTCGTCCACCTTGCCGAAATTACTGTTCAGCAAATTGATGTATTTGGTGGGAATGGATTCCACGTTTTGGTAGAAGGGGTGAAAATCTTTGAGCAGACTATCTTCCTCGTTTTTTAGTTCCTCCTTGGATTTCATGATCTCAAATCCGTAAGGAGCTGTCAACGCATCGTATTCCCAAGGCTTGTCCAATACGTAGGTGTACCTGAATTTGCCTATGTTCGGATAGGTCTGGTATATCAGGACGCCGGCTATGAGGAAGATGGCGGCTAGTGATATGTATCTGATAAAGTCTGATTTTGATTTCATGATATCTGCTTTTATATATAATATAGGTCACAAATATAATCTTAACGGCAAAAAGAAACAATATCTATGATGTCCCGTCGCCATACAAATTTGCCTATGAAGTAAAAAAAAAGAAAAAATGTTGGTGGAACGAAATATTATTTCTAATTTTGCAAGCACTTTTAGTAGAGTGTCTAAAAATATTTATTAATAATTAAAAGTTTTAAAGTTTAACGAAATGCCTACAATTCAGCAGTTAGTTAGAAAAGGAAGGGCAAGTCAAGCGGACAAAAGCAAGTCTCCAGCTTTGGACTCATGTCCACAAAGAAGAGGCGTCTGCGTTAGGGTTTATACTACAACCCCTAAGAAGCCGAATTCAGCAATGCGTAAGGTTGCCAGAGTACGTTTGACCAACCAAAAGGAAGTGAATGCTTACATTCCAGGAGAGGGTCACAATTTGCAAGAGCACTCAATCGTGATGGTACGTGGTGGTCGTGTTAAGGACCTTCCAGGTGTGCGTTATCACATCGTACGTGGTACTCTTGATACCGCAGGTGTAAACGGTCGTACACAACGTCGTTCTAAGTACGGTGCTAAGAGACCTAAGCCAGGACAAGCAGCTCCAGCAAAGAAGAAGTAATTCTAAGGGGTTGCCCTTGATGAATTACGCCGGTTGAGTAAATGGCTTAGCGAAGCCGTTGAAGCAACTGCAACCAAAACAAAAACTAAAAATTTTTGAGTAAAAAATGAGAAAAGCAAAACCAAAGAAACGGATCATTTTACCAGATCCAGTTTTCAATGAAGTAATGGTTACAAGATTCGTTAACCATTTGATGTATGACGGTAAGAAGACTATCGCATACGATATATTCTACACAGCGTTGGATAACGTTAAGTCAAAACTCCCTAATGAGGAAAAATCCGCATTAGAAATCTGGAAGAAGGCTTTGGAAAACATTACTCCACAAGTGGAGGTTAAGTCACGTCGTGTCGGCGGTGCTACATTCCAAGTTCCTACCGAAATTCGTCCAGAGAGAAAAGAATCTATCTCTATGAAGAACCTTATTCTCTTCTCACGTAAAAGAAGTGGTCATTCAATGGCTGATAAGTTGGCTGCAGAGATCGCAGACGCTTATAACAACCAAGGCGGTGCATTCAAGAAGAAAGAAGATATGCACAAGATGGCCGAGGCTAACCGTGCGTTCGCTCACTTTAGGTTCTAATCTATTACACGAATAACAAAATGGCTAAAGCTGATTTACATTATACAAGAAATATCGGTATCATGGCTCACATCGATGCTGGTAAGACAACTACGTCAGAGCGTATCTTGTTCTACACAGGTTTGACTCACAAGATCGGTGAGGTTCACGATGGTGCCGCTACCATGGACTGGATGGTCCAAGAGCAGGAGAGAGGTATCACTATTACTTCCGCTGCTACTACAACTTATTGGAAGTATCAAGATAAGAAGTACAAGATCAACTTGATTGATACTCCGGGACACGTTGACTTTACTGTTGAGGTAGAGCGTTCACTTCGTATCTTGGATGGTGCTGTCGCTACTTTCTGTGCGGTTGGTGGTGTTGAGCCTCAATCAGAGACTGTATGGCGTCAAGCTGATAAGTACTCTGTTCCTCGTATCTGCTACGTAAACAAGATGGACCGTTCCGGTGCTAACTTCTTCGACGTAGTTGCTCAATTGAAGGAGGTTCTTGGTGCTAACCCATGTCCTATCCAAATTCCTATTGGAGCGGAAGAGAGCTTCAAGGGTGTAGTTGACTTGATCCAAATGAAGGCTATTCTTTGGCACGATGAGACTATGGGTGCTGACTACTCAACAGAGGAAATCCCTGCTGACTTGGTAGACGAGGCACAAGAGTGGAGAGACAAGATGTTGGAGACAATCGCTAGCTACGATGATACTTTGATGGAGAAGTATTTCGATGATCCTTCTACTATCACTATCGACGAGATCAAGACTGCTCTCCGTAAGGCAACTCTTTCTATGCAAGTGTTCCCAATGGTATGTGGTTCTTCATTTAAGAACAAGGGTGTTCAAACTATGTTGGACGCTGTTTGCGCTTACTTGCCAAGCCCATTGGATACTCCTGAGATTATCGGTACAGAGGTAGGTAACGAAGAGGTTAAGGTTGTTCGTCACCCAGATGAGGACGAGCCTTTGTGCGCTCTTGCATTTAAGATCGCGACTGACCCATTCGTAGGTCGTCTTTGCTTCTTCCGTGTATACTCTGGTAAGTTGGATGCAGGTTCTTACGTGTTCAACACCCGTTCAGGAAAGAAGGAGCGTATCTCTCGTATCTTCCAAATGCACTCTAACCACCAAAACCCAGTAGAGAGAATCGGTGCTGGTGATATCGGTGCCGGAGTAGGTTTCAAGGATATCCGTACTGGTGATACCCTTTGCGGTGAGGAGGAGAAAGATCACATGGTATTGGAGTCTATGGAGTTCCCAGATCCAGTGATCGGTATCGCTATCGAGCCTAAGTCTCAAGCTGACGTTGATAAGTTGGGCGTAGGTCTTGCTAAGTTGGCTGAAGAGGACCCTACATTTACTGTTAAGACTGACGAGCAATCTGGTCAAACAGTTATCTCAGGTATGGGTGAGCTTCACTTGGATATCATCATCGACCGTTTGAAACGTGAGTTCAAGGTTGAGTGTAACCAAGGTCGTCCACAAGTTAGCTACAAAGAGGCTATTACAAGAACAGTTGATCACCGTGAGTGCTACAAGAAGCAATCCGGAGGTCGTGGTAAATATGCTGATATCGTTGTTAGCGTTGGTCCTGCTGACGATAACTTCGAGGGTTCATTGCAATTCGAGGATGTAGTTAAGGGTGGTAACATCCCTAAGGAGTTCATCCCATCAATCCAAAAGGGATTCCAAGCAGCTATGAAGAATGGTGTATTGGCTGGCTTCCCAGTAGAGAGATTGAAGGTTGTTGTAATGGATGGTTCTTACCACCCAGTTGACTCTGACCAGTTGTCATTCGAAATCTGTGCTAACTTGGCATTCAAGGCAGCTTGCGCTAAGGCTAAGCCAGTTTTGATGGAGCCTATCATGAAGCTTGAGGTTATCACTCCTGAGGAGAACATGGGTGACGTGATCGGTGACTTGAACAAGCGTCGTGGTCAAGTTGAGGGTATGGAGACTAGCCGTTCTGGTGCTCGTATCGTTAAGGCTAAGGTGCCATTGTCAGAGATGTTCGGTTACGTAACTGACTTGCGTACTATCACTTCAGGTCGTGCTACTTCATCAATGGAGTTCTCTCATTACGCTGAGGTTTCTACCGCTATCGCAAAGGCTGTAGTCGCTGAGGCTAAGGGTAAAGTTGAATTATTGTAATATTAAAATAGATTCAAAGAGATGAGTCAAAAAATTAGAATTAAGTTAAAGTCTTTCGATCACAACTTGGTTGACAAGTCAGCTGAAAAGATCGTTAAGACCGTAAAAAGCACTGGTGCTGTTGTTAGCGGTCCAATTCCATTGCCAACACACAAACGTATTTTTACAGTGAACCGTTCAACATTCGTGAACAAGAAGTCTAGAGAGCAATTCCAACTCTCTTCGTTCAAGAGATTGATCGACATCTATAGCTCAACTGCAAAGACTGTTGACGCTTTGATGAAATTGGAGTTGCCAAGCGGAGTTGAGGTAGAAATTAAAGTGTAGTTTTTTTAATATTTATTGAAATGCCAGGATTAATTGGAAAAAAAATCGGAATGACATCCGTTTTCAGTGCTGAGGGAAAGAACATTCCATGCACTGTTGTCGAAGTAGGTCCTTGTGTTGTAACACAAATCAAGACTGTCGAGAAAGATGGCTATAGCGCACTTCAATTGGGCTTCGAGGATAAGAAAGAGAAGCACACTACGAAGGCAGAGATGGGTCACTTCGCGAAGTCAGGTGCAACACCAAAGAGACACTTGGCCGAGTTCAAGGATTTTGATCAAGAGTACAAGTTGGGTGACCAAATTACTGTTGATTTGTTTACAGACAAAGATTTCGTAGACGTTATCGGAACATCTAAGGGAAAAGGTTTCCAAGGTGTTGTTAAGCGTCACGGTTTCGGTGGTGTGCAACAATCAACTCACGGTCAGCACAACCGCTTGAGAGCTCCAGGTTCTATCGGTGCTTGTTCTTACCCTGCAAAGGTATTCAAGGGAATGCGTATGGCAGGTCGTTTGGGTGGAGACTCTGTTACAGTTCAGAATCTTCAGGTGTTAAAAGTAATTCCTGAAAACAACCTCTTAGTAATCAAGGGTTCTTTGCCAGGATGTAAAGGTGCAATCGTAATTGTGAATAAGTAATGGAACTCAGTGTATATAATATCAAAGGAGAAGATACTGGAAGAAAGATCTCTTTGAGCGACAGCGTCTTTGGTATCGAGCCAAATGACCACGTGATGTACCTAGCAGTTAGACAATATATGGCTGCTCAACGTCAAGGAACTCACAAGTCTAAGGAGAGAAGCGAGATTTCTGGTAGTACTAGAAAGTTAGGTCGTCAAAAAGGTGGTGGTGGTGCCCGTCGTGGTGATATCAACTCACCAGTTTTGGTCGGTGGTGCCCGTGTATTCGGTCCTAAGCCACGCGATTACGACTTTAAGTTGAATAAGAAAACTAATGCATTGGCTCGCAAATCTGCATTGTCAACCAAGGCTAAGGAGAACAAGATCGTTGTTTTGGAGAACGTTAATTTCGACGCTCCTAAGACAAAGAATTACCTCTCTATGTTGGAAGGTTTGAAGATTGCTGATAAGAAATCACTTTTAGTTTTGTCAGAATCAAATAAAAATGTATATTTGTCAGCAAGAAATATTCAAAATGCAGGTGTCGTAACATCTTCTGAGTTAAATACTTACAAGATTCTCGACGCTGCATGTCTTCTCATTACTGAGGATGCATTGGCGAATATTGAGAAAAATTTAAATGCTTAAGGAGGTTGAAAAGATGGGAATCATAATTAAACCGATTATAACAGAGAAAATGACAAACCTTGGCGAGACTTGCTCTCGCTACGGTTTTCGTGTCGTTCCAACAGCTAACAAACTTGAGATCAAGAAGGCTGTTGAGGAGTTGTATGGCGTGAAGGTCGTTGCTGTCAACACTGCAAGAGTTGAGGGTAAGGCTAAGACTCGTTATACAAAGTCCGGTATTCTTTCAGGTCGCGACGCTTCTTACAAGAAAGCGTATGTTACTTTGGAGAAAGGTCAAGTAATAGATTTTTATAGCAATTTTGAATAATAATGGCTGTTCGTAAATTTAAGCCCACAACACCGGGGCAAAGACACAAAGTTATTGGTACGTTTGATGCAATTACTACAAACGTTCCAGAAAAATCTCTTGTCGTAGGCTTACGCAAGACTGGTGGACGTAATAATTCAGGTCAATTGACCATGCGTTACATCGGTGGTGGTCACAAGAGAAAGTATAGAGTAATTGATTTCAGAAGAGACAAAGATGGTGTTCCAGCAGTTGTCAAGACAATCGAGTACGATCCAAACCGTTCGGCTCGTATCGCTCTTTTGTTCTACGCTGATGGAGAAAAACGTTACATTCTTGCACCTAATGGATTGCAAATTGGACAACAATTGCTATCAGGAGCAGAAGCGTCACCTGAGGTCGGAAACGCATTGCCTTTGCAAAACATTCCTCTTGGAACTGTAATCCACAATTTGGAGTTGCGTCCAGGACAAGGTGCTGCATTGGTTCGTTCCGCAGGAACTTTTGCTCAATTGACTTCGAGAGAAGGAAAGTATGCAATCGTGAAATTACCTTCTGGCGAAACCAGAATGATCCTTTGTACTTGTAAGGCTACGATCGGTACGGTTGGAAACTCTGACCACGCATTGGAGGCTTCAGGAAAGGCTGGACGTTCACGCTGGTTGGGTCGTCGCCCTCGCAACCGAGGCGTTGTTATGAACCCAGTAGATCACCCAATGGGTGGTGGTGAAGGACGTCAATCTGGAGGTCACCCAAGATCAAGAAAGGGCTTGTTAGCTAAGGGTTACAAGACTAGATCTCCAAAGGCTGCTTCTAACAAGTATATAATCGAAAGAAGGAAAAAGTAATTTAAAAGGTAATTTTTATGAGTCGTTCATTAAAAAAAGGCCCATTTATTAGCGTTAAGCTTGAGAAAAAGGTTTTGGCTATGAATGAGAGCGGTAAGAAGTCCGTGATCAAGACTTGGTCAAGAGCTTCCATGATTTCACCTGATTTCGTGGGCCATACATTAGCAGTTCATAACGGAAATAAGTTTATTCCTGTGTACGTTACTGAGAACATGGTCGGCCACAAGCTTGGCGAGTTCGCTTTGACACGTACATTTAGAGGACACGGTGGTAACAAGAAAAAATAACCGTGTAAACTGATTTAAAAAATTATTAAAATGGGTGTAAGAAAGAGAAACACAGCGAATGCCAAAAAAGAGGCTATGAAGTCTCAATACTTCGCTAAATTGAATGATGTTCCTACATCTCCGCGCAAGATGCGTTTGGTCGCTGATTTGGTTCGCGGTATGGAGGCATATAAAGCTCTTAGCGTATTGAAGTACTCTACTAAGGATGCTTCAAACCGTTTGGAGAAGTTGCTTCGTTCAGCAATCGCTAACTGGGAGCAAAAAAATGATAGAAAAGCGGATAGCGGCGAATTGTACGTTAGCTCTATTTTCGTTGACGAGGGTAGAACTTTGAAGAGACTTCGTCCCGCTCCACAAGGTAGAGGTTACAGAATTCGTAAGCGCTCTAACCACGTGACTATTTATGTAGATTCTATTAATTCACAAGACAAAAACTAATTGTTAGATGGGACAGAAAGTAAATCCAATAAGTAACCGTCTAGGTATCATCAAGGGTTGGGATTCCAACTGGTTCGGCGGTAAGAATTACGGCGATACTATTGTGGAGGATGCTAAGATCAGAAAGTACCTCAACGCCCGTCTAGCTAAGGCAAGCGTCTCAAGAATAGTAATAGAACGTACTTTGAAGCTTATCACTATTACCGTATGTACTGCTCGTCCAGGTATCATCATCGGTAAGGGTGGTCAAGAGGTAGAGAAATTGAAGGAAGAGTTGAAGGGAATCACCGATAAGGAGGTTCAAATCAACATCTTCGAGGTTAAACGTCCTGAGTTGGACGCTACTATTGTCGCAAACAACATCGCTCGTCAAGTAGAGGGTAAGATCGCTTACCGTCGCGCTACTAAGACTGCCATTGCGTCAACTATGCGTATGGGCGCTGAAGGTATCAAGGTTCAAGTTTCAGGTCGTTTGAACGGCGCTGAGATGGCTCGTTCTGAGATGTACAAGGAGGGAAGAACTCCATTGCACACTTTCAGAGCTGATATCGATTACGCTCAAGCTGAAGCTTTAACAAATGTAGGTTTGATTGGTATTAAGGTTTGGATTTGCCGTGGTGAAGTTTACGGCAAGAAGGATTTGGCTCCTAACTTTACTGCTTCTAAGGAAACAGGTCGTTCAGGAAACAATTCTCAAGCTGCCGGTAAGAAACAAGGCTTCAAGAAAAATAAGAAATAATTCTGTTAACGAATTTAAGCTGAAGGAAAAATGTTACAACCTAAGAGAACAAAGTTCAGAAGACAGCAGAAAGGCCGTATGAAGGGTAACGCTCAACGCGGTAACCAACTTGCTTTCGGTTCTTTCGGTATTAAGGTCTTGGAGTCAAAGTGGATCACCGGACGTCAAATCGAGGCTGCCCGTGTCGCAGTAACTCGTTACATGCAAAGACAAGGTAAGATTTGGATTAGAATTTTCCCTGATAAGCCTATCACTAAGAAGCCTGCTGAGGTGCGTATGGGTAAAGGTAAGGGTAACCCTGAGGGATTCGTATTCCCTGTCACTCCAGGTAGAATTGTGATTGAGGTAGAGGGTGTATCTTTCGATATAGCAAAAGAGGCTTTGCGCTTGGCTGCTCAGAAATTGCCAGTTACCACTAAGTTTATTGTCAGAAGAGATTATGACGCTCAAAACCAAAATGCATAAGTGATATGAAAATAGCTGAATTAAAAAAATTAAGCAAAGAGGAATTGGAAGAGAAACTTGCTGCTCAACAGCAAAACTTGGTTAAGATGAAACTTAACCATACTATCTCTCCGTTGGACAACCCTATGCAGATCAAGGCTGCTCGCAAGGACATTGCGCGTATCAACACTGAGTTGCGTTTGAGGGAATTAAATAAATAATTAATTCGAGCTGATTAAAATGAGAAATTTAAGAAAAGAAAGACAGGGAATCGTTTCCAGCAACAAGATGGATAAAACCATCACTGTAGCTGTTAAGTGGAAGGAGAAACACCCTATTTATCAAAAGTTCGTCAACAAGACGAAGAAATATCATGCTCATGATGAGAATAACGAGTGTAACATCGGCGATTTCGTAAGAATCATGGAGACTCGTCCATTGAGCAAGACAAAGAGATGGAGATTCGTAGAAATTATCGAAAAGGCTAAGTAATTATGATACAGCAAGAATCTAGAATGGTTGTGGCTGACAACAGCGGTGCTAAAGAGGCGTTGTGTATTCGCGTCTTGGGTGGTACTGCAAAGCGTTACGCCACTGTAGGAGACATCATCGTAGTAACTGTGAAGCATGTCATCCCATCAAGTGATATGAAGAAGGGTACCGTTTCTAAGGCGGTTGTTGTTAGAACTAAGAAGGAGATTCGTCGTCCAGATGGTTCTTACATCCGTTTCGATGATAACGCATGTGTCCTTTTGAATGCTGCAGGAGAAATGAGAGCTAGCCGTATCTTCGGTCCAGTCGCTCGTGAGCTCCGTGCAACTAACATGAAAATCGTTTCATTGGCACCAGAGGTGCTTTAATTCTTAATTTTAAAGAAATGACAAAGTTACATATCAAAAAGGGAGATACGGTAATCGTAAACTCTGGAGATTGTAAGGGTAAACAAGGACGTGTAGCTCGCGTCCTTGTTAAAGACCAAAAGGCTATTGTTGAGGGTCTTAACATGGTTAAGAGAGCAACTAAGCCTAGCGCAAAGAATCCTCAAGGTGGTATCGTGGAGAAGGAAGCTCCTATCCATGTTTCTAACTTGAGTTTGATCGATCCTAAGTCTGGCAAGGCAACTCGCATTAGCCGTAAGAAGGATTCTGACGGAAAAACAGTGCGTGTCGCTAAAAAATCAGGGGAGGTAATTAAATAATGAATACTGCAAGTTTAAAGCAAGATTACGCTAAGCGTATCGTTCCTTCTTTGATGAAGGAGTTCAACTATAAAACTGTGATGCAAGTTCCAGTTTTGGAGAAGATCGTCATTAACCAAGGTTTGGGTCAAGCTGTTGCTGATAAGAAGATCATCGAGGTTGCTATCAACGAGTTGACTGCTATCTCTGGTCAAAAGGCTGTCGCAACATTGTCTAAGAAAGACGTTTCTAACTTCAAGTTGCGTAAGAAAATGCCTAT
>JAKSKY010000129.1 GCA_024401515.1 Paludibacteraceae bacterium | reverse complement strand
AAGACTTACCGATGGACATGATCTCACCGACAGACTTCATGGATGAGTTGATCTCGCGGTCAACGCCTACGAACTTAGACAAGTCCCAACGAGGGATCTTCACGATGATATAATCTACAGATGGTGCTACGTAAGCGGAGTTTGGAGTTCCCATCTCACCGATTTGATCCAATGAGTAACCCAAAGCCAACTTAGCGGCCACGAATGCCAACGGATAACCAGATGCCTTGGATGCCAAAGCGGATGAACGGCTCAAACGAGCGTTGATCTCGATGATACGGTAATCATTTGTCTCAGCATTGAACGCGTATTGTATGTTGCACTCGCCGACGATACCGATGTGGCGAACCACTTGCTTAGCGATCTCTTGCAACATATTGATTTGATCCTGGTTCAAAGAGATGATTGGAGCAACTACAATACTCTCACCGGTGTGAATACCAAGTGGGTCGAAGTTTTCCATCGGAACAACCGTAAAGCAGTGATCGTTCTTATCACGGATCACCTCAAACTCGATCTCCTTCCAACCCTTCAAAGACTCCTCAACCAAAATTTGTTTTGAGTGAGCCAAGGCGCTATCACAAAGTTCAATGAACTCTTGCTCATTGGCGCAGATACCTGAACCAAGTCCGCCCAAAGCGTATGCGGAACGAACCATCACCGGATAACCGATGCGGCGAGCGACTGCCAACGCATCCTCCATATTCTCCACAGCTTGTGAAACTGGAGTCTTCGCCTCGATCTCATTCAACTTCTTTACGAAAAGGTCACGGTCCTCAGTGATCATGATAGCATCCACTGAAGTACCCAATACCTCAACTCCATACTTCTTCAAGATACCTGAAGTATACAATTCAGTACCGCAGTTCAAAGCGGTTTGACCACCAAACGCCAACAAGATTCCATCTGGTTGCTCCTTCTTGATGATCTCCTCAACGAAGTAAGGAGTGATAGGCAAGAAATATACCTTATCCGCTACACCTTCCGATGTTTGGATAGTAGCGATATTAGGGTTGATCAACACAGTTGAAATACCCTCCTCACGCATTGCCTTCAAAGCTTGCGAACCGGAATAGTCAAACTCTCCCGCTTGTCCGATTTTCAAAGCTCCCGAACCAAGTAGGATGACCTTCTTGAATTTTTTCTCCATAATCTCCTCTTTTAAATATTATATTGTTTACTAGATAGCAAAAAAAATGCGCTGAATAAAAATTCAACGCAATAACAAAAAACGAAGCGAATCGGCAGTTTTCACTGTCACTCCGAAATCGATGTTTATGTCTTTTCTAATGATATTCACCTCGCCCTTTATTATAATTCAAATTTCGGCAAAGTTAGCGTTTTTTCGTGAAAGCGGAAACTTAAAATAAAATTTCTTTTAGACCTTCATTCTAGTCTCTCTTTCCAACTATCCACTGACCAGAACCTATCTCCCAATACCTTGCATATTTCAACGATTTTTATGAAATTCGCAATCAATTTTTCGCACTCATTCCAATAAATGAGTAGTTCAGCCGTTATCATTGTTATAAGGCAACATATCAATAATAAAAGATATATCCATGACACAGGAATCAACAACCTTGAAAAGCATTTTGGGAAAGATATTAGGATGGATCGTCGCACCGATATTGAAATTTCCGGTCTTTACCATCTTTTTCATGATTGTGCTTTGGGCACCCACCATCATTTATAAAAGCGATAGCTATTTCAGCCTAACAGGATTGCCTCAATTCATCGGAGATATTTTCGACTGGAAATATGCCTTTGAGACATTCATCGTCATCGCTTGCGGAATCGGTCTGATCATAGCCAATAAAATCAATCGAATCCTCTTCACCATAGTTGCGGCGTTGGAGCATATCTTCATCTATAGCATATCGCTTGTTGATACTGGTTTGACAACCACATTCGGTTGCCACTTGAGTCCATTTATGCTACAATTATTGAACCAGACAAACAATGACGAAGCTTCCGATTTCATCTCCACCTATATGCTCACTGTGAAATTCATCAGTTGTGTACTTCTTTTCGTCCTATTGGGTGTACTGGAATATTTGGCATATAAAAACAGGGAGAGAATCCGAGCATTCTTGCTCCGTTTCTTCAATACGCAGACAAAAAAATGGATAGCCAAAGGGGTTATCGCTCTTTACATTCTATTTTCAATCATCGCTTTTGTCTTCATTATTGATGGATACAAAGTCCACAAACTAACTGAAATAGTGAAGGTGGATAGCAGCAAATTGGATGCGGACGACAACTTCGTATTTAACTCATTGAGATCTTTTCTTCAGTTTTCATCGGAGAAAAAGTTGTTTGAAAAATGCGCCCAAGCGCAAGAGATCATAGAAATAGATAGTTGTTCTTTCCGATCTGAAAACATTGTATTGATTATTGGAGAATCTTATGACAGACACCATTCCAGCTTGTATGGTTATAGATTAAAGACGAATCCTTTGCTGGAACAAGAGAAAAATCTTCATGTCTTTTCCAACGTGATCAGCTCCGTTAATGTCACCACCCTCTCCTTCCGAAACTTTCTCTCCTTCGCCAGCGTGGAAGAGGAAGTGGACTGGTATGATACCCCATTATTCCCATGTATGTTGAAGAAGGCCGGCTACAACATGATCTTCTGGAGCAACCAATTCATCAAGGACCCTAGTATGGATTCATTCGATGCGGCTTGCGGTTTCTTCTATCATCCATCCATCGAACCCAATTTCTTTACGCACAAAAATATCGAGCGTTTCGAATATGACGAACAACTCATCGATAACTACAAAGAGTCTAGAAACAGCGTTGAAAAGGAGAAAAATAATTTCATCATCTTCCATTTGAACGGACAACATGTGGATCCTGCCACAAAATTCCCGGCTACAAGGGCAAAATTCACCACACAAGACTATGCTCAGAGAAACGAGTTGAGTGAGGCGGAGAAACAAGAGGTGGCCAATTACGATAACGCAACACTTTACAACGATTCCATCGTGAATGAGATCATCAACATGTACAGAGAAAAGGACGCGATCGTCATCTATTTCGCCGACCATGGAGACGAAGCCAATGATTACAGATCACACGTTGGACGTTGTCCAAAGTTGGATGCGCTTGGCGCACCAAGTATGCACTGCCAATTGGATATTCCGTTCCTCATCTATATGTCGGACACTTACCAAGAAAAACACCCTGATGTAGCGGAACAGGTGAAAAAAGCGACACAACGACCATTTATGACAGACGACCTTCCTCATTTGCTCATCGATTTGGCAGGCGTTCAAAACAAATGGTACAATCCTAAAAGAAACATCATCAACGACTCCTTCGACATAGATAGGGTCCGATTAATCAGGGATTGGGGTATGAGTTCGCCCATTGATTATGATTCCGTATGCGCTTCATACGGTAACTGGGAAATAGGATGGACAAACACTCGGAAATAATGGGCTAGCCCTCATTTTTAAAGGCTTCTCCCATACATGATATTTAAAAAACATTATCTTTGTATAGTGACAGCCATCTAGAAACTGTTTAAACAACTTCTAAGGCAAAACAAACCACCTTTTGTGCGATGAAAGCACAAGTCTAATACTAATTAGAATAACATTATGATTCCTAAAATAATACATTATTGTTGGTTCGGTAGAGGTGAGATGCCTGGCTTGGTATTGAAGTGTATCGAGTCATGGAGAAAATATTTGCCTGACTACGAACTAAAATTATGGAATGAAGAGAATTTCGATGTTCAGTGCATTCCCTATGTGAAAGATGCTTATGAAAATAAAAAATACGCCTTTGTATCGGACTATGTGCGTCTTCATGCCCTATATACTGAAGGCGGTATCTACATGGATACCGACATGGAAGTTTTAAAGGATTTTGGACCTATTCTTCAACACAATGCGGTATTTGGCTTTGAAAGTAATGGTTATGTACAATCGTGCATGATAGCCAGCGAAAAGAGAGGAACTTGCATCAAAGATTTGATGGACGCATATCAACTTCGCCGCTTTGTCAAAGATGACAACACATTTGACCTGACTCCTAATACAGTTCCGATTTCCGATTACATGGCCGAAAAAGGGCTTAAAATGGACAATAGTTATCAAGAGATTGAAGGTGTCGCCACCGTGTATCCATCAGACTATTTCTGCCCTGTCAACCAAAATACAGGAGAAATACATACAACGGAGAACAGTTACTGCATCCACCACTTCGCAGGTTCATGGATGCCGACCAAGATGAGATTCGCTTCGAAATTGAAGAAGGCTTTGTCCTCATTGCTAGGACCTAAGGTGATTAACTATATCATCGATAAAGTCGGCCTAAGAAAGTGGAAGGAGAAAGAGATGAACAAATAGGAAACTGTTTCGTAAAATGTTAAACAGCTTCTAAAATCTATCGAACAATTACCTTTCGATTATCCATTAAATAAACGCCTTGTGGAAGAGAGATCGATCTTTCACGTCGAGCACTATTTCGGAAAATCAATGCGCCTGTAGATGAATAAACCGTAGAACCGGGTTGAAGTGGAATTCGCTCTCCCGAATAGACATTTTGTTGCGCATTCATCGGTAAAACATCATCCTGCTCCACCAAATCATCACCAGTTCCGACCGGTGCGTGAAATACAAGATGACTATCTTCTAACTTCCAAGGATACATACCCATCTCATCAGAAGTATCAGCCCATTGAATGATTCTCTCCACAAATTGATCGTCCATGGACTCGTAAAAGTCATAACAATTCAGGGAACTTCCCTCATTGATATAAATAAGTTTGGGCGCAATTGAATCTTCACGGAATACATGGAACACATAACCCGCATTATAAACGTTTTCTACCACACTATTTTCGTGGTTATAACCACAAATACCTCCGTACATTCAAATGCCAAGTGCAAAAATATCATAATAAATTAAAGAACACTTTTGAAGGGGAAGAAAAATCCAATTTTTCTCTGGGGCGACGATTCAGTTTATACTGGACGGACTTGATAAACTCATCAGGGAAAACGTTCAAGTCAACGCCTTTAGGGATATACTGCCTGATGAGTTTGTTGGCGTTTTCAATGGACCCTTTTTGCCAAGAAGAGTAAGGGTCAGCAAAGAAAACAGGAGCCTTTATTTTCTCTGTCACATAAGTATGAGCAGTGAACTCGGGCCCATTGTCAGTGGTGATGGTTTTCACATGCTTCTTGTAAGGGAGTAAAAGTCTAACGATAACTTTGGCTGCCTCCTCCGCATTTTTCCCATGCCTCAAACGTTCCATGAGGACGAAGTTGGTTTTCCGTTCTGTGAGAGTGAGAATTGCGCCCTTGTTACCTTTCCCGACGATGGTGTCAAGTTCCCAGTCGCCGAACCTGGTACCATCGGCTTCGATTGGACGTTTGCCGATACTCACTCGGTCTGGTATGTTCCTGCAGCTGGCAGCAACACCAACAGGACGTTTCCTGTGCTTGAGTTTGTGTCTACAATGTGTGTACAGATCACCGCCGTTTCTTTTGTCTTTCTCAATATGGGCGTAGATGCTTTGGTGAGATATTCTTATCCCTTCTTTAGCCAGGACTCCTCTTATCTGCATAGGAGACCAATCTTCCCGAAGCATTTTCTCCACACGAGACCATAATTCTTCCTTTATGGATCGGTTGCCCGGCAATCGTTCTTTTCTTTCTTCCGCCATCTCCTGGGCCAAAAGATACGAATAACCTCGCTTCCCCGAGTTGCGTTTTATTTCACGCGTTATCGTGGATGGACTGACTGATAGCAGTTCCGCTATCGTTATTTTCTTCACATTCTTTTTGAGCAACAGATCTAATGTGTATCTTTGCTCCCGAGTTAACTGTTTGTACATGAGCAATACAAATGTAGTTTACTTTCGGGAGGGGTCGAAGATCTCCTCCCTATTTTTTGCATTTGTATTTGCACTTCTAATTTGAACTTAGGCTCCCATAATGGAATCCTCTACAGAGACATTACCCATATTGTAGGAATTATATAG
>JAKSKY010000128.1 GCA_024401515.1 Paludibacteraceae bacterium | reverse complement strand
GGAATGCAAGACGACCAATGCGTCCGAAACCATTAATAGCAACTTTTACCATTTTAAAATTATATTTATGTTAAACAAAAATAATATCCTTTTCTTCTTTACACATCAATACATCTCATTAAAAACCAAAATCACACGAAGAGCGATTAGAAACAACCGCACCCCGATGACTTACATGACGCAACGACGAAAAGAACAGCCAGCGTCAAGATTAATTTGATATATTTTCTGAACGATTTACGCATTTTGTTGGAGCTCAATCACCTCAGTGTGCATATTTCCATATCCAGGACAAAGTTGTTGCTTGCAAGCACTCATTGCCAATAGCAATAATGCAGCTGCGATAATCATCTTAATTGTCTTCATACGTTTATCAAATTATATAGTTATCATTCAGTTCTGCAAATTTACTTTTTTTATTTTATTTGTTGTTTATCCGAAAGCGTTTTTTTATTGAATTTTTCTAAAAAAAAGCGTCGATCGTTCCACAAATAGGCCAACAAACTAATTATCAAAGCGATAGACAAAACGACAAACTCAACACAAGTTGTCTGCGGAAGTGGCGCGATCAACAACAAATAGCAAGCGCAGAGAAGTAAATCAACAATCATCCAAACTCTTGAAAAATTATTACGGGCGCCCACCATCAATAAAACCGAAGTCATAAGATGCAAAGGATTCAACCAAAGCAAATTAAAGTTCGGCGAGGTGCACTCATGCGTGGAAAAGAAGACCAAATAGAAGATCAACAAGCCCAAAACGCCTGCCGTCAAAAAGAAAATCGAGCCAAAAACACGAGCTGGAGTGACGGTCGCCTTACGCACTGCCGCGAGCAACGACACCAAAGCGACAAACAGCAACGCCAAACACAACGCAAGAGGCGTTTCCCAAACCGAGATGTCAAAATCCTTTTTCAGATTGGGCGTAAACAAGCAAGTCTTTTCGCTCACCAAAGGTCTCTCGTCACCATTCTTCCCCACAATAGTCGCCGAATCCAAACACCGCATCAACTCAACCGGCAAAAAGGCAACCATGGAATCTGGCACCACCTCATCCGTCCCACTTCCCAAACAGAGGTCTATGCCCAAACGCAGCCAAGGTTCATCATGGCACAACTGATGGATATAATCCCTGTAACTATTGAGGTTGTTCACGGGAACATATCGGATTCCCTCCACATAACGTTCCAACAAACGTTGCGGTCTTGTGGCGCAATTGTCTGTGAAAAATTTATATCTGTAATAACGATGCTCCTCTTTTAGATTTTCTTGAAGCGCATCAACAATCCGCCGAGCCTCATCCTGGGTGAGGTTCAATTGCTGCATATACCCATAGGAATTCTTCCACTTAAGTTCATCTACGATATACTTCGGGCTCTCCACCGCCAAACAATAATCGGTTTGGCCAGAGACAAACTTATAGGCGAAATCTTCAGAGAATTCAAAAACGCCATAATTATAGAGGAGCCACTTGCCATTGTCGCCGACCAACAACGCGGAATGTCCCCAAAGGGTATAAATTTCTCGATTGGATGGATAAGAAGTGATTAAGGATATAGAGACTTCAGCACGGGCACACAAGGATACCAATGCCAGAATCAGGAGTGAGAACCATCTACACTTCACAATAAAATCACTTGATTACAAAACGTTGAACTAGATTTCCGATCTTCACCACATAAAAACCTTTGCGAAGATTCAATGAGACCACATCATTGTCAGAAGAGGTTTCGAATGTCACTACTGAGACGCCCAACATATTCATCACCTCCACTTTCGTACCCTCCTTCACACCAGTCAGATACATAATATTGTCGGCGACGCTCACAATAGGACCGGCCTTTTCCACCATCACCTCATCACGCATATCATCTCCTCTACCCGCTGCCGTCGCAAAGGATAGGGAGGCTTGCGCCCATGCGAATAATGATAATATGAAAAGTACCTTTCTCATAAAACACCCAACTTTTGTTGCAAAAATAACACCAGAGGGGCTTAAAACAAAATTTTTTCTCAATTATTTTGCATCGCACACAATAAAAGAGAGGAATGTCAGTTACGCCAAATCAGGCTCAAAGTTGTGGATACGGGCACGCCACTCGTCTGAAATAGGCAAAGATGTATTCGTTTTAGGATCAAAACCACACATGACCGTGCGACAAATACTTTTTATTTTTTGCGATTTTTTATCAAAAATCACCTGGATCAATTTGACACTTTTATTGCCAATGCCGGCAACCTTTGTCTTGACCACTATATCGTCCCCCATAAAAATAGGGATCATGTAATCCACATTGACATTCACGATCACCAAGTCGATGTCGCCACTGCCAATGCCCTTGTAACCCATGGCCTCGAAATAGGCCACTTTACCCAAGTCATAGTAGGACAAAGCGATCGAATTATTCACATGTCCAATCACATCCACATCGTTGAAACGGATTTGGACCGGTTGTTCATGCCTGAACATCACACTGTTAATGTCAAATGATGGATTCTCCATTTATATAATATGTATTAGGTATGTTTACAAAAAGACGATATCAACGACCGCGTCTGTTCCCACTTTCTCATTGAGCCGTTTCACCAAATCACCGCGTTGCATCACCAAATCATTCTTCAAGGCCGCCGAAGTCAGCTTCACCAATAGCTTACCCTCCTTCACATGGACGTAATTCGTATAACGGGCAATATTGCCTCCGCCCAATTTCATCCACTCCTCCTTCACCTGTTGTTCGGCGAACTTTTTACCCAAAGGGCCGCGTCGCAAGAATTCCGAGATCAATCCGCCCAACTCGGTAGGGGTTGTCTCTTTCATAGCGCGCTCTCCTTTAACAAATCCACTACCCCATCTTCCACCTTGTAAAGGAGGTAATCACACCCTGAGTCCTCCAAAATCGAGGAGATGTGTTCACGGTCCGTATCGGAGATGAAAACCTGGCCAAAACGGTCATCCTTCAGCAACTGGATGATTTGACTCACACGATTTGCGTCCAACTTATCGAAAATATCGTCCAACAACAATATAGGACGAACACCATTTCGTTCCTTCAAGAAATTGAACTGCGCCAATTTCAAGGCGATCAAATAGGTTTTATTCTGTCCCTGCGAACCGATTTTCTTGATCGGATAGCCATCCATCTCCATGTCCAAATCATCCTTATGGATTCCCTTGGTGGAGTAACCAATGACAAAATCACGGTCGCGGGTCATCTTCAGTTGCTCCTCGAAAGGAGTCGCATCCTGCAAATGAGAACGATAAGACAAACCGACCTGCTCCTTACCTCGGGAAACGATATGGTGGAACTCTGAAAAATGGGGCAAAAAACGCTCTATGAATTCACTACGTCTCGCAAAAATATAAGAACCGAATTCAGCCATCTGCATCTCCAAGACATCCAACAAAAGGTCATCTCTCGTCTCCGCCTTGATCATCGCGTTACGTTGAGAAAGGGCGTTGTTGTAGGACAATAGGCAGGTAAGATATTTTTTATCATATTGGGAAATGAAGCCATCCATAAACTTACGGCGTTCCTCACTACCCTCTTGTATCAAAGCGCCATCCGCAGGGGAAATCAGCACCAAAGGAAGCAAGCCGATATGGTCGGAGAGCTTTTCATACTCCTTCTTGTCACACTTGAAATGCTTCTTTTGACGACGCTTCAGGCCGCAATAGATCTCCACGTTCCGCTCCCCTCTGTTGTAGGCCCCCTCCAACATTAGGAACTCCTCCTCGTGCGTGATGTTCTGGCTATCTATCGCATTGGAGTGGCTCTTGCAGAAAGAGAGATAATAGACCGCATCCAAAAGATTCGTTTTTCCCATACCGTTATTGCCCACAAAGCAGTTGATCTTCGGAGAGAAGGTCAAATCCGCCTCACGGATGTTTTTATAATTCAGTATGCGTAAACGTTGAAGGAACATGGATGGTCTAAAAAAAAAGAAACCGCAGGCTTTCCCGAAAGGAGACCTGCGGTTATATTAAATTGATTACTTGTTCAAGTAAGCCAAAACGTTCTTCTCGATACGAGCGTTCAAAGCGGACATGTCAGTCTCCTTTTGGAACTTCTCGCCTACAATATTCTCGTACAACTCGATGTAACGCTCAGAAATAGACTTCACGATAGCATCAGTCATCTCAGGAACTTGTTGGCCAGCCTTACCTTGGAAACCATTGTCCATCAACCACTCACGAACGAACTCCTTTGAAAGTTGCTTTTGAGCCTCACCCTTGTCGAAACGCTCTTGGTAACCCTCAGCATAGAAGTAACGGGAAGAGTCTGGTGTGTGGATCTCGTCCATCAAGTAGATCTTACCATCCGCCTTACCGAACTCGTACTTGGTGTCCACCAAGATCAAGCCACGCTTAGCGGCGATCTCTGTACCTCTTTGGAAAAGAGCCAATGTATATTTCTCCAACACAGCGTAGTCCTCCGCGGAGATCAAACCTTGCTTCAAGATCTCCTCCTTGGAGATATCCTCATCGTGCTTACCGATCTCAGCCTTGGTTGTTGGGGTGATGATTGGAGTTGGGAACTTTTGATTCTCCTTCATTCCCTCAGGAATCTTCACACCGCAAATCTCGCGGACACCGCTCTTGTATGCTCTCCATGCGCTACCGCAAAGATAACCGCGGACGATCATCTCGACAGGGAATCCCTCGCAACGGATACCGACAGTCACCATTGGATCTGGGGTAGCCAATTTCCAGTTAGGACAGATATCCTTGGTGTCATCCAAGAACTTAGCGGCGATTTGGTTCAACACTTGACCCTTGAAAGGAATACCCTTTGGAAGGATTACGTCGAATGCGGAGATTCTATCCGTAGCGACCATCACCAACTTGTCGTCACCGACGCTATACACGTCTCTTACCTTACCATTGTAAACAGACTTTTGTCCAGGGAAATTAAATCCCGTCTTTGTCAATGCGCTTTCCATATTTATTTTTTGTTTTGTTAGGAAAGGGCTGGCGCCCTATCCTATATTATTTGTTTGAATTTTTACTCTCTGAATCTTCCGCAGCCTTCTCCTCAGCCGCCTTTTTCTCCTCCAACCATTTCTTGCGCTCCTCAGTGGCCTTGTCGTAAGCCTCAACAATGCGTTGTACCAATTGATGACGCACAATATCCTTCACATCGAATTGCACCTTCGCGACACCCTCCACATCCTTCAAGACATGCAGCGCATCAATCAAGCCGGAACGTTGGTTCGGCGGCAAATCGATTTGGGAGACGTCACCCGTCACCACAATCTTAGAGTTCATACCCATGCGGGTAAGCAACATCTTGATCTGTTGAGTGGTCGTATTCTGCGCCTCATCCAAAATGATGAAGGAATCACTTAGTGTACGACCGCGCATAAAGGCGAGCGGTGCGATTTGAATGGTACCGTTCTCCATGAACTCACGCAGTTTCGTACCGGGGATCATATCCTGCAAAGCATCGTACAATGGTTGCAAATAAGGATCGATTTTCTCCTTCATATCACCCGGAAGGAATCCCAGCTTCTCTCCCGCCTCAACCGCAGGACGGCTCAACACGATTCTACGCACCTCCTTATTCTTCAAGGCACGTACCGCCAAAGCGATGGCCGTGTAGGTTTTACCAGATCCCGCGGGACCCGTAGCGAAGAGCAAATCGTTCTTCTCGTAGGCTGCCACCAACTTCTTCTGATTGGGCGTCCTCGCCACGATAGGCTTTCCGCTCACACCGAAGATAATGAGGTTCTTGTCCGGAACATCCTGCGGCTTGCTCTTACCATTGATGAAATCACAAACCACCTCTTCGGACAAGGCGTTGTATCGGGAACAGTAATCCTCCATTTGTCGAAAGATATCCTCAAAACGTGCGATTTCCTCCTCGTCACCCATACATTTCACCGCATTGCCTCGCGCCACAATCTTCATCTTAGGAAGCAAATTCCTAATCGCATGAATGTTGCAGTTGTTCGTACCGTAAAAGATCACGGGGTCCGCATTTTCTATCAGAAATATCTTTTCAATCATCTAATCAGCCTTTCGGTTTGGATGTGCAAAGATAATAAAATTAAGAGTTAAGATTTAA
>JAKSKY010000127.1 GCA_024401515.1 Paludibacteraceae bacterium | reverse complement strand
TCTTAATTGGCTATAGATATGGAACCCCTACGGGGTATCTTGAATAGTTTAGCGGAATTCTTAACTCTTAACTCTTAATTCTTAACTCTTAACTCTTAACTCTCTTGTTGATCCTGAAAGACAGCAGCACCTCGTGCGTATTGCTTGGCAAGGTACTGTTCTTTCCTAAGCCACATTCATAGACATAACCGAAACGGACAATCTTATACTCAAAGCCCAACAAGACAGAGAGGTAGGATGGATTACATCCATGGACAATATCCGGCCGCCAAGAGAGCCCGCCCCATAAGAGACGATGATAGAAGGCCAAGAGACCCAAATCAGCCACATGCACCTTGTTGCGGTTCATATAGCCCAAATCAATCATCATATCCCACGACTCGTTGAATTGAATGGTACGCACCGCATAACCATAAAAGTGTCGGTCTGAGGAATAGGACAACGACTGGTTGTTTTGAATGTGGGTACAAGAGACACCAAAGGTCCAATCCATGGAATTGAGCTCAAAACCTAAATTAAAATCGGGGCTGATATCCCGCACCTTATCCTTCGGAACATCCAACCAATCACGCTCATACTCCTTGTCCAAACTATTCGCCAAAGGGTCATAAACACCCCAGAAGGCACCTGCGGAGATACCCATGGAGAGCACCCACTTCGCATTGATATCCAACTGATAAGCGTACTCCGCCTTCACCTCGGTCATGCTATGGCCGACGCCCAAGGCGTCACGGTAGAAGGTCAAGCCCACGCCCGACTGTATTTTCGGGAAATAATTGGTCGCATTCAGTAAAACAGTGTGGGGCGCATTGTCCACGCCCAGCCATTGCAATCTTCCGAATAGGAAGATGTCCACATCCCCTGTATTACCCACGCCCGCCGGATTGATATTGCCACGGGAAAACACCTGTTGGGTCAGCAAAATATCCTGCTGGGCCATCGCCATCTGGCAACCGCCTATCAAGAAGAGCAATATGTAGAAAACAATGCGTTTCATTCTCTCTTTACCCTTACCACTACCCTACGGTTTAACAAATGTTCCTTCTCATTCTTCGCATGCGGAATGGCCAATTCCAACTCGCTACGACCGATCATGGTCAAACGCGTCGGATCGACACCCCTACGCACCAAAACATCATAAACCTTTTTGGCGCGACGTTCGGACAATCCCTGGTTATAGGCCACCGTTCCTCGCTCATCGGTGTGGCCAACCACCTCAAAGTCCTTTCCCTTGTGGTAGTCGATGAAGGCCATGATGGTATCGAATTCAGCCGTATAATCGGTAATGAAATTGCTTTGGTCAAAGATAAAGTAGACGATACAGGTATTGATGTCAGGACGAGCCACCATCGGTGTCGCCGCATCCCTGTCATTAGGTTGGTTGCCACTTACCTTATTTCCATCGGCCTTATTTCCAGCCTCCGCTCCACCATCCAAGGCACCCGTTCCGTCATCAACAGACGAATGGTCCTCCAGCGGCGCACCATTATCCGTTAAAGCGTCATTCGGAATAGCCTCCAACAACGGCGTGGTATCAGATGGCAAGGAATCAACAGGCAAAGAATCCACCACCGCCACACTATCCACCGGAAGTTTCTCCGCCTCCAACGTGTCACGTCTCTTCTCCTCCACCACAGGGTAACGCCAACTACGGTAAAAGAGGGAGGAACCACGCTCGGTGATACGCTCCTTGTTCTTGCCACTTACGGGAAGAATGGTGAGTAAAAGTAAGAGTAGTGTAATATAGGGTTTCATCGCTTCTGATCCCAACTATGAATTTTAAACTTTTTGCCAAACGAAAGCGAGATGGTCGCCGCATAATCCACGCTTGCCTCATCCAAGTCATAATAAGCTTGGAACAAAAAAGAGAGGATATCATTTAGCCAATAACTTGCGTTGGCGGTTATCATGTGTCTGTAACGACGCGTGAACGAATCGTCAAAGTAACTTCTTGATTGGAATAGGTAACTACCTCTTCCTGAAATAAATCCGTCACCGTACCAGTAGCCTATACCACCTCCAAATCCATTGTAGTTAAGGTGCTTACGGACAAATTTGCCTCCATACAATGAGAAGTTCGGATAAATACCCCATCCATCTTTGAAGTGGGTGTGGATATGTTCTTTGTTGGAACGATTGGAAAATCCATAGAAGGGAATTTCTATGTCATAACTCAAACGTCGTATTCTTCCTTCATATTCAAGTGCGATAGAGGCATTGGCTAATGTCTCTATGCAGGTATCCTCAACGGCATCGATTTGTCCACCGCGGTGGTTCATCATCAAAGAAACAGGAATTTTCACAGTATGTTCCGTTGGTTGATTATGTACCATCGTGTTTTCTAAATTTGAAAATGGTATGAATGTATTGTTCCATCCAAAAGTGAATTTTTCTTGCCAAGGAGATCCTACCACAATGAAATCTTCCCAGTTGCACCACATTTCCGTACGCCAATGGTTGGTATGAGCAAAGAGTTGCAATCCATCCTCTTTGTGGGCATAGAAACGACGGTCGTAATCAAACATGGGTTCATCCAATCCATGTCCAACGTTGTTCAGCGTTCCGCCAACAATGGTAATATTTTTTATGGGACTATACTTGATTTGAACAATGGGGGTTATGCCTCTGACCTTTTTGTGGTCGCCAGCAATACCCATGAGATCAATACCTGCACTGACAGACAGGTGCTCGTCATGTCGGTAGGTAAGAGTCGGTTTCAGGAAAAATCCCAAGGCCGTATAGCCCTTGGTGTAGGGTAAAAAATACTCTGCATCACGAACGAAGGTCGCTACGTTTGGAGAGATGTAGAGTGTTTTGTTAGCTTCGCAATTATGATCTCTCCTTGGACTATCTTCCGGGCAGGTTGCAAAATCGCAATACATTATAGGTTCGACTTCTACTTCTACTATATGAGAACATGATCTTTTCCTATACTCCTCCTGCTCGTATAGGGACTTAATACCTGCAAAAGAGGGGGCTACGGAGAGCAATAAAAGGAAAATTGTCAAAAAACGAAGTTTCATGGATGATAAAATAAAAAAGCGCTGAAATGCCCTACGCATTCCAACGCTTCGTATGATTTTCGATTAGTATGATCTTGCGAAAAGGACTCTGCACTTAGATGGCTTGCCTGTTACCATACACTTGCCTGGCTCCTTGTCGTCGCCCAAGTAGGTGTCGAACGGAACGCAACGGATTGTAGCCTTGGTCTCCTCCTTGATCTTCGCCTCGGTCTCTGCTGTACCATCCCAGTGTGCCAAGATAAATCCACCCTTCTCGATCTCCTCTTTGAACTCCTCGTATGAGTCCACCTTCTTGATCATGGAGTTACGGTAGTTCAACGCCTTTTGGAAAATATTCTTTTGGATCTCCTCCAACAAGTTTTTCACATAGGCCTCGATACCATCCATAGCGACATTCTCCTTGGTCAAGGTATCACGACGAGCCACCTCGATGGTGTTGTTCTCAAAGTCACGAGGACCAACAGTCAAGCGTACTGGCACACCCTTCAACTCATATTCAGCGAACTTCCAACCTGGTGTCTTGCTGTCCGCATCATCGTATTTCACGGAGATGCCCAATGCCTTCAACTTACCGATCATCTCATCGATCTTAGCCTTCATGTCGTCGGTCAACTTCTTGTAAGCGATAGGAATGATCACCACTTGGATAGGTGCCAAGTTTGGAGGCAATACCAAACCATTGTCGTCTGAGTGGGTCATGATCAAAGCACCCATCAAGCGGGTAGATACACCCCAAGAGGTAGCCCATACATAATCCAACTTACCCTCACGGGTTTGGAATTGCACGTCGAACGCCTTCGCGAAGTTTTGACCCAAGAAGTGGGAAGTACCTGATTGAAGCGCCTTACCATCTTGCATCAACGCCTCGATGGTGTAGGTATCCACCGCACCGGCAAAACGCTCAGTCTCAGATTTCACACCCTTGATGACTGGCACTGCCATGAAATTCTCCACGAAGTCGCCATAGACGTTCAACATCTTTTGCGCCTCAGCCTCAGCCTCCTCGTAAGTCTCATGAGCGGTGTGACCCTCTTGCCACAAGAACTCAGCGGTACGGAGGAACAAACGGGTACGCATCTCCCAACGAACTACGTTCGCCCATTGGTTGCAAAGGATTGGAAGATCACGGTAGGATTGAATCCAGTTCTTATAAGTATTCCAGATGATAGTCTCAGAAGTCGGACGGACGATCAACTCCTCCTCCAATTTAGCCTCTGGGTCCACCACTACACCACTTCCGTCAGGATTGGTCTTCAAACGATAGTGGGTAACGACCGCACACTCCTTAGCGAAACCCTCAACGTGGTCCGCCTCTTTGCTCAAGAAAGATTTAGGAATGAATAGCGGGAAGTAAGCGTTCACGTGACCGGTCTCCTTGAACATGCGGTCCAACTCACGTTGCATCTTCTCCCAGATTGCGTAACCGTAAGGCTTGATAACCATACAACCTCTTACCGCAGAACTCTCAGCCAAGTCTGCCTTTATCACTAAGTCATTGTACCATTGTGAGTAATCCTCACTACGTGGTGTTAATTCTTTTGCCATTTTATTATTATAGTATTTTGGGCAAAGATACAAAATAATTAAGAAAATTCAGTCCGTAGGAATCATTTAAGAAGCAAAAACAGAGACCATTCCACACCACTCGGTGATTTAGAGATATTTTTATGCCAATTGCGCCAAATTGTAGTAAAGCAAACAAGTGTCCGAATCACTATCCTTATCTAATTTATTCAAGAATTGGAATCCATTCTTTTGATAAAAAGGGACCGCCTCACGAAGTGCGTCCACCGTAACAAACGCACATCCGCTTCTGCTGTTTTCAAGAAACATATATTTCACGAAACTCAAAATCCACGAACCGATTTTATGATTACGTAAATCATTGGAGACAGCCAAACGTCCAATCTTTACCGCAGGATAATCACAGCGATGTTTTCTATGAGGGAAAGCAGATTTTATTTTTCTCCATGTAGCCTTATCACTATCAGGAATTGATATCTTGTCATTGGACAGAGAGAAAAAGGCAGCCACATTCGCCTCCATTTCAACAATGTAAGTAACCGAAAGACGTTTACTCGCATAGTTCTTCGCCTCGTTCTTCAAAAAATCATTTAAATCCTCATTACCACAATCAAAACTACTTATCACATAATCCCAGGTTAATTTTTTCACTTTCACATCCATCATCTAAAAATTAAAGGTTAACCAAGATTTTACAATTTCAGCCTCCTCCTTGACTCGTTTCTTCTCTTCCTCAGAGGCTTTAATATCTTTCTCTAACTCAGCGATAAAATCAAGCGCCGCTTGATCATGCAATTCAGGTGTAGGCGCAATAGGTTTTGCCATATTTTTTCAGTTTTAAGTTAATAATACGCAAAGATATAAAAAAAAGAGCCGATTCCAACGAACCGGCTCCCTTTATATAAACCTCTATCGAGGATTATTTGTCACCACGGATTGCAGCGATACCTGGAAGAACCTTACCCTCCATGTACTCCAACATCGCACCACCACCAGTAGAAACGTAAGATACCTTGTCAGCCAAGTTGTTCTTGTTGATAGCGGCAACTGAGTCACCACCACCGATGAGTGAGTAAGCACCCTTAGCAGTAGCAGCGGCAACAGCCTTAGCGATTGCAGTTGTACCAGCAGCGAACTTATCGAACTCGAACACACCCATAGGGCCGTTCCAGATCAAAGTCTTAGAGCTCTCGATTACCTTTTGGAAGTTAGCGATAGACTTAGAAGCGATATCAAGACCCATCCAACCCTCTGGAGTTTGGTCGATAGCAGTCTCCTTAGTAGCAGCGTCCTTGTCGAACTTGTCAGCGTTCAAAGCGTCAACTGGCAAAAGCAAGTTCACGTTCTTAGCCTTAGCCTTAGCCATGATCTCCTTAGCAAGATCCAACTTATCCTCCTCGCAAAGTGAGTTACCGATTTGGCCACCCATAGCCTTTACGAAAGTGTAAGCCATACCACCACCGATGATCAAGTTCTCAACACGGTCAAGCAAGTTAGTGATGATGTTGATCTTATCAGAAACCTTAGAACCACCCATGATAGCGGTGAAGCCTTCCTTCTTAGCAGCCAACACACCGTCCATAGCCTTCAACTCCTTGTTGATCAAGAAACCGAACATCTTCTTGTCCTCAGCGAACTCGTCAGCGATAACAGCTGTAGAAGCGTGCTTACGGTGAGCAGTACCGAATGCGTCGTTTACATATACGTCAGCGTATGAAGCCAAAGTC
>JAKSKY010000126.1 GCA_024401515.1 Paludibacteraceae bacterium | reverse complement strand
ATTGAGAAAAGCATGGCTATTGCAAAAACGATGAAAGGCAAGAATTATCCGATTGCTGAAATAGCTTTGATTACAGGCTTGTCGGTTGGCGAAATAGAACGTTTATAATGGTTAAGGCTGTTCTTTTTCGCATCGTCTGAAAATGTGAGGGACAAAAGGTCGGTAGTGATTGATATCAATGCATTACCGACCTTTCTTGTAGCCGAGCTGGGAATCGAACCCAGATCTAAGGTTTAGGAAACCCGTATTCTATCCGTTGAACTACTCAGCCGAAACTTCAAATTTCTACGCAAAGTTATACTAAAAACCCATCCTATCCAAACTTCCTATGTTTAAATCATAATTATTCTTTTTCGTCCTATACTAAATCACCTTGTTTTATGTTTTATAAGTGTGGTGAGTCAGTCGTGGGGTAGACTGTTGGGAGTTTTAAGTGTAATTTAATGGATATGTTTATGAGAAAAGCGTTGTTTCCCTTTTGGGTGGTAGTGTGTGTTGTATTCGTTCATGCATGTGCGGAGGATCCAGTCTTTTACAACCATGATTCGGAGGAAGAATCGATTGAGGAAGAGATTTTGCCCGATAGTTTTTATTGTCTGGAGAGGTCTTCGTCATTCGGGGACGTTAATGGGTACGCTTACGAGGATTTAGGTCTGACCAGCGGTAACCTTTGGGCCAAAGTGAATCTGGGGGCCACTGAATTGTATGATTATGGAGATTATTACGCTTGGGGAGAGTTGTCGACTAAGAAGAATTACACGTTGTCCACTTATCGTTTTTACCATTCAGGAAGTTCCGAGGGTTACACCAAGTATTCGCCTCAACGTTGGGCGAAGCGATATGGTTATCAAGGCTTTTATGATGATCTTTCTGTGCTGGAATTATCCGACGATGTGGCCCACGCCGAAATGGGCGGTTCTTGGCGCTTGCCGACCTTGTGTGATTACGAGGAGTTGTTTGAGGAAACACGTAGTGAATGGTGTGCCTTCAAGGACATCGATTCTGTCATCACAGGAAAGAAAAAGAAGGAGGAGAAGGTGGATTTGAATGCGATGACAGAGGAGGAGAGGGCTGCGTACAAACGATTGCAGCAATTGTTAAGCCGTGAGGGGTATCTTTTTATCGGCAAAGAGGACAAGTGGATTTTCTTGCCCGGTAGTGGCTATTATGATGAACGTTCATTGGTGCAATTGGGCAGCCATGGGTATTATTGGACCAGTGCGGGCTATGCCCGTGATCCCAACTTCGCGCATAACCTTGCCATTTTAAAGGGTGGTAAGAAACTCAATGCATTGAAGTTTAGGGAGCTGGGATTCTCTATTCGCGCGGTATGTCCTACGGAAGGTCCGTAGGGTGTTCCCTCTTCCTGGTTAGTGTGGTAGAAAAATGGATTGGCGTTTTTCGGTGTGGTAAAGTTATCTGAAGAGGGAGCGAGGCCAATCGTTTCCTTGGGTTATGCGTCATGTTGGGAGGAGCAAGAAAATATTTGTATAAAAATTGCCCCAAATGTTGCGTTTTAGCATTTTTTAAGTTATATTTGTTTAAAACAAAAACGAAATACGAATGCGACATGATGCATAATCAATAAATGAGTGGAATTATTTGTGTGGTATGTGTTAAATTTTAGGACTATGGTTTTTAGGAGTTGAGGAGAAGTTTCGTAGGTTACGAGGCTTCTTCTTTTTTTTGTGTTAGTATATTTGTATCTTTGTTCTATAAAGGATTTAATTGTTGCTGAATATGAGAAGGATTTGGTCATCTGATGAAATAGAAATCAAGGGGAACGTTAATGGTGTGGAATATGAAGTGCTTTCTCCCAATGCTTGTCAAGTGATGTCAGTAGATTCACAACTTGTGGATGTGGTCATCCCAGAAGAGGTGGAGATTGAAGGTTTGAGGTATAAGGTGGCGTTGGTTGAGGATTATGCCTTCAGCAATTGCGTGAATCTACGATCCGTAAAATTACCCGAAACCATCCTTCGTATTGGCGAATCTGCGTTTGAGGGTTGTGAATCTTTGACGCAAGTGAATATACCATCGTGTGTGAAAGCATTGGAATGGAATACGTTTCAGGGGTGTTCGTCATTGCGTAGTCTGAAATTGCCGGAAGGATTATACGACCTAGGCGCTTATGCTTTTGAATCTTGTGATAGCCTATCGGAGATCAATCTTCCGAAAGGACGCACTTTAGAGGAGTATCGCGATTTTGAAGTGTTCGAATTCGAGAGTGACAACATCGTATATGAGATAGATTCGCCAGGAGTATGTGTTGTATGTGAAGTTTGGGGCGAGGCAGAGCATGTGTTCATCCCTGAAATGGTGGAGGTGGACGGCAAGGAGTATCGGGTGGTACGGATATGCGATACCGCTTTCAGCGACTCTAAGGCAATGACATCCATTGAGTTGCCATCTGGAATAACAGCGATAAACGCGGAAGCTTTTATCGACTGCGAGAAGTTAACCTCTGTGGTTTTGCCATCTAACTTGGTGTATATAGGACAATCAGCCTTTCAAGGGTGTAAATCTCTTACATCCATTGAACTGCCTGATACGGTGAAGTGGATAGGCGATTGTGCGTTTTCTGAATGTGAAAATTTGAAGGAAATTCATTTGCCGTCTGGCTTGTTGAGTTTGGGTAGCGCGGCCTTCTCTTCCTGCGAATCTTTGGAGAAGGTGGAAGTTCCGCAAGGGATAACAAGGTTGGGTGGACATCTTTTTAGTGATTGTTTCTCCTTGACCTCGGTAGTTTTGCCAGAGGGGATGTCGCATGTAGGAGATTCTGCTTTTTCCGGTTGTGAGGTGTTGTCGTCGATCGTTTTGCCATCCAGTGTGGTAAGTCTGGGAGATAATGCCTTTGGATGTTGCACTTCCTTGACGTCATTCGTTTTACCGTCAGGATTGATCTCTATCGGAGAGACTGCATTGAGCGGATGTGTATCCTTGAAGAGTATTGCTATCCCGCAGGGCATCAAGGTGTTGCCGGCGGGTCTGTTTAATATGTGCGCTGGACTTGAGTCCGTGACATTACCTAAAGGGCTCATTTCCATTGGGGAGGCCGCTTTTGCCGAGTGTGAGTCTTTGCTCTCCGTTGAATTGCCGGAAGGCATACGGGAATTGGGGAAGAGTCTATTTTCCTTTTGTTCATCGCTCGGTTCCATCAGAATTCCTTCTGGTGTGACAGAGTTGCCTGACGGATTGTTTGTCGGATGTAAAGCGTTAAAGTCGATTGAACTACCATCGAATATTGTCCGAATGGGCATTGATGTCTTCTCAGGGTGCGACTCGATTGAGTACGAGGGGTTAATGTTATATGACAATGGCAAACGATGCAATGGATGGGTGGGTAAGCATATCCCCGCTTTTTTGGATATCCCTATGGGGGTACAAACCATAGATGACGAGGCGTTTGCGAATCAACCCGAGTTGACGGTTGTCAATTGTCCTATGTCGCTCGAATCGTTGGGAAAGCAATGTTTTGAGGGGTGCGAGAATTTGAAAGCGGTTGACCTATCCTCGACTCGGGTCACGGAGCTGCCGGAATCCGTCTTCAAGAATTGTAAATTGTTGGAGTCGGTTGATCTGCCATCGGATTTAACCCGTATTGGAGTCGGTGCCTTTGAGGCATGTAGCCAGTTGCGTAGCATGAAGCTCCCTTCAAACCTTAGAATAATATGTAAGAGAGCCTTTGCGGGATGTTCTTCCTTGGGTAGTATCAAGATTCCATCTAAGGTGACTGAACTGGAGAATTCCTCCTTTGGGGGATGTGCCTCATTGGCTTCGGTGAGTCTGCCGGAAGGAATCCTCACATTGGGTGATGAGGTCTTCTCTGATTGCACTTCGCTGAAAGAGATCAATCTGCCCTCCTCCATAACCTCTAAAGGAAGAGATATCTTCCTTCGTTGCGATAATCTAAAGACACACAAGATGTTCTTCCAAAGGTTGTTGCGCAAGTTATTCGGTTAAAAATAATTTTCTCCTTTTTATTTGGGACATTTGTGATGATTGTGTTACAGGTATCGGATTCGCATATGCCGCTGCCTTGGGCAAGGGTTTTGCTCGGGGATAGAAGGGAAGGCTATTAAAACTTCCCTTGGGAAAAGTTTATGGTTACGAATTTTATTCGCATCTTTGCATCAACATGCTTACCCCGCTTCCCGCAAGATCAGCGCGCTTAGGGTAAGCCTTTTTTATTTTGCTCAAGATACGCAAGCGTTCTACTTGGGAGTGCGGCGCACAAGAAAGGCGTCCATTGGGCCGCCTTTTGTTTTTGAATTATGATTGGATGACTCGTTTACATCACTTCTCAGGATCCATGTAGAAGGCTCCCTCGCTCTGTTGCGTCAAGTCCATCACATAACTTTGCTCGCCTCTTCCCGTGACATGAACGGTGTATGCCTTCTTCTCCACACCTGTGAGTTTGCAAGTGATGTCGTAAGTGCAAATGCATTTTGTGACGAGTGTGTCGCCTCGTTCGTCCACGATGTATTCCTGTGCGGAGAGTTCAATGAAGATATCTTCGTTGTCCACTCTGACGGTCGTGTTGAAATGGGAGGATTCACATGCGAAGAAGCGGTTGACCGCAGTGAAGGTCACTTCGCCTTTGGCTTCGTCGTAGATGAATTTGGCAGCCTCTGGACGGGTGGAGGTTCTTAGCTCATTGGATTTACAACCCGAATTTCCCACGAATTCCCCTTTGATAACGGAAGAGCCTTGTGGATCTTTCACATCTTCGTCCAAATCGTTGTTTTTCTCGCATGCTACCACACACAATAAAGCTAAAATGGGTAGCCCCATAAATCTTAAATGTTTTTTCATGATAAATAAAAATTAAAAACCCTATAAATATACTATTGACATATATTCACAAATATACCGATTCGTTTGCGGAATTCCAATAGTTTCGCGAAAAAATGCGTGGGCGATCATTGCCCATTCATATCCTATTGAATTGTAAAATTTAGTATCTTTGTACCAAATTTATATGATTATGAAATATTATAGCACAAACAAGCAAGCCGCAAAGGCGACCCTCCAAGAGGCGGTCGTTAAGGGTTTGGCTTCCGATAAGGGTCTTTATATGCCCGAGGTGATTAAGCAATTGCCTGCCTCTTTCTTCGAGGAGATGAAGGACAAGTCTTTCCAAGAAATCGCTTATGTGGTGGCTGACGCCTTCTTTGGCGAGGATGTGGACGCTGATTCCTTGAAGGAGATCGTTTACGATACGCTCAGTTTTGACGTGCCGCTTGTGCATGTGAACGACAATATTTACAGTTTGGAACTCTTCCATGGTCCAACATTGGCCTTTAAGGATGTAGGCGCTCGCTTCATGTCACGCCTTTTGGGTTACTTCATCAAGAAGGAGGGACAAAAGAAGGTGAATGTCTTGGTGGCCACTTCCGGTGACACAGGTTCAGCTGTTGCCAACGGATTCTTGGGCGTTGAGGGCATCCACGTTTATGTGCTCTATCCAAAGGGCAAGGTCAGCCCTATTCAAGAGTGCCAATTCACTACTTTGGGCAAGAACATCACCGCATTGGAGGTGGATGGTGTATTTGACGATTGCCAAGCCTTGGTGAAGTCAGCCTTTATGGACAAGGAGTTGAACGACCACATGAAGTTGACATCCGCCAACTCCATCAACGTGGCTCGTTTCTTGCCTCAGGCCTTCTACTACTTCTATGCAGTGGCTCAATTGCATAAGATGGGTATCAAGAAGGATATCGTCATCTGTGTTCCTTCCGGTAACTTCGGTAACATCACCGCTGGTTTGTTCGGCAAGCACATGGGATTGCCAGTGAAGCGTTTCATCGCCGCCAACAACCGCAACGATATCTTCTTCAAATATTTGCAGACAGGTGTCTATTCACCTAAACCGTCTGTACAGACCATCGCCAACGCTATGGACGTAGGTGATCCAAGCAACTTCGCTCGTATCCTTGATTTATACAAGGAGTCTCACGATGCGATCGCCGCTGAAATCGGCGGTTGTACCTATACCGACGAGCAGATCCGCGAGACCTTGAAGAACTGCTTCGACAAGACTCAATACTTGTTGGATCCTCACGGTGCGGTGGGTTACAGAGCGCTTTGCGAGCACTTGCAACCTAGTGAGACCGGTGTCTTCTTGGAGACTGCCCATCCTGCCAAGTTCAAGGAGACCGTTGAGAGCATCATCGGTAAAGAGGTCGAGATCCCTGCTAAGCTCCAAGCCTTCATGAAGGGAGAGAAGCAAAGCGTCCAAATGACGAAGGATTTCGCTTCGTTCAAGTCATTCCTTTTGAAAGAATAAAAGTGTCTTATGAATGTAGTCATTGTCAAATATAATGCGGGTAACATCTTCTCCGTGGATTATGCGATGCGCCGTTTGGGCGTTGAGGCTGAGAT
>JAKSKY010000125.1 GCA_024401515.1 Paludibacteraceae bacterium | reverse complement strand
AAGAGTAAACCTTTCCTTGAATTCCCTTGGCATCCTTCATGGAAACAGTCGCGTCCGAACTAGTGGCGTCGCCGCTCCATTCATATGACAAATCAGAGCCCTTGCTGGTAGCCGATGCAGTTAACACGATCTCCTCCAAAGGACAAATGCTTGGCGATCCGGTCACCTTAACGTCCTCGATCTTATCAATTGTGACCTTAATCGGAGCCTTCTCCGCAGAACTACAAACCAATGTCTTCACAGGATAATAGTAAGCCGATGCCGTGTAAGTACCAGAAATGGAAGCCTTAACATCACTCGTGCAATCCACGCAATTGAGCATGCCATACATATCCTTTCCATCTGGATCGAAATAACGCATGTAAACATTTTCGATGCCAGTTTGCTCAGAGAAGAGTGGATTCAATAAAATTGGTTCGTCACAACTTCTCTTAAAGTCCATGATAGCCTCTACAACCGGAAGCGCAAACACAGTAACAGTCACGCGTTTCTTTGCTCCCTCCACACCTTCTGGATCAGTTTGGGTCACGTAATAAACCTGCTCGCCTACCTCAGAAGTATTTGGTGTCGGCGCCTCAGGCAACTTATTGTTCTCAGCATCATACCATGTCAATGTCCACAAAGTAACGGATCCGTTATCCGTAGCGGTTGCCTCCAAAGGTTTCGAATCATCATTCACGCAATAGTTCACATCCTCAGCCGATGGCATAGGAGAACTGATCACCTTCACAATTACCTTCTGCAATTCGCTCTCACAGTCATCCGAATTAATAGCCTTCACGTAATAGATGTACTCAGCATTACCCTCCGCAGGAATTACTGGTATAGGCTCAGATGAGAGTTCTTTCTCTTTCTCATCGAACCATACATACTTCAATTCAGCATCCTTCTCCAAGACATTTTTGTCGTATTCTGTAAGACTCTTGTCAAACACACCCGTAGGGGTTGTATCGCTGACCAAATAGTTCACCTCAAAGGTTCCATTCAAAACTGGGGTTGGAGAAACTACGATATTGATCTTTCCAGATCCTTGACAAGTTCCTTGCGTCACCTTCACCTCATATTCTCCGCTCTCCGTCACCTCAAACGTTGATTCTGCAGAACCATCGCTCCACTCATAGGAGTCATAATTCGTTGTAGCATCCAAGACAAATGGCGTATTCGCCTCACAAATGGTTTGGTCTTCTCCCAAATCCACCACCAACTCTTCGGCTACTGTGACGGTAGCGCTTCTCATCACCAAACATCCGTATTGAGTAGTGACAATGACGGTATAATCACCCGCCTCACTGGTCACGAACTCGTGCTCAGTGGAACCATCACTCCACAAATAGGAGAGCCCCTCTTCCTGTTCCAAACTTAACGTAGCGGATTGGCCGGCACAGATGGTTACATTCGGAAGAGGACCAACGTGCGCCGTATCCTCTCTCGCAAAGATGAATTGAGCGGAATCGCTATAGCATCCCTCTTTGCTCTTGAAACGGTACACATAAGAATATTTGCCTGCCGGCACATCAATTTCCGGTACCGTAATAATATCCTCCAACATTTCGCCACCGGTGTCATACCACTCGATCGCATAACCCAAGGAAATTCCCTCATTGATGTATTTGCTTGCCTCTCCATACTGACGAATCATCGAAGCAGTCGCATTGATGCAGATAGCACCCAAATCAAAGTCACTTGATACCGGACGATTGTTCACCTTCAATGTCACCTTGTCGCTCTCCAAAATGCAGTCGTCGGTAGCGCCTTTCACCACCACATAGTATTCGCCTGACTCTGTCAAGTTCAACGAAGCCTTCGTCAAATTCTTCTTATAAACCTCACCATCTTTATAGTAGGTATAGGTATATGAACCCTTCTCCTTTGCCTCAACGGTCAAAAGAGTGGAGTCACCCTCACAAATCATCTCCTCCGCAAGGGCAATCTTCACCTCGGTCAATTCGCAGGAAGAACCACAAGCGATGGTATTAAGCACCTTCAAGGAATCCAAACCATAGACAGTGGCAATACCCATATTGGTAATGTACTTGTCAACACAAGTCAAAACCTCAGCCGTATATGTACGAACAACTGAATCATTAGGAGCGATAGCCGTCTCAACAGTTGTAGCGATGGTAGGCCATGTAATGTAATTTTTAGACTCATCCAACTTACCATTGTCGGAAATAGCAGTAACAGTTCCAAGTTCCTCAGGAAGTTGATCATACAAAGTGACATTGAACGCATAATCAAGATCCGTCACGAACTTCGTCAAGTGAGGTGCCGCATTGGTCTTACCCTTCACATACATACCAAAGTATCCAGGTCCCGTAGCGGACATTCCCTTCCAATCCTTCATCACATCCACCCACTCTTCTTCCGCATTGTTGATATACATGAACAAATGGTCATCCACGAATGTGAACTTAAACTCAGGATTATCTCCGTCTCCAGGATAAATGATTAGATCCTCTCCATCGCCCTCTTTCGCAATACATTTTCCGTTGTCGTAAACTTCACACTTGAAGGTATTAGACAATGACGCATGAGGCGTGATCTTCACCGCAGCACCCTTGAAGTTAGCCTCACCAGGCGTACCGCTTGTCCATCGTAATACGACCCACGTGTTGGTGATCGCATCCGTACAATGGTCTAATTGGACATATACATCTCCGTTGTTTCCATAAGAATATTCAGGGGCGAATAGATGCGATGATTCCGTATTCATCAAAATGTATCCACCATCTACAGAAGGCAAAGTGCTACCGCCAAGAGCTTTCCACCCTGAGGTTGACTTACAATCCTTCTCCACATGAGTTCCTGTATTGTTAATATATTTCAACTTATAGTCCACTGTCTCACCAATATTAGCAGCCTTTTTGTCCGCGCTCTTAAACAAAGACTCCTGTTCATCTCCTACTGGAGGAATCTCTGCGCAAGTGGTCATCAAATCGACACGGGAAGAATCCGGAGAGTCGGTCTCAGACGAAATCCATGCCACATTTGAATAATAGGTATCCTCTATATCAGGGCAGCCCAAATCCCTTGCCACACAAACATATACCAACTTATCCTTCTCGCCCACAAGCATACTAGGCGCTGTCCACTTGACAATACCACTGAAGGCTTTTGTTCCCGCAGGAGCCGGTGTATAGGTAGCTTGGATTTTTTCTCCCTTCTCGTTTTTCAATGCAGTACTATCCACCCAATGATGGAATTCGAGCTCGTAAGGGATTGTGTCGATAATGGTCACATTCATACACTCACGACCAGGAAGAGGAGCACGTCCTAGGATTCTTCGCCAAGTATAACCATCAAACTCCTCCACCAACATTCGGTCATAAGTAGTCATATCGATATCTCCCGTGTAGCAAACGTTTCTCGCATGAACGTCCACGTCATAACCAAGATTATCGACATCGGCATAACATGGCGTCAACAAATAAAGTGCGGAAGTCTGCATATCCATTGGACGCTCCTTTGTTTCTAGTTTCTCATAAGACCAGTCATCTTTTACCTTTCCAGCCATAGCAAGGTGAGGATTACTTCTCAATTGCGTTCTGATAAAAGTAGGACCTCCCACGCCCTTATGCAAAGAGTAAAAGTTATTGGCTCCAGGCACAGCGGTCGGATTCTCTGGTCGTTCCGCAATCTTATTGAAAGTATAAGAAGATGGTGCCATGGTGAAATCCGCGAACTGTACCATCAAACGTTGGTTCCACTTTCCATGTTCATCTTCTCCGGAAGGGACGCGTTGATAATGGAACGAGATGGTGTCAGGCGTATGATTCAACAAATACTTGTAACAGTCATTGGCATTGTTCAATGTGAAATCCCAACCCGTTGGGTTTTTATCTGAATACAATCCCATGGCCGCCGCATCATACATAAAGTAGGAGACTCTATAATTGCCCGGATTGATATACGCCTCATAGGCATCATTCCAGAAGCGATAACCCTGGAACATTTCAGTACCGGATATATAGTTTGCATAAGACAAACGGACATGGTTACGTCCACCATTCAACCAAGAGGCCTCACCCAATGATTTATTTTCAAATTCAACCGTGAAAGTCACTGCATCGTTTGGATTCAAAATCTTTCTGGAAGCCTTCTTCGTCATCTGAAGCGTTCTGTTTGGTACGATATCCACGCAGTTTCTCTCCATGGTATAGGTCGCATGGTTTGGATACTCATTACTTGTCCAATCCTCGAAGTTTGATCCACTGATTGTACTTGTCAAACAAATACGTGGATTAAGCGTATCCCTTACCGCAACGATAAAAGTAACCGAATCTATCGTCGCATCAAGACCTCCTGTTTTAAAGCCTGGGATTTCGCCGACGTTCCATGTGATTTTTCCACCCTCAACGCTTCCTTTTCCTCTTTTAATGGAAACTACTTCGTAGTTAGGATCCAACTCCGTGACAATCTTCACATTCTTCGCGTCAGCGGAACCATAGTTACGGAACTGAACATTGTACTCAAGCAAATCGTCAACGTACGCATAGGTTTTATCCACAGACATATAGACTTTCACGTTGGCCTCTCTCTTCATATCCTGTGGAGCATGAAGGTTTCCTGAATGGGTCAAAAGTCCCCAACAACGATAGAATCCATGGAAATATTCCGGCGTGTTTCCAAGGTAACGCTCCTCTGAATCCCAGGTACATGCTTTGTTGGTACCATCCCAGGTGATCTCAGATTGACGATACATATCGGCAACCAATTCCAAATCGCCCGAACAAACTGCGGCCGCAGCACTTGCACCTAATGTATAGGGAGCGGGAGATGCGCCT
The DNA here is from genome assembly GCA_024401515.1 of Paludibacteraceae bacterium. GTDB lineage: Bacteria > Bacteroidota > Bacteroidia > Bacteroidales > Paludibacteraceae > UBA1181. Next base: position 1,727 of record JAKSKY010000125.1, on the reverse strand, counting down.
GAACCCATAGGGGTTTTGTCCGCATTATATGATTGCATGATATTACAAACACCTTTCCAATATGGCTGACCAGGATCGGGGGCCGCACCCATCTGTACACATTGTCCGTGAAGATCGCCAGGCGCTTTATTGCCATAACCAGACCAAGGCTCTTTCAAAAACTCGGCCATACGTTCCGCCATATCCTTCTCAAAGGTGTTTCCACCAGCCTTAGGTTGATGGGCGACTGGATCCCAAGTCGTCTCAGGATTACCATGCCACATATAATTGATAAGTGTACGCAAGACAAAACGGAAGTCCTCACCCTCACTAAACTGAGTAAAGGAGACATTCGCGTCATCTCCATATTCAAACGAGAACTTACCAGCCGACGCGATCATTCCTTTTTTATACGCCTGACCAATCAACCAATCCGAAGAAGCCTCGCCTCTCTTATACTGATTGATTTGCCAATCGGTTCCTTCTCCCTCCTCTTCCAAGAATTTGGCAAATTCATTGTAATAAGCAGGAGCGATATAATCCGCATAGGCATCTGGTGTACTTAAATTACAATTGGGTGTGACAAACGGATAATCCTTCTGCGTTTGACGCCACTGAGTCATATCTCCACCCTTGTTACCACCATGGACATATCCATCGATACCAATGTCACCACTGGTATGGCCTCCATGGTAAATAGATCCATCTCCATTTACGGAAGTAATCATGAATGTGTCGACATAAGCCGCCAAGAAGTCCTGCGCAATCTTTTTATATGAAATAGGATTACCCTTACTATCCAAAACCGGTTTTCCATCCTGCATCATCCATTCACCCCATTGTTTGTAGGCGATTAGCACAGCCAACGCGATATCATCATCACCGTCGGTAGCGGATCCCTCATTGGGGTCAATCTTTGTCTCATCGGTATAACACAAAGGCAAACCTGGACTAAACTCATAATTAGGAAGGAATATTTCACCATTAAAATATCTCTCCACTTTTGGGATTTTATAGTCATGGATCCACATCCAAAGACCATTAAATGTAGGTTGATCCGCAAAAATAGCGGACATCAAAAGCATATAACCGTCACCTTCCGAACAGTGAGGCGCATGTGTTGACGCAGGCACAGTCGGATCGTTGAAACTGATATACTTCACACCTCCCTGGGAAGTCTTGGAATATCTACATCTATGGGACATGATTTGGTAGGCCTCACGACCTGTCTTCTCCATATCAGCATGGGTTACACCTTCCGCGTTATATTTGGCCAACGTCTTACCCACCTTGTACTCTTTAAACTGAGGATATGGGAATGCCGGATCTCCTGAATTGATTTTTATATCTATGAACACAGATGGATCATACGGAATATTTTGTCCCTGTCCATGCATACTTGCCGTAAAGCCTACGCACGAGATACATACTCCAACAATAATTCGAATGAATTTATTCATGGCTAAAACTATAATCTAATCTCACAACGTGTTGTTTGTTCAATCACAGTTGCAATAATGGTCAACTAAATACACTATATCCAAATGTTTCGAGGGCGAACATAATTCACCCCTACATTTTTCGCAAATATATAAAAAATTCTTAAAAACGAGTTGAATTCGAAGATTTACCGCTTTATATCTTCCATCTAAACATAATTTTTGCAAACATTATCCGTTTTAAAACATAAAGATTTCTATGAAAGATATTATCTTTGCGTTTTATTAAGGGAAGAGATCCCAAATGTG
>JAKSKY010000124.1 GCA_024401515.1 Paludibacteraceae bacterium | reverse complement strand
TTTTATTGTCAAATATTTTTTCCCTATTTTTGCAATAAATATCCAATTATAGAGTTATCTTTACGGAGGGGAATTTTTCTCCTCGGATATATTAAGTCGAATTATATATTTATTTAATAGAGAAAATGAGAAAATACAGTATGCGTGCGGCGCTACTCTCCGCAGCCTTGTGTTCTACTATTTCGATGAGTGCGGTGACCGTTTCCGACGAGAGCGGCGCAAGCTTCAATCCACTTCAGACCGCTATTCCATCGTTGTCCATCGCCCCTGACGCAGTTGGTGGCGGTATGGGTGATGTGGGTGCGGCTACAAGACCTGATAATTCAGCTCAACACTGGAATGCCTCTAAGTATGCCTTGGCGGAGAGTAAGGGTGGGTTCTCCGTTTCTTATACCCCTTGGTTGCGTAGAATCGTTAATGATATCGACTTGGCTTATTTGTCTGGTTACTACAAACCGACAGATAGAACTGCGATCGGAGCCTCTTTCCGTTACTTCTCAATGGGTGAGATTAACTTGACAGGAGCGCCTGATACCCAAGGAAATCCTGTTCCAATGGGAACCGCAAATCCATATGAGTTGGCTGTGGATGCCAGCTTCTCCATGATGTTGTCCGAGTATTGGTCGGCAGGTGTCGCTTTGCGTTTCATCTATTCAGACCTCTTCAACGGCGTGGATGACGATGATTATTCATCTACCGGTGGTGTGGGAGCTGATATCACATTCTCATTTAGAAAACCGGTTGAAATCCACGGAAATACCTCTTATGGAGGATTCGGTGTCGCTATCACCAACATCGGAAACAAGGTCTCTTACGACAATGGCGCCACTCAACAATTCATTCCTACCAACTTCAGAATGGGAGGTTCGTTCGAGTATGCGTTCGACCAATACAACGCTTTGCAGTTGGCTGTTGATATCAACAAGCTATTGGTCCCTACACCTTATGGATCTTTGGACCTATATGAGTCTGAGGAGGAGTGGCGTGCGGCTCGTAATGAGTATTATGACACCAAATCCATCCCTGGTATCTTCAAGTCTTTGGGTGACGCGCCTGGCGGATTCAAGGAGGAGATGCGTGAGTTCACCTTCTCTGTAGGTCTTGAGTATTCTTACAATAGAAAATTTTTGGTGAGAGGTGGTTATTTCAATGAGAACCAATACAAGGGTAACCGTAAATACTTCACTGTAGGTGCGGGCTTCAACTTGAGTATCTTCCAATTGAACGCCGCTTACGTGATTACCAAGGCGCCAAACAACCCATTGGACCGTACTTTGCGATTCACCCTAGGTTTCGATATGGGTGGTCTTCGCAATATCTTCGGCTTGAAGGAGAAGTCCGGCGATTCTGAGGATTAGTTTTCCGCGATTGAAATAGGAGAGAGATGGGGCGACTCATCTCTCTTTTTTTTGTCATAACTTTCCACGTGTGTGGGGATTTTGTAATTTTGCGTTCAAATTGTATTGAATGATGGCCAGTACGAAGGATAGACTTTTTACGATGAGTTTTCTCTGCTCATGTGGAGCGAATTTCCTGTTGTTTTTTTCCTTTTATTTGATCATGCCGATTTTGGCGATGTACCTGATCACTAATTTCGCTGTGCCTCAATCCACTGTAGGGGCTGTCTTGGCTTGTTACACCATCGCATGCCTTTTTATACGTCCCTTTTCTGGCTATTTGGTCGATACATTCCCTAGAAAGCGGGTCTATTTGTTGGGCCTCTCCCTCTTTGTCCTTCTCTTTTGCGGCTATCCGATTGTCACGACGGTTTTGATGTTCGCGATGCTTCGTTTGATGCATGGTTTCGCTTTTGGCATGGTCTCCATCTCCAGCAATACGATTTTGATTGACATTATGCCTTCCAGCAGGCGGGGCGAGGGGTTAGGTTATTTCGGCCTCTCCAACAATTTCGCCATGGCGACAGGACCGATGGTAGGTATGTGGTTGTTGGAGCATTATAGCTATGAGACCATTTTTTACACCTCCTTCGGGGTGAGCTTGGGCTCTTTCTTGATAGGTTCCATGATCCAAACGAAATATCGTCCGAAGGTGGAGGCGAAAGAGAAGATTTCTTTGGACCGATTCATCTTGCTGAAGGGCATCCCCGCCGGATTTAACATGTTCTTTTTGGCCATTCCTTACGGCGTGATGACCTCCTTCGTCCCTAATTATGCGGAGGAGTTATCTATCGAAGGACGTCCCGCCTCGTTTTATCTATATCTGGCATTGGGTATCGCTCTCTCGAGGATTTTTTCAGGAAAATTGGTGGACCGCGGAAAGATGCTATGGGTGATAAAGGTAGGTATAGCCGCAGGTGGTGCCGCTTTTTTACTATTGGGCTCTTTGCCTTATTGGGGAATCCCTCAGGCCTATTTGTCGAAGGCGTTGTATCTCTCCGCTCTGTTGATCGGTATCGGTTATGGCACGCTTTTCCCCGCGATGAACTCTTTGTTTGTGGCCTTGGCACCTAATAATAAAAGAGGAACGGCTACTTCGACCTATTTGACCACATGGGATCTTGGAATTGGTGCGGGTTTGTTGGGCGGTGGATTCTTGAGCGGATTGACCTCTTTCTCCACGACTTTCGTTGTGGGCGGCCTCTTGGTGGTATTTTCCTGGTTGCTTTTTTATTTCTATACGGCTGGCCATTTTGTCCGTAATAGGGTGAAGGAGTAGCTCTTTTTATTATCTTTGAAATTTAAATTCAGACAGATATGGCATACGACATGATTACGATATTGGGCCCGACCGCTAGTGGTAAAACCACCTTGGCGTCGCAATTGGCCTATCGAATGGAAGCGGAAATCATCAGTGCGGATTCCCGTCAAATTTATCGTCGTATGGACATTGGTACAGGAAAAGACCTTTCCGATTATACGGTTAATGGCAAGCAGATTCCGTATCATATGATTGATATAGCGGAGCCAGGGTATAAATATAATCTTTTCGAGTACCAAAGGGATTTCTTGACTGCCTATCAGCATATCAAGGAGCGTGGCGTCTTCCCGATTTTCTGTGGTGGAACTGGTTTGTACATCGAGTCGGTCTTGAAGGCCTACAAAATGATGCCTGTTCCTCAGAATGATGAGTTGAGGGAGCGCTTGGCGGATAAGTCCTTGGAGGAACTGACCCAATTGCTCTCCACCTATAAGACCTTGCATAATACAACTGATGTCGATACGGTGAAGCGTGCGATCCGTGCCATTGAGATATGTGAGTATTACAGGGAGCATCCGCAGGAGTTTGTGGATTTCCCACATATCAATAGTTTGATTGTCGGTGTGGATATCGACCGTGAGTTGAGGCGAGAGAAGATTTCGAAACGTTTACGCGCCCGTTTGGATGAGGGAATGGTAGAGGAGGTGCGAGGCATACTAGATTCAGGCGTCTCCGCAGAGGATATGATCTATTATGGTTTGGAATATAAATATCTAACCAATTATATCATCGGTAATCTCTCTTATGAACAGATGGTCTCTGAATTGGAGATTGCTATCCACCAATTCGCTAAGCGTCAAATGACTTGGTTCCGTGGTATGGAGCGCAGAGGATTTACCATCCATTGGTTGGACGCTTGTTTGCCTATGGAGGAGAAATTGGCTCAAATCGAGGCGTGGAATGAGGAAGGAAAATAAATTCATTGAAAATATAAGGTAATATGGTGGAGACGATGTTGTTCATCGTCTCTTTTTTTTTGTCAATATAATGTTTTTGCGTTTATTGTAAATATACCCCCTAAAAAATAGGGTGATAATGGAATATTATCTGTAATTTTGCATCGCACCCCCTAAAAAATATGGGGTATTTAATAATAAAGAGGACTTTTTAAAATTTTGCTTATGGCTATTATGAGATTCGACGCATTGCGCGAATTGTATCGTAGACGTCCATTGGTGGTGAATACGCCTTCCGATAGATTGTCTGATTATTTCGGTATCAATGTGTTCACAAAGGAGAAGATGCGCGAGTATCTTTCCAAAGATGCCTTTAATGCATTTATTGCGGCGGTAGACCGTGGTGTGTTATTTGACAGAAACGTAGCGGATCAAATCGCGACAGGTATGCGCAAGTGGGCGAGAGAACGTGGCGCAACCCATTACACACACTGGTTTCAACCCTTGACAGACGGAACAGCTGAGAAACATGATGGATTCATCGATTTCGATGAGAACGGTGATGTGATCGAGCGCTTTTCCGGTAAACTATTGATTCAACAAGAGCCAGATGCCTCTTCTTTCCCTAATGGAGGTATCCGTAATACTTTCGAGGCCCGCGGATATACCGCTTGGGATCTCTCTTCCCCTGCCTTTGTGGTAGGTTCAACCCTTTGTATCCCTACTATCTTCATCTCCTATACAGGTGAGGCTTTGGACTATAAGACGCCTTTGTTGAAGGCGATTTCGTCTGTGGACAAAGCGGCTGTGGCTGTCTGCCAATACTTTGACAAGAATGTGACGAAGGTGAATACCAACTTGGGTTGGGAACAAGAGTACTTCTTGGTGGACGCAGCGCTTTACAATGCTCGTCCTGATTTGTGCATGACAGGCAGAACCTTGATGGGACATGCCTCCGCCAAGGACCAACAATTGGATGACCACTATTTCGGATCAATTCCAGAGCGTGTCACTGCCTTCATGCGTGATATCGAAATTGAGGCGCATATGTTGGGCATTCCTTTGAAGACCCGTCACAACGAGGTGGCTCCTAATCAGTTTGAGTTCGCTCCAATCTATGAGGAGGCCAATTTGGCGAACGACCACAACCAGTTGGTGATGGACTTGATGAAACGTGTTGCCCGCAAGCACCATTTCCAAGTCTTGTTGCACGAGAAGCCATTTGCTAGCGTAAATGGTTCCGGTAAGCATAATAACTGGTCATTGACCACTGATACAGGTGTGAATTTGCTCTCTCCTGCAAAGAATCCAAAGGGTAATATGCTTTTCATCACCTTCTTGGTAAATGTGATGACCGCAGTGTTTAAGCACCAAGATCTATTACGTGCCTCTATCATGAGTGCTGGTAATACCTATCGTTTGGGAGCCAATGAGGCGCCTCCTGCGATCCTTTCCGTATTCTTGGGCCGCAATCTCTCCACGATGTTGGACAATTTGGCGACACAAGTGGGTGATAGCAAGATGACTCCGGAGGAGAAGACCGCTTTGAAGTTGGGCATCGCGCGTATCCCTGACATTATGTTGGACAATACAGACCGCAACCGTACCTCGCCATTCGCCTTTACTGGAAATCGTTTTGAGTTCCGTGCGGTAGGTTCATCCGCCAACTGTGCAGCCTCTATCATCGCTTTGAACGCCGCTGTAGCGCACCAATTGAATGCTTTCCGCTCTGAGGTGGATGGTTTGATCAATGCAGGTAAGGGTAGGGATGAGGCTATTTTCCAAGTCTTGAAGAAGTTGATCATCGAATCCAAGCCAGTTCGTTTCGAGGGTGACGGTTACTCGGAAGAGTGGAAGAAGGAGGCTAAAAAACGTGGCTTGACCAATATCACCAGCGCTCCTGAGGCCATCAGTAAATATTTGGATAAGGCCTCTGTTGAGGCTCTGATTGGTGGTGGTATCTTCAATGAAGTGGAGTTGCACGGCCGTGTTGAGGTAGAGTATGAGAAGTTCTCCAAGAAGGTGCAGATCGAATCCCGCATTTTGGGTGACATTGCCATCAACCACATCGTTCCTACCGCAGTGGCTTACCAAAACCGTTTGATCGATAACCTATGTGGCTTGAAGCAATTGTTTGAGGAGGAGGAGTATAATGTCCTCTCTGAAGACCGCAAGGATTTGATTAGAGAAATCTCTTCCCACGTGACTGCTATCAAACGTTTGGTAAAACGTATGACAGATGAGCGTCATAAGGCCAATACGGCTAAGGAGGAGAGCGAGACCGCTATGATCTACGATAAGACGGTTCGTCCTACCATGGAGGAGATCCGTTCTCACATCGATGAGTTGGAGTTGGTAGTGGACGATGATTGTTGGCCATTGCCTAAATACAGAGAGTTGCTGTTTGCTAAGTAATCCAGCTTTTTTCTATAGGAAAAGGGTCTCTTCAAATGAGGATACCCTTTCTTTGTCTCTAACTTTATAACGGTCGAAAAGAAAATCCCCAATCACGCGTGTGGTTGGGGATTTCTAATTTATAACGGGGCTCGATTAATATTCTGTGTTGTAATTGCCGTATGATTTGGAACGACTATTGCTTTCCCTGACAATTACGTCGCAACTGGCGGTCTTGTTGTCCGCCTTGGCGTAGATGGTCGCCTTTCCTGGCGCTACGGCATGAATGACACCTTGGCTTGAAACGGTTACCACCGCATTGTTGGAGGAACTCCAGTTGAGGCTTTTGCAGTTGGAGTCGTCCGGATAGATGGCGGCGCTGATTCGTTCCTCCTCTCCGACGTTCATATAAGTTTCATTTTTGTTTAGGCTAATATTTTCCACCTTTACGATAAAACTATCCACGACATAGACACTGTTACCTCTCCATGGCAAGGTGTGTAGGTACTCCCT
>JAKSKY010000123.1 GCA_024401515.1 Paludibacteraceae bacterium | reverse complement strand
CCCAAGAAACGGGTAAAAGTCGCCAAGAAACGGTTCGGGAAGGGTTTACGGTACACCGCCTCGATGAAACCTTTTTGGTCCATCTCTGTCCACTGCCAAAACTTCTCTGTAATATCCGCAGGGGCACATCCTTTCAAGACATCACCCACCAAAAGTTTTCCCAAAACGGCGCCACTTCCCTCGTCTCCTAAGATAAAGCCAAGCGGCGAGACATTCTTTTGAATCTTTCCCTCTTTGTAGTGGCAAGAGTTGGAACCAGTTCCCAAGATGCAGGCGATTCCTTCCGAATCACCCAAAGTGGCCCGACATGCAGCATAGAGATCACTGTGGGCCTCCACTTTCGCCAACGGGAAGATACTTCCCAAAATCCGTTCAAAAAGAGGCTCATAGGCAGCTACGCACCCTGCGCCATAATAAAAAACCTGCCCCACCGACATAGGATCAGCCATTTCCACTACCCGTGCCAACTCCGCCTGTATCATCTCCTCCTCCATAAAGAAGGGGTTGATACCCGCCATAGCCATTGATGATTCCGTTCCATCGTTCCTGACAAGACGCACATCGGTCTTGGTGGAACCCGCATCCAAGATTATAAACATACAACTCCTGATTAACGTCTAACTATTCATTGTCTAACTATACAAATGTAAAGTTTTTAACCCATATTTGAATGACACGACAAAAAAAAGTATAACTTTGAAGAATCAACAATTAAAGGTTATGCTTATGAAGAGATCATTCTTAAAAGTTCTATTCCTGGGTGCCGCTTGCACTTATTTGGTTGGATGCAACACTGTGGACCAATCCAAACTTCCCCGTGAAGCCAACGAGTTCATCTCCAGCCATTTCAGTCAAATTCCCGTGACACAAATTGTTGACACCATCACACAAATGGGTTATACCGCCGTCTTGGAAAATGGCACCATCATCGAATTCGACGAGACCGGAGATTGGGAAGAGGTTAACTTCAAGAAGAACAGCGTACCAACTTCCCTCATCGGCACCCTTCCTGAAGGCATAGCCGCCCACTTAACAGAGTATTATCCAGAGGCTAGCATCAAGAAAATCACCAAGAAGGCTTACGGTAGGAATAATCTCATCTACCGTTTGAGTTTCAATAAGCCCAATAACATCGAATTATCCTTTACCAAGGATGGCGAAGTAATCAGCAACAATCCAGAAGATCAGAGACTTCCTTCTTTGGCAAAAAGATTCATCGAGAATCAATTCAGTGCGGAAGTCACCGCCATCAATACCGACGTGGATGGAGACATCGAAGTGGTTTTGGAAGATAAGACAGAGATTGTATTCGACAGAAAGGGCAACTGGATAAGTGTCAAATCCAAGAAGAAGGCCTTGCCTGAAAACTTCCTCAATCAATTGCCTAGTGCCATGAATAAATACATGGCGGCAAAACACCCAGAACAATTCATCAAAAAGATTGAAAAGAAAGGCTACGGCTTTCAAGTCAAACTCAATAAGCCGAAAGAGCTTGAGCTTAGCTTCACCAAAAACGGTATCCTGATCAAAGAGGAGGCCGGAAACGAATAATGATTATGAAGAGACTGACAATCACACTATTATGTGCGTTAGGCTTATCACTTAACGTTTTCGCGGGACCAACCAAAGCGGAGAAAGAGGCGGCAGCTAAAGCCGCACAAGAGCAAAAAGCGAACGCTTGGCGCGCGGATCAAATCGCCAGAAAGAAGGCGATCCTCAATTTCAAAACCGTCTTTGTGGAGGGAGGGACCTTCATGATGGGTTGTACCGAAGAGCAAGAGACAGAATGTTTCAAGCCAGAAAGGCCTGCTCACCCTGTATTCGTGGGAAGTTTCGCCATTTGCAAATATTGCGTGACCCAACGTCAGTGGAAAGAGGTGATGGGCAAAAACCCTAGCGAAGTCCAAAACGACGACGCGCCAGTGACCAATATCACATGGAATGACGCCCAAACCTTCATCAAACGTCTCAACGAATTCCTAGGTAAAAATTACCGACTCCCAACCGAAGCGGAGTGGGAATATGCCGCAAGAGGAGGAACCTATTCCGAGAATTTCAAATATAGCGGCAGCAATGATGTGAATCAAGTCGCATGGTATAAAGAGAATTCAGGAGCCCTTCGTCCCAACGGGAAACGTAAGGAGAATGAGTTGGAGATATTCGACATGAGCGGAAACGTTTGGGAATGGTGTTCCGACTGGTATGGTCCATACCCTACCAACACCGAAGAGGAGCTCATCAACCCTACCGGAGCCACTGAAGGCAAAGAACGAGTTGTCCGAGGCGGTTACTTCGAAGGTCCAGCCATCTTTTGCCGCGTCTCTTGCCGCAACAAAAGTGAACCGACCTACTCTTCCAGCATCATTGGACTACGTTTGGTCGAAGAGAAAACAGGAGATGAATAATTATTTGTGAATCAAATATATAATACAATATGAACGCAGTTGTTAGTATTATCATGGGCAGCACATCCGACCTACCGGTTATGGAGAAAGCAGCCAAGTTTTTAGATGAAATGGAGGTGCCATTCGAAATGAATGCCCTTTCCGCACACAGAACACCTAATGAGGTGGAGGAATTCGCCAAAGGCGCCAAAAACAGAGGCATCAAAGTCATCATCGCAGGCGCAGGTATGGCAGCCGCTCTTCCTGGTGTCATTGCAGCTAGCACCACATTACCCGTCATTGGAGTACCTATCAATGGTATGTTGGACGGTTTGGACGCTATGTTGTCCATCATTCAAATGCCTCCTGGCATCCCTGTTGCCACCATGGGTGTGAACGGTGCGCAAAACGCCGCGATCCTTGCCGTAGAGATGATGGCCCTCAGCGACGACAAGTTGGCAGAGAAATTGGCCACCTACAAAAATGGTTTGAAGGAAAAAATCGTAAAGGCCAACAAAGACCTCAGCGAAGTAAAATACAAGTTCAAAACAAACTAAGCAGATCATGGCTCAACTCTACATCGGTCTAGGAACCAACATCGGAGACAAGAAGAAAAACATCACCAATGCGACCATCATCATCGGTTCGATATTGGGTGATATCCGCACCCTCTCCTCTCTTTACGAGACGGAACCATGGGGATACGAATCCGAGAATAAGTTCCTCAATGCCGTTATCCTGGTAGAGACCCAAATCGAGCCTATGAAATGTTTAGAAATCGCGCAAGCGATTGAACGTGAGATGGGTAGAGTCCACACCAAAGAGGGATACGAAGACCGTATCATCGATGTGGACCTACTCTTTTACGACAACCAAGTCATTGAAAGTGAGCGATTAACCATTCCGCATCCGCTCATCACCCAAAGAGATTTCGTACTACGTCCCATGGCGGAGATCGCCCCAAAATTCGTTCATCCCGTATTGGGAGAGACCATGGAGGCGCTATTGGAGAAATTACCTCAAAACAAATAATGAGATAGTCCAACGGACCACCCCTCTAACGAAATCCACACCAAGACTACCTGTTTCCAATCATTTTCAAACAAAAATCATCATCACTTGAAATTTCAACAAATAGTTTTATATTTGTTAAAATTTCAAACATTTTACAATCAATGGGAAAGATGTGTAGCACAAAAAAAATTCTAGGAATACCACTATTTCTTCTAGGGAGCGTTTTCCTTTCCACCTGCGTGGAAGAATACGATTTAGAGAATCTCCCCACCAATAATTTATCAGTCGAAACCGCAGTGGATGCCCCTCTCGCCAATGTGGAAGTGACGATGAAAGATGTATTCCTCCACAGAGGATCATCTGGTATGTTCGTCACCAAAGATTCCACTTATGACATCCGATACATCTATTCAGAGGAGAAAGTTCCCTTGCCCAACGACGTGATGACAGGAACCGAGGTAGTTGCCAAAGACACATTGAAGGACCTCGACCTCAACGATTACTTCGGCCCAGGAGAGATCATCGACTCTTTGGAGGCGGCCAATCTAAAATTCAAGGTAATCAACGAATTACCTTTCAGTGTGAACGTAGAGGTGCGATTCCTACGCAACCCATCCGAAAAAGAGGGACAAACCAACGGAGGAGCGCTTATCGAAATGCCATCTCTTAAAAGATCCTTTACCGTCAACAAATGCGAAATAGACCCAAGCACGAAGGCTTTAGGCAAGGCGACCGAATCCAACGTGAGCCTTCGCTTCGACGGAGCGGACACAAACGAGCTTCAAAACGTGGAACACATTGAATTCATCTACAACATGAAGATGGAGGGAGATGATTATTTCCATATCACCCAAGAATCAGCCGTCAAAATATTCCTTAGCGGATATTTGAAAGCACGCATTGTTTATACAGAGTAAGGAGGGAGTACAACATGAAACGCAACAAATTCATCAAATGGTGTGGAATAGCGGCATCTTTGTTCTTCGCTTGCTCCGCCCATGCGCAATTAAGCAACACGCTTTATTACAACAGTTACAATCCAAGACAACACAAAGTCAATCCAGCCTTCCAACCTGAATGCAAATTCTACGTTGGCATGCCAGGACTATCCACCATTGGCATAGCGGGAGGTAACAGCCGATTCACATTCGACGACATCTTCCAAAACATCACCAAAGATGGCCAGACCCAAACGGTTTTGTTCCTAGATAGGGATGCGGATGGCGGAATGGAAAACTTCATCAACAAATTAAAATTCAAGGAACGTGTCTATGGCGCCTACCAAATCGATTTGATCGATTTCGGATTCAGAATGAAGCATAACAATTTCCTATCCGTTTCACTCTCCAACCGCGCGGAGGTGATGGCAATTGTTCCGAAGCAAATTCCACAGTTGTTTTTTGTGGGAATGACAGACAGTGAAGATTACGACTTTAAGGTAAGAAATCTGTCGGCCAGTGCGACCCTATTCACAGAATTGAATGCGGGTTACTCACAGAAAATCAACGACAAACTCAACGTCGGAGGGGCCATCAAAATATTGGTAGGCCACGATAATCTCCACACAGACCTACACCAATTGGATCTTGTCGGTTCAGACGAGAGGTGGTATTTGGAGGGAGACGCTAACGTATATGCCTCCTTGCCAGGAGTCACATTCGAGACAGATGAAGAGGGCAGAATCACAGATGCGAAAATAGAAAAGCAAGAGGAGGTTAAAAGCTACCTAAAACCGAAAGGAGGAGGTATCGCTTTCGACTTAGGAGCTAGCTACCAACTACTCGACAACCTCCAATTGTCCGCCAGCGTACAAGACCTCGGATTTATCCGTTGGAGCAAGGAATTGTCTCAAATCAAAAAGGTGAACGACTTTGAATTCACAGGCATCACCTACGACATCAACGAAAACGACGATTTCTTCGAGAAGTACAAAGAGGAGTTCGACCGTGTGTTCACAGTGGAAAAAGATCCGAAACCCTACACCACCGCTCTTTGCGCCAAATTAAACGTCGGTGCGGAGTATTCCCTCTTTGACAATAAACTAGGATTAGGTATACTCTCCAAAACTTTCTTTTACAGAAAAACAGCTTGGGAGCAATTCCTTCTATCCGCCAACTACCGACCAAGCCGATGGGTCTCTTTGACCGCTACTTACGGCATGTTTGATGGCGAGTGGAACAACTTCGGATTGGGCACCAACTTTAACTTAGGCGCTTTCAACCTCAACTTAGCGGTTGACAACATTCCTTTGCGATACGCCAAAGTGGACGACAATGTCTTCCCATCCAACACACGCAACATGAGAGTGTTGGCCGGAATCGCCTTTGTATTCAGAGACAAAGAGAAGAAAGTCAGAGACAAGGATGGCGATGGCGTGCCTAACAAACTAGACAAATGTCCGAACACACCAATAGAGGCACGTGGTTATGTCGATGCCAACGGTTGTCCAAAAGATAGCGATAACGATGGGGTACCTGACTACCTAGACAGATGTCCAAACACACCACTTGACCTAGTGGGTAGCGTCGATTCGCTAGGATGTCCTATGGACAGCGACAACGATGGCGTGGGTGATTACCTCGACAAATGTCCCGAAACATCACTTGCAATTGTCATTAGCGTAGACACCACCGGATGTCCAATGGATAGTGACGGCGACGGCGTGGCTGATTACCTCGACAGATGTCCAAACACACCAGTAGAGGCACGTGGTTATGTCGATGAGTACGGTTGTCCTATAGACAGCGACATTGACGGAGTTCCTGATTATATGGACAAGTGTCCTAATGAACCAGGCGTATCCGCAAACGGAGGATGTCCTGCCGTTGAAGTGGAGGCTCCGAAAACAGTTACGGTTTCGCTCGGTAATGTACAATTCCCTATCGGCAAATCCTTCATTTCCAAATCATCCTACACCATCTTGAACAAGGCTGTAAAGATGATGAAAGAGAAGCCAGAGGCTAAATTGATCATCACCGGACACTCAGACGCGACTGGTTCTTCCGCTAGGAACCAAGTTCTTTCCGAGGAGCGCGCCGATCAAGTCAAGAGCTACATCATCAAGAAGGGTGTTGAAAAGGAGAGAATCACCACTTCCGGAAAGGGTGATACCACACCTATCGATTCCAACGAGACAGAAGCGGGCCGCGCCAAGAACAGACGCGCGACATTGGATATCGAATACCAACAGGAGAAAGCGGAATAAAATTCCGACCCAATTTCAAAAAGAGGTGGATCGTCACAAACGGTTCACCTCTTTTTTT
>JAKSKY010000122.1 GCA_024401515.1 Paludibacteraceae bacterium | reverse complement strand
GCGCATTTTTGGCCGTTGTCGTACACAACTAGTTGATTGATTTGGGTGGATGAGAATGCGGAGGCATCTATGCTTATTACGGAGTCTGGAATTGTAATGGAGTTTAACTTTTCACACCTGAAGAAAGCACCCTCTCCAATGGATCTTAAGGTAGAGGGGAGTTGTACGGAAGAGAGATTATGACAGTCGTAGAACGCTTGTTCGTCAATGCTTGTCACCCCTTCTGGTATGGTAATGGAGGTGAGGCCGCTGAATCCCTGAAAGGCCAGATATCCTATGCGTTCCATTGAATCCGGCAATACGACGCTCTTGATGGCCTCTTTGTGGGAAAAGTTGAAATTAAACTCCGAGATCTCTTTGACCCCTTCGTTGATGATTAAGGCGGAACCCTCTCTGGTGTATATCTTTCCGCCATGCTTCTTGCTGTTGATCGCACATACGGTGGAGATCAAAAATAATACAAGGATGATTGATGGTATGATAAATCTGTTCTTTGCCATAATTTCTTTTTTCACATTATAACCGCAAAGATAATCATTCTCTTAAGGTTTGTTTGTTTTTCTAAGTTAATACTATTTAAATATTTACGTAACTTCTTAAAATAAAACAACAGAGGCGCGACATCCATCGCGCCTCTGCTCACCACTATAAGCAAATAATATTAGAAAACCCTTATTTGATGAACTTGAAAGTATTACCGTTATCTGTTCTTACAAAGTATATGCCCATTGGCAAAGATGAAATGTTAACGCCCTCAGCGCTCAATTGACCTTGCATCAAAATCTTTCCGGATACGTCGGAAAGGGTGTATGCACATGGCTCTGCGTCGCTGTTGCAGAGGTAAAGTGTCTCTTGATCGACACAAATGCTCTGAGTGATAGCCTCTACTGCCTCCACGATAGTAGGGTCGATGATAGGTTGGCTCGCAGCCTTCTTCTCTCTGATTCGTTTGAAGAAATCGATCATCTCGTCGGTGAATTCACCTGCCACACCGTGACCACCTCCGTGAGGGTGCCATTCGCACTCAACACCTGAGTTTTTCAAGTTGTTGTAGAATTTCTCGCCTTCGCATTGAGGAACGATGTTATCGGTGGAACCGTGGCAAACCATGGTTGGCGCATCGGTTTCGTCGATGAAGGTGTTGGCAGCCAACAAGGCGTGCTTGTCAGGACATTGTTGATCATTGCAACCGCCTACCATGTCATTCTCTGGCGCCATTTGAATAGGATTACCGCAATACTTGTCACGACAATCCACAGGACCTGACCAGTCGCAAACTGCGTCTACCCAGCTGCTCTCGTTGGTGTATTTACCAAGGTTACCCTCGATGTCCATTGTGGCTGAACCAACGGTATAGCTACCCTTGACGTTACGGGTAGTACCCATCAAAGATGCCAAGTGACCTCCTGAAGAGAATCCTGAGATGGCGATGAAGGAGGTATCGATACCCAACTCCTCCGCATTACCTCTCAAATAACGTACAACGGCCTTGATATCGTTGATTTGCGCAGGATATTGCGCATCGTTATAGGTACGGTGGTTAGGTGTTACGAGAATGTAACCTGCTTGAAGCGCAGCGACACCTACCGTTCCCAAGTCGGCAGATCCTTTGGAGTTGTTGCTTCCCCATGCGCTGCCGTAAATATGAATCACTACATTGTGTTTACCCTCTCCCTTAGGGAAATAGACGTCCATCTTATGTCCAATGTGGTTGTCTCCCACGTAGTCGATGTCCTTCTTAGATTGATAGTCTCCGATGTTACCGGAGTTGCCGCTTCCTTCGCCGCCGAAGATGTTACCACCTCCACCGCCGAAGCCTCCGCCTCCCCAGCCGCCGAAACCTCCGCCGCCCCAATCTCCCCATTGGGCGAACGCACTCAAACTAACAAAACTCAATGCAAGTAATAAAACTCGTTTCATGGTAATAATTTTAAATTGAATAAAAACTAAAATTGAATTGTAATAATGTTGTTTTTCTCTCTAGAAATCCACATCGCAAAGGTATCTACGAAGCGGTTTATTCTTCGGTAATATCTAATCATATAGTAGCAAAATCCGATTATGCTTTATTTTTCACAGTTGATGGATTATTCCTATTTAAGGTTTTATTGTGTTGAAAATAAGATAGATATAAGTTTTTTTGTAGGTTTGACGATCTAACAAAACACACAAAGCATTATGGATAATGATGGTTTGTAAAAAAAAACGTGCCATCCCAGAAAGGAATGACACGCTCTAAAAACAGGTAGTGGGGTTTTATTGTACTGAACTAATATGAAAAATCTTATTTGACGATGATCTTCTCGGTCACGGTGCCCTTAGTGGTACGGATGCGGAGAAGATAGTTGCCTGATTGTACCGGCAAGTCCATTTCATCGCTGTTGGATACATTTACCAGTGTACCGTTCATGTCGAACAATTCCAAACTGATCAACTCTTCGGCGCCAGTCACTTTGACATATTGTGACGCAGGGTTTGGTCCTACTATCACCTTTCCGTCTGATAAATCCTCCAATCCTACGGTCGATTTCTCTATGATGGTCACGTTGATACTCTCTGCCAAGAGAATGGTTTCGGTCTTCTTCGCTCCCTTCTCTAAGTAAATAGGAGAATTGACGTTTTTACCAATCTTGAAGAAGTCAAAATCAGCGTATCCATCGGTGCTTTTGGTTCCGAAAGAGAATAGTCCGTAGCGATAGCCCATGAAGTGCGACAACTCATATCTCATCTTCACCTCGTTACCGATCTTTCTCCAGTTGCTTCCATCGGTACTGTAGTAGAAGGTTGCCTTGTCCGCTTGGTTTTGGACATTCATATCGATTCTCAAATAGACATCCTCTTGGTTCAAAGCGGCACTCTCGATGATGGTTCCCTTGTTGGACATGACAACCGTCTTGTTGCCGTTCTCATATCTCACGCCAACAAATCCGTAGTACTCTTGAAGCGCAACCAAACCTGCGTAGTCACCATCTTTCATACCCTTGGTGCTCAACTTGGTCCAACCTGTACTGGTAGGTCCGAACGATCTTTGGGTAAGGGTATTCTTGGTGCTGACCACATCCTTGTCGGTGCGGCTATTCTTCAAGCGAAGCACGCCATTGGTGAGTTGCCAGTTCCTGCTGTCAGGGTTGTGGTTCCATTGCCACTCCAACGGTAGTTTGTTGTCATTGAAATCATCGGAGGTGACGATGCCGTAACCATCTTCTTGCGCTGCAGGCATATTGAATGTGGCGGATGGCTTGCCCAAAACGGGCCAATCGTTGCTCCAAGAGCAATCCACGATGTAAGGGATACGTCCCACGCCTCCGCTATCACGGAAGAAGATACCGTACCACTTGCCCTCTGGGGTGTCTACGATGCAGCCTTGCGCCACACCATTGTCTTGCAAAAGAACTCTTCCTTCCCAGCCGCCGTTCAAAGACTTGCTGCGGTGGCAGATGACTGAACGGCAGGAGCCGTTAGGCCAAGAGATGAGGAACACATAGTAATAACCTCCCTTTTTGATGACTTGCGTACCCTCGCACTCCACGATGTATCCGCCGGCGTTGGTGACGGATGCGGGTTTTTGTAGCATCAGACGAGGGTTGCCTATCGGTGCTTTGGTGTTAGGATTCAACTCCACGATGCTGATGTTTCCTGATCCGTAGATCACGTACATCTTGCCATCGTCATCCAAGAGTAGGGATGGGTCGTGGTAGAATGGCATGGTGGTGGATTCCCACTTGCCGCTCATGATGTCGTTGGTCCAGAACAGGTGGGTCCTGTTGGTCGTGTAGGATGGTGTAAGTACATACCAGGTACCATTCTTGTAGCGGATGCAGCTTGCCCAAGAACCTTTTCCGTATGCGTTTTGACCATTGTCCATGTTCAATTTCGCACCGTTGTCCAATGCTTGGTGGGCGTAATTGATGGTTCTCCAGCGTACCAAGTCCTTGGATGCCATGATAGGCACACCAGGGTTCATGTGCATGGTGGTGCTGGCCATATAGTAGGTGTCGTCGACTCTGGTGAATGAGACATCCGGAACGTCCGCCCAGATGAGCGGGTTGGTTACTGTATGGCTTTTGCCGTCGAAATTGTCAGGGATGAATCCTCCCGAAGTTTTCTTTTGTGACAAGGTGTAGTGGCCAGATTCGTTGAGCATTTGCTCTGGAATAACGGCTGTGTAGCTGCCGGTGTTGGTGACATCCTCTTTGATTAGGGTGGTGTCTCCGTTGGCATTCACCCAATAGAGGTTGTAAAGTTCCGAACTGAATTCGTTGGTCTCCCAAGCTACCGTAAAAGGTGAGCCTGCTCTCATCGGAGAACTCTCTGAAGGAGAGGTGAAGGTGGTCTTCACGGCTTCATCCGCTGGACGGAACATTATTTTGTCAATATTAACATAGTCAGACTCAATGCTGAGTTTTAACGTGTGTTTTCCTGCTTTGAGAACAGAAGTCTTGGCTGAAACCGCCTTGTAGGTGGTCCAATCTCCTGTGTTAGGTGCCTCAACTTTAGATGTAATGGCCTCTCCGTCGATTGAGAGAGAAAATGCTGATCCATTCAAACCGGAAGCCACCAATGCGGAGAATGTGTAGGCGCCATCTTTTTCCACGTTGACGGTGTAACTCATCCATTCGCCTTTGTGTGTCCATCCGATTACGTAACCACCGCCTGCGCAAGTATCAATGTCTACGCCAACATTGGTGCGATATACGCCTCCCTCGTTGACATCATCCTCGTCGTGGTAAGCCACACCATCCTCGCCCTCATCGAAGTCTTCCACCTCGATAATGCCCGGAATGCGCATGGGGTCCGCCGCATAAATGGATTGTGCGCTCGCAAACGAGAATAATAGCGCACAAAGAGTATATCCTATATTTCTTTTCATATGATGCTTACTTTAAAAATGCCTTCCTAACGTTTATGCTTCTCTTTGACAATCGTATATAATTATTTCTGATAGGAATGGCTTTGTGTTTTTATGGTATGGAGAAGAAGAGGGGAAATGACACCGCATCGAATCCAATGCGGTGTCTATTTCTCCTTATGCTCTTACTTTACAATAACAACCTTGGAATCTTTATCAGCTGCTTTTACAATGTAAGCGCCAGCTGCGTATCCGTTGTTCTTGAGAGTAGAAGAAACCTCGAACTCGGAAGCGGTCACAGTTCCGATCTCAACACCTTGCATATTGTAGATGGTGAATTGGATAGGCTCTGCCTTCACGCCTTCAATACCTGTGTCGATGTGGTTCTTCGCCTTGAAACTGATGTAGTCGATGTTGACATATGCACCTTCGATGGTGATCTTCATTACGTGCTTTCCTGCGGAAAGTTTAGAAGTCTCTCCTTCGATGATTTGGTAAACATCCCAAGTGTTTTCTCCTGTTTGAGGTACAGAAATCTTTCCGCCTGCGATGTCTTTGTCATCTATTTGGATGCTGAACGCTGAGGTAGTTGAACCTGAAGCGATTCTTGCTGCCCAAGTGTATTCGTCGTCGAACTCCACGTCAACGGTGTACTCTGTCCAGTCACCTACGGCGGTATATCCTAGTGCTAATCCATCTCCGTCGTTGATTACCACGTCAACACCTTCGTCTGTACGGAACTTAGCGTCTCCCTCATTCTCTACACTTGCATCCTCGTATGCGTATCCTGCGCCTCCGACGTCATAACGCTCTGCCTCAACACGTCCTGGAATTTTTTGTGCTACGCCCTCGTAAGGACCTTGCGCCAAACGAGCCTTTACGGTAGCAGTTGGAGTTTCGAATGTCTTGCCTGCATTGTTGGTCAAGATAGCGTGGAACTCATATTGGCCTACCTCAGTGACATCGTACTTGAAGTCGAATGGAGAAGCGGTTGAACTGCCGATCAATTTGTCGCCTAAGTAGTAGTCTGCCTTGGTGATGCCTTGCTCGGAAGTCTTGATTGACATGGCGATTGTGGCAGGAGCCTCAACGTCAGTCTCAGATACGTTCAAAGTAACGTCAGCCTTCTTGAACATCCAGTAGTCGAAGTCGAAACCACCAGAGTATACGAAGAACAAGTCTGTTACACCAGAGATAGCCTTTGTAAGGGTAGTGGTAACCTCCTTCAATTGTCCGTTGGTGTTAGGAACCTCCAAGTAACCTACTACCTCACCGTCTGGTTTGCCCTTCACGATCTTGATGGCACCCTTGGTAGTTGATGATACACATGCTGTGAATACGGTAGCGCCTTGTCCGAAGTCCGCACCAGCTACACCGGTCCAGTCTCCCTTGTCGATTTTGGTTACCAACATGTTAGAACCTCCGTATTTGGTGTCGATACCACCCATCCAAGCCATGGTCTCAGCCTCGGTCTTCTCAAATGGATCAAGGTGACCTACTTGCTCAACACCCTTCTCGGAACCTCTACCCTTGGTGATGACACCTGTGCTCTCGTTCACTGTCACGTAATCCACGTGTGAAGAACGGTAGTTCAAGTTTTTTCCTGGGCAGATGTTCATGGCGTTTTGCAACAATCTTGCGTGATAGGTCATATACCATTTACCTTTGAACTTAAACATAGAGTGGTGGTTGTTACCACCGTTTTGTCCTGACAAGAATGCTCCTTGGTTAGCGTAAGCCACACCAGAGAAGTTGAATGGACCCATAGGGTTGGAAGATGTCATGTATCCAATCTCCGCGTTGGAGAATCCGTAAGGGTTACCACCTGTGTTCCAGTTG
>JAKSKY010000121.1 GCA_024401515.1 Paludibacteraceae bacterium | reverse complement strand
ATTATGGCAAAATACAAATACAACATAGTGAACCGCAAGATGTTGGGCGACCTCTGCACGCCAGTGAGCGCCTACCTACATCTTCGCGACCTATACACCCAGAGTGCCCTCATGGAGAGTTCCGACTACCACGGTGGTGAGAACGGACGCTCCTTCATCGGCATAGAGCCTTTGGCGCAAGTCTCCATCGAGCATGGTATCGGAAGATGCACCTTCCCTGACGGAAGCAAGGTGGAACAAACCATCAATCAAAGCAACAAATCAGAGGGTATCATCCGCCTATTCCTCGATTCTTTCGAAGTGAAGGGAGAAGGTGCCAACCAATGCGGCCTTTTCGGATACACCTCCTTCAATGCGGTGAAGTATTTCGAGAACATCGATGTGAAGGACGAGACCATGGCGAGAAACGACGCACCGGACATGCTCTACATCCTCTACAAGTTCGTCATCGTATTCGACCACTTCAAGAACACCCTGACCATCTTCGAGCTATTGTCGGATGGAGAAGAGAGCCGTATCTCCGAAATCGAGAAGGCGCTCAACCAACAAAGAATCTCTTTGTACGATTTCCACCCTATAGGCGAAGTGACCAGTCCATTGACGGATGAGGCGCACAAGGCCAATATCCGCAAGGGTATCGCCCACTGTAAACGTGGCGATGTTTTCCAGATCGTACTCAGCCGTCGTTTCGTGCAACAATACGAGGGAGACGACTTCAAGTTGTACCGCACACTTCGTAGCATCAATCCATCCCCATACTTGTTCTACTTCGACTTCGGTGGCTTCCGCATCTTCGGAAGTTCCCCAGAGACACATTGCCGCGTGGAGAACATCGGAACGATGGAACAGCCTAAGTTCAGAGCCTACATCGACCCTATCGCAGGAACGACCAAGCGTACAGGCAATGCGGAGCAAGATGCCAAGAACGCACAATACCTACGCAACGATCCGAAGGAGAATGCGGAGCACGTGATGTTGGTGGACCTCGCCAGAAACGACTTGAGCCGCAACTGTCAAAATGTGAAGGTGGACTTCTACAAGGAGTTGCAATATTACAGCCACGTGATCCACTTGGTGAGCCGTGTGAGCGGAGACCTCGTTGAGGGAGCCGATCCTATCAAGACCTTCATCGACACCTTCCCTGCAGGTACATTAAGTGGCGCACCTAAGGTACGCGCCATGCAATTGATCAGCGAATATGAGCCTCACAACAGAGGTGCCTACGGAGGCTGCATCGGATTCATCGGATTCGACGGTTCTCTCAACCAAGCCATTACCATCCGTACCTTCGTTTCCCGCAACAACGAACTATGGTTCCAAGCAGGAGGCGGCATCGTTGCCAAGAGCGACGAGGAGTATGAGTTGCAAGAGGTGAACAATAAATTGGGTGCACTTCGCAAAGCCATTCTATTGGCGGAAGACATGTGATGAATTAAGAATTAAGAGTTAAGAATTAAGAATTATCACACTTGACAACAATATAAGATATGAGAGTTGTTTTAATAGATAATTACGATAGTTTCACCTATAACCTCTACCACCTCTTGAGAGAGTTGGATGTGGAGGTGACGGTATACCGCAACGACCAGTTCGAATTGCAAGATTTGAAACCTTTCGACAAGATCATGCTCAGTCCCGGTCCTGGCATCCCTTCCGAGGCTGGACTTTTGATGCAGGTCATCAAGGAGTACGCAGGCAAGAAGCCTATCCTAGGCATCTGCTTGGGAGAGCAGGCCATCGGCGAATCATTCGGCGGCACACTAGTCAACTTAAGTGACGTGTTCCATGGCGTTCAAACCCCTGCCCACATTGTGGCAGACGATTATATCTTCGACGGTTTGTCCAAAGATATCCTTGTAGGACGTTACCACTCATGGGTGGTGGATGCGGAGAGCATTCCAGCCTGCTTGGAAATCACCGCCACCAGCGATGAGGGACAAGTGATGGCTTTGCGCCACAAGGACTTGGATATCCGAGGCATTCAATTCCACCCGGAATCAGTCTTGACTCCTGACGGAAAGACCATGATCAAGAATTGGGTGGAGAGATAGTTAAGATTTAAGAGTTAAGAATTATGACAAGGCAGCGTAGTGGCGCAAGCCCTACGCAGGGGAAGCATCGATAAAACAAATAAGATATGGACAATATATTGAAAAGATTAACCAACCAAGAGACCTTCTCCAAAGAGCAGGCGAAGGAGATCTTGATTGAGATCACAGAGCAAAAATACACCAACGAGCAAATCGCAGCCATCTTGATGGGTATCCAAATGCGTGGCGTGACAGTGGACGAGATCCTTGGTTTCCGTGAGGGATTGATGGAGACGGGTGTCCACACCGATTTCAAGCCGTTCAAAGTCATCGACATTGTCGGTACAGGTGGTGACGGAAAGAACACCTTCAACATCTCCACTTGCGCCTGTTTCGTCGTGGCAGGTGCGGGCTACAAGGTGGCTAAGCACGGCAACTATGCCGCATCCAGTGTCTCTGGTGCCAGCAACGTATTGGAGGCTCACGGTGTAAAATTCACCAATGACAACGACCAATTGAAGAAGTCATTGGAGGTATGCGGATTTGTACATCAACACGCCCAACTCTTCGCAAGAGGCATGAAATGGGTGGGACCAGCACGTAAGCAATTGGGCCAATTGGGAACCCCAACCTGTTTCAATTTGCTCGGTCCATTGGTGAATCCTTGCAACCCTGATTACCAATTATTGGGTACCGCCAACCTTGACCAACAACGCTTGTACCGCCAAGTATACCAACGCTTGGGCATCCGTTACGGTATCGTGACCAGCGTGGATGGATACGATGAGATCTCCCTTACGGGCAATTTCAAGGTGGTCTACAACGACGAGGAGCATATTTACCAACCAGTAGAGTTCGGCATGAACATCTTGAGAAGCGAGGAACTATACGGAGGCGCTACGCTAGAAGAGGCCAAGGCAATCTTCGACGCTATCTTGGAGAATCGTTCCACCGAGGCTCAAAAGAATGTGGTGCTCATCAATGCGGCATTCGCCATCCACGTGATCGAGCAAGAGAAATCATTCCAAGAGTGCTTGGCCCTTGCACGTGAATCTTTGGAGAGCGGCAAGGCTTTGAATGTCTTGAAGAAATACATTGAATTGAATAGTTAATACCCAGCCGTATGAAGGATATATTAGAAGAGATTGTCGCCAACAAGCGTATCGAAGTGGCCGCAGCCAAAGAGGCTCTTTCCATAGACAACCTACGTCGCTTGGTGGAGAAGAAGATTGAGGCAGAGGGACTCAAGCAACGCTCCATGCGCGACTCCTTGCGCAATAGCAAATCTGGCATCATCAGCGAGTTCAAGCGCAAGTCGCCTTCCAAAGGATGGATCCACGAAGACGCGAAGGTGACCGATGTGGTGCCTAAATATGCCGCAAACGGCGCATCCGCCATCTCTATCCTCACCGACTACAACTATTTCGGAGGGCAACAGGATTTCATCAAGGAGGTGCGAGGAAAGATCAACACCCCTATTCTACGCAAGGATTTCATCATCGACGAGTACCAATTGCTTGAAGCGAAAATGATCGGTGCGGATGCCGTGTTGCTTATTGCCGCAGACCTCTCGAAAAATGAGTGCAGCACCCTCTTAGGGAAGGCGCACGAACTTGGATTGGAGGTATTGTTGGAGATCCACGACGAGAAGGAGTTGGAATATGTCACCCCAGAAGTGGATATGCTTGGTGTGAACAACCGTCACTTGGGCACCTTCCACACCGATGTGCAACAATCTTACGACATTGCGAAATTGTTGCCACAGGAGTTCACCTTGGTCAGCGAAAGCGGCATCAGCAAACCTCAAACCGTCAAGGAGTTGAGAGAGGCTGGATTCAGAGGATTCCTTATCGGAGAGAACTTCATGAAGGAGCAAGATCCTGGAGAGGCATTGAAGAATTTCATACAACAAGTGGAGGCTTAATTATATGAGTCATAGAATCGTCAAAGTATGCGGCATGCGAGAGCCTGAAAATATCCGCGAAGTGGAGCGATTGGGCATCGATTGGATGGGTTTCATCTTTTATGAGAAATCCAAACGACACGTTCCCGCCCTACCCGCCTACATGCCTACACAGGTGAAACGCATCGGCGTATTTGTCGATTATACCATAACGGATATCTTGGCGAAAGTGGCGGAGTTTCAGTTCGACGGCGTGCAACTACACGGCAATGAGAGTCCACAATTCTGCAAGGAATTAAGAGAACGATCCACTCGCCCCATCCTTATCAACAAGGCTTTTGGCATCCTAACGGGAGAAGACATCCAATCCATCGAGGCTTACGAAGGCGTATGCGACTACTATGTGTTCGACACCAAAACGCCTAGCAAAGGTGGCTCCGGCAATGCCTTCGATTGGAATATCCTACAAGCATACAAGGGAGACACGCCTTTCCTTCTAAGCGGAGGGTTGAGCATAGACAATCTCGAAGAGATGCTCCAATTCCACCACGAAAGAATGGCCGGCATCGACCTCAACTCCAAGTTCGAAATCTCGCCCGCATTGAAAGATGCGAGCCTTTTAGCAAAGTATATTAAAACAGTAAGAAACAATGAATAGAATCAATCAACTTTTCCAATCAAACCCAACCAAGTTGTTGAGTTTGTATTTCTGCGCCGGTGCTCCCAAGTTGGACAACACCGCTGAGGTTATCAAGACCATGGAACGCAAAGGTATCAATATGATTGAGATTGGTATTCCTTTCAGCGATCCAATGGCGGACGGCCCTATCATCCAGGAGGCGGCCACCACAGCTCTTCGAAACGGCATGAGCCTCCGCAAGCTTTTCAGTCAGTTGAAGAACATCCGTAAGGAGGTGAACATTCCATTGATCCTCATGGGCTACCTAAACCCTGTGATCCAATATGGATTCGAGAACTTCTGCAAGAGCTGCAATGAGGTAGGTATTGACGGTGTCATTCTTCCAGACCTTCCTTTCAAGGATTACATGGAGGAGTTCAAGCCTATCGCAGACAAGTACGATGTCCGCATCATCATGTTGATCACACCAGAGACCAGCGACGAACGTATCCGCTTCATCGACGACAACACGGACGGATTCATCTATATGGTATCTTCCGCAGCCACCACAGGTGCGCAAAAGTCATTCGACGAGCAGAAGCAGGCCTATTTCAACCATGTCCACTCGCTCAAGCTGAAGAACCCTACCATGATCGGTTTCGGTATCAGCAACAAGCAGACATTGGAGAGCGCCCAAGCCAACGCGAACGGAGCCATCATCGGTTCCAAATTCGTACAATTGCTCAGCGAAGAGAAGGGTGATGCAGAGAAGGCATTGGATCGATTGTTCGAGGCTTTGGCGAAATAAGGTAAATCAAACAAATTGATACGGACTTAAAAACTTAGTAGGTTCTTCGTAAGAACTTACTAACAAAAAACAGCAGAAAATCCATATTATAAAACGAGGGTTTCTGCTGTTTTTTCACTTACAACACCGACCGCATGGTTTATACCTATGCATACAACATACAGCTATGACTCATCGTTTAGATACGTTATTGCTATCTCTCACATCGTTGACCTATAGATACAAACACACAATTCTCCTTCATCCGTTATCAGGCAGTATTATATGGTGTTTGTCATCATATATGAACCTTCTGCCCCAATAGATATGTGATAGAACTAATTTGTTGTCGCTATTTTTCTTTCTTATTGTCACAAGCCACGCTTTTAAATTGCGTCCAAACACGTCAATACGACTACCAAGAGGAAGGAATAAGAACACATACGACTCATTTACAATCATTTTTCATCAACAATCGGTTACAAATATTATATTTGTAATTTCCAATGGTAATCTAATAACTAGTATGGAGAATATTTTTGTTGGCAGCGGACTAAAAGTACAATTCGCACATATCATATATATGGAATTGATGAAACGGGAATTCGTTTCATTGAGCGACATTCTGATCATTTACTATGGCCGTAGTAAGGACTATTACAAAAAGATGTCATACTCCAAAGAAGCCGGCTATGGAGAACTGAAAAAGGCGTTCCCTGAAGTAATACGCGCCATCACAAAAGTATGTCCCAACAGTATCATTGACAACGGGAAATCAGGCAAAGGCGCTGCAAAGAAATATGTCGGAGAATTAGATGATCCACTATCAGAAGATAGGAAAGCAGTCGTCCAGAAGTCCGTCGAAGATTACGTCGCTTTCTGTAAGGACACAGCAGGGCTCTTGCCACCGAGTTGGTTCTCCTCCTTTTTCGAGAATACCCAACTACTGTTAGATACAGATAGGAGGAGAAAGGAAGGCGGATCTTTCATACGGTCAAGCCTTGAACAAAACCTGACCAACATTGAGCTTCTGCCACTTCTTCACCAGGCAATAACCGAAAAGAGAGTTCTTGGCATCACTTATCAAGGGTTTGGACATCCGTCTTACGAGATAATCTTCCATCCTCAATTCCTCAAAGAATATAACGGAAGATGGTTCGTGTTCGGAGAGTCTAACAGAGAACCCCATCATGCGTATAACATTCCCATCGACAGGATAAAAGGGAAGGTCGAAACGCTGGCCGATATCGATTACATCCCCGCACCCAAGGGGTTTTACCAAGAGTACTTCAAGGACATCATCGGCGTAACTCATGAAAGAGACACGGGAATCGAAACGATAGTAATCCGCACAAAATCTGAGTACCAACACGGTTTGATTCTCACCAAACCACTACACCATTCCCAACAGGAGACGCTCCCCTATGGGAACCACG
>JAKSKY010000120.1 GCA_024401515.1 Paludibacteraceae bacterium | reverse complement strand
AGGTCTCATTAAACAGTAGGTTTTCAAACGAATGTAGTCTGGATGTTCACATTCGACAAACTCTTTCGGCACCTTCTTCAAAGCCCCCTCATAATCCAACACGAAACCATCTTGGACACCTGTTTGGACAAACGATTCAAACCTCTCAGGTTCATCAACCAAATCCTCACGGACAATCTCAACCACCCTTTTGTCGTAGCAATAGTGGCCTACCGCGACCATACAAGCGTCTGGATAGCCATCCCCTCCTACAGAAAGATGGAAGTAGTAACCAGCCTTGCCCGATTTCTTTCCACCAGGGGCAATAAATACGCCCATATGCGTCTTGTAAGGTGATTTATCCGCGGAGAAACGAATGTCACGGTTGATACGATAGGTACAATCCTTCAACTCTAAACCACGCACACTCTCATCAAATTCGCCAGCGCCCGCAATCAATTCCAAGGCAAAATCATTGAAATACCTCTTCACCTCCTCATACTCCCCCTTATGGGCATGGAACCATTCGGAATAATTATTTTGTTGCAATTGACGCAAGAAATCGACTACCTTCTTCATAACCAGACTTTTTAACCAGTTTAATCTTAAAACAAAATTACAAAAAAATACACTATCTTAGTTTATCAAAAAAAACAACCGCATGAATCGAAAGGCACTACTCATCATACTTTCCCTTTGCGCCAGCCACATCTGGGCGGCAAGGCAAGATTTGGTCTACTCAGACGGGCTAGAACCCGTAGAGAACCCAGGCATCGGATTCTATCGTCCACAAGGAATTCATTTAACGCAATCTGGTAATAAAACGGCCAGCACTTGGGGCAATATCTCGCACCTTCGGATGGACATCTCCGAATTTTCAAGCAACGCCCCCATCAAGATAGACAAGGAACGAGGAGACACCACCTTCGGTGTTTCACAACCACTCACCCAAGATGCCCTGGATGCCTTTGAGGCGACCCTCGACGCTGTAAGGCAGAGGGGCAAAAGCGCCATTGTCCGCTTCGCTTACGACCTCAATTACAATGGATTTAAAAATTGCGACCCCGACCAATCGATCATATTAGGCCATCTCAAACAAATAGGAGCGATCTACAGACGTAACACCGACGTGATCCAATATGTGGAATTAGGCATGTATGGTAGCTGGGGAGAGATGCATTCCAGCCATACCGGCACGAACGAACACATTGCGGAGGCATTGCAAACCCTATTGGAATGTACCCCACCTGAAATAAAAATCGGTGTCCGCAGACCTGATATCGTGGCCACTTGGTTAGGCGTGAATGTAGGGAACAACTACTCAGGCTTCGATATCGATTCAGAAGCCTTTTTACAAGCCGCACAAGCCAAGGGCGACACCCTTTACCGGGTAGGAATGTATAACGATGGATATCTGGGATCCAGCAGTGATTTGGGCACCGTAGGCATGGGTTCATCAGGACACCAGATGACCCGAGAAATGATGGTGAAGTGGTT
Source organism: Paludibacteraceae bacterium (assembly GCA_024401515.1). GTDB lineage: Bacteria > Bacteroidota > Bacteroidia > Bacteroidales > Paludibacteraceae > UBA1181. The sequence goes on along the minus strand of JAKSKY010000120.1, from coordinate 5,520 downwards.
GGAACAATACAGCAGCCATACCCCTTACGGAGGAGAATTGGTGGCCAACTACAATGGCGACCACCCCATCAACACCCCAGCCTATCTTTCCGAGGAGGGGTTCCGTACACACACCTCCTACCTCAACTACGAGTGGCACCAACCCTCCATTTTAGGGTGGAAAGAGATGGTCTACGATGGCGAGGATGCGGAGTACAACGGCAAGGATGGCTACACCTATGTGGAGAATCACTTAGGCTATCGATTTGTTCTTCGTGAATCGACGGTGGAGTGCGACGGCAACAGCGTAAAGGGCACGTTGAAGATAGAGAATGTAGGCTTCGGCAATCTCACGAAACCATCCACCGTGACCTTTGTTCTCCGCAACGAGGATACGGTCCTAGAGCTAATACCTTCCCAAACAATCAACCCGCAACTATGGCTATCACAAAACACCGAGGAGGTGCCATTCGTCCTAGCACTCCCTAACAACATAGGCGAAGGAGAATACGAGTTATTCATCCGTCTCTCCGAATATGGAGAAATGGAGAGCGACGACAATTACCATTGCATCCAGTTCGGCAATCCTTCCGTCCAATACGACAAAAGCTTTGGCGCTAATAAAATCGGAACGGTAATGGTATCTGGTAGTACCGACACAGAGAAAATAGATAACCAAGAGGAGGTCAAGACTCAGACCCGCTATTACAACCTCCAAGGGGAACAATTAGTAGAAGAGAAAATTTCAGAGCACATCAACAAGGGGGAAATAATCATTGAGGTACAATCCACCCAAGGGGCGAAGCGAACATGTAAAATCTTAAAAAACCAATAACACCCCTCAAGATCCATACGCCACCATTTTGTTACCCCTATAAAAACATTACACCGTCGCTGGTTCTACCCAACGACGGTGTAATGTTATAATCGTCCCACAACCGTGAGACAATGCTAGATCAACTTTATTCCTTGATTAATTTAACTGCCTTTGAACCATCAGAGACAATGTAAAGGCCTGACGCAAGGTCTGAAACCATCACCTCTACAGTTTCAGCTTCAGCGGCAAACGCCTTGACAACGACACCGGTCATAGACTTGATGGTGACGATATCACCGCTATTCAATCCACTTACAGTAATCACATCCTTGGCAGGGTTTGGCTCAACTGCAAGCGATGCGTTTGAAGCTTCGATGACCTCGTTTTCTGTAAGATCCTTGTAGTACATATTCCATGAGTCGAAGCTCAATTCACCGCTGAATGTGAAGAACAAATCGGTTGCGGCAGGAATATCCGAGCTCAATTTACAATCAAACTCTTCATAAGATGAATTGGCCTCGATATTCAAATATCCAAGCACAGGACCTCCAGCAGAACCTGTAGAGATTCTGATGGCACCACCACAAGGAGCGGAAACACGAGCCTTGAATCTGTTAACACCTTCGGCCTTGACACCACAAACACCGATCCATGCACCATCCTTACCACTTACAGCCATACTGGTTGAACGTCCTATGTAGTTGACCTCAACACCACTTTGCCATGCGAAACACTCCGCTTGAATCTCCTTGGTCGCATCCAAAGCCACCACTTGGCTAACACCCTTTGTAGTACCGGCAGTCACACCATTGATTCTACCTGCAGACTCATCCACATCCGCATAATCGACGTGTGAACAACGGTAACCACCCTTCACACCGATTTGATTTTGGATCCATTGGCTATGGTAGCAGATGTACCATTTATCCTTGAACTTGAAGAATCCGTGGTGGTTGTTACCATTGTCACCCAACCATCTGGATGGATTATCGAATACTTTACGGTCATACTTGAATCCAGTCATCGGGCTGGTTGAAATCATGGTGGAAATCACCGCATTCTTAATACCGATGGTGTTACCATCCGTATTCCAGTTTGTACAATATGAGTAAACGTAGTTCTTACCAATTTTGTTGATACCCGCATCCTCGAAAAGATATGGCGGATTCAAAGTGGTAGGCGTTCCGTCGATGCTAATAAAGTCCTTGCCCAACTTTGCGATACGTCCCGTACCGGGATCCGCGTTTTGTCCCTCAGGCACACCGCCACCGAAGTAGAGGTAACCCGTACCATCATCGTCCACAAGCACAGCAGGGTCGAACAACCAAGTCACATTGCCACAGTTTGGCGTAGAACGGGTAATCAAGCCTTGACCATTCTTCACATCCTCCCATGGTCCATAAGGAGTGTCGGCTGCCACCACATAGATACCGTTTGCGTTATTTGCGAAATAGAGGAAGAAACGATCCTTACCGTTGATCTTCGCATGACAAGCGGTTGGCGCCCAAGAGTTGATAGCTTTTGAAATACCACCATTACCTGCCACCTTCATCGGTCCGTGGTCGGTCCAGTTCACAAGATCAGAGGATGAGAGACAAACAATCTCCGTAATTTTTCCATATTTGTTTTCTCCAATGGCTCCTTTGTCATCCCGTTCATAGATATCGTGTGTCATATAGATATAAACAGAGTCACCATAAACCATCGCACATGGGTCAGCGCCATAACGTTGCGTCATGATTGGGTTGTGGTTGGTTGTAGGCTTAACCGTAGGGTTAATGTTGCTGACCCTAACGGAAGAGAATACAGAAGCAAGCTCCGTTTCATCACGTTTTCCAACCACACAACCATTATCATCGTATGGTTCATTGCCGTTAGACTCATATTTCTCGAAGGTCATGTTATCAATATCAAACCAGTCGCCCACCACCTTTAATTGAAGGACGTGTTGTCCAGCAGAAATCTCACTGGTACGAGCCACCACATTGGAGAAACTAGTAAAGCTGCCTGTATTAGGTGCAGAAATGGTACCAGTCACAGCCTTGCCATCAATGAACAATTGGAATGAGGCATTGGCATTATCGGTCGCTGCGGAAACAGCCACCTTATACTTAGAGGTCTCCTTCACATCCACTGTATAGTTCAACCACTCATCAGCTTGGTTGTAACCTACGACATAGCCTGTCGCACCTTTGTAAACATCGACTCCGTCGTTACGCAAAGCGGCGCCTCGGTTTTCCGTATCCTTATCATTGTAAGAGACACCTTGGCCACCGAAGTCATACTCCTCAGCCTCAACCGTACCAGGAATAGAGGCAGGTTTACCATTGTATGGAGCAACCTCCTCAGGCTCAACTGGCGTACTGTTGTTCGCACCAACCTCTCCACATTTCAAAGAGAAACGACTGACAAATTTCCAGATTTCACGAGCGGAATGATAACCTTGGTTAGAAGGTTCGTGACCTCTTCTGTACACTTTGTTCAAGCAAACCTCGACACCGCACTTACCGTTCTTCCATAAATAACGGGTAGCGACACCATCCACAACGGATTCTACAGGAGTAGCATCACAACCATTGGCCTTCGCCCAAGCCTCCGCCTGTGCATAGGCGCCTTGTTGTTGTTGGTACATACCGTTGAAAGTTCCGTTCCATGGCTCATAGTGAACAACGTTATCATTATCTCCATTGGTATGGATAATTGGCATTGGACGGGAAGGTTTGGCTGTCTTGTCTCCAATAGGATAACCAGACAATGGGGCACAAGCGGCGATTTGGTCCGCCATATTATTAGCCACTACATAGGTAAGCATACCTCCCATGGAGAAACCGGACATATAGACACGGTTCAAGTCAATCTTATACTTAGCGCTCATCTCCTTGATAATCGCCTTCATGAAGGCAATATCAGAACCATTGCCATCCAAGTTCCAAGTGGAACCATCTGAAGCAGGATAAACAACAAGGAATTTTGCGGTATCCGCAATTAGGTCCCAACGAGACATGGATTTCTGATAATTAATATCCTGTCCCATACCGTGGGCTGAAATCAACATCGGTCTATTCTCCCCCAATCCATTTGGCGCATAGACATCGATGGTACGATTTTTTCCATTCACATTGATGGTACTTCTTTGCCCAGGAAGATTCTGAGCGACAGCCGTCAATGAGAAAAGCGCGCCGATTGCCGACGCAATCATTGATTTGTAAAGTGTTCTCATGATATAAGTGTATTAGTTTTTCTTTATATATTGAACGTACTCCCTTTGAGATTTAGATAAAATTATCCGCTTCTCATTTTGTTGGACAACAGTATGATCAATACCCCTTTGATCTACTCTTTCCATGGTGCAATTTTAGAGAATTGCAAACACTTAGAGTATAAAAAAAGTTTCAAACACTTGTGATTTTGTTTCACAGGGGCAGATTCTCACAAAAAAAAGCGTGGCTGACAGCACTTCTCGTACCATCAGCCACGCCACAATATATCTTTATCTACTATTTAATGCCTCGACTATTCAAAGCCTTGCGATATTTATTCGCATTCTCTTGGTGATCATCGTAAGAGACCGCAAAATTATGGTAGCCGGAGAAATCCTCCTTGGCACACATGTAAATATATTTGTGGTTCTCAAAGTTCAACACCGCATCGATGGACTCGATGGAAGGAACACGGATCGGCCCTGGAGGAAGTCCCGCATACTTATAGGTATTATAGGGTGAGTCGCACTCCAAATGGCCCTTGTAGATTCTTTTCAAAGAGAAATCCTGCAAAGCGAACTTCACCGTCGGATCGGCCTGCAAAGGAATGCCTTGATGCACTCGGTTCAAATAGAGTCCGGCCACACGAGGTTTCTCATCCTTTTTAAGGGTCTCCTCCTCCACGATGGAGGCCAAAGTACTAACCTCCTGTTGAGTCAAACCCACCTCCGCCAATTTTGCTTGGCGCGCTTCGGTCCAAAACTTATCATACTCCTTTTTCATTCGGTCAATAAGGTCCTCAGGTGTGATATTCCAATAGACTTCATAGGTGTTTGGAATAAACAAAGAGACGATATTGGCATTGTCAGTTCCGTACTTGTTATAAATTTCAGGATTCGATAGTGCGGAGTAGAGTTCATCCGAAGTCATCATAAGTTTCTTGGATACACGTTCCGCCAAATCCTTCTTGGTACGGACATTATTGAAGGACAAACGGACAGGTGTTTGTCTGGCGAATTTCAAGCGACGCACCAACGTCAATGAATTCTCTCCTCGCTTCAACTCATATCGACCGGGCACCACATGGTCCGGATATTCACAAACTTTGGCCATCAAACGAAACTTCCACATATCGGGAATTACTTTCTTCGCCTCCAATGAATCCAAGACAGCATTGTAATCACGGTCAGGAATCATCAAATATTTGGTATTCTCACCTTCGTAAGCCACATTGGGAGAAAAAGCCACATAGAGGCCAAGAGCCACACCGCCCAATAATAAGGCTATGACAAGCATGCCAATCAGCAAAATAGGCTTTAAGCCTTTCTTTTTAGTGGATTTCTTTTTCATGACACTTCTGGATAAAAAAAAAGTTAGCCCGCTTTACGAACTAACATTAAATAAGAAAGCGGTGAGAGGGGGATTCGAACCCCCGGTACGGTTACCCGTACGTCAGTTTAGCAAACTGGTGGTTTCAGCCACTCACCCATCTCACCAAACCCCTTTCGGTTTTGCAGTGCAAAT
>JAKSKY010000012.1 GCA_024401515.1 Paludibacteraceae bacterium | reverse complement strand
ATATGATTTTACATATCAATTTTAAGCATTTTTATCGTTTGCTTACGAGGACAAAATTAGCATCTACCTATGCCTATTTAATGCACATGTTTGGAGATTCTTAAAATATTTGTTTTCAAAGTCATAAATGTCTTTCAAACCCAATAGAATAGGAGACAAAATTTGTTTCTATCATATTTTAAATATACCTTTAGCGAGAATTTTAGAAAACAGACACGCACATATTACGATTGTTAAATATATCTTGTTGTATATTGATTAATACAAAGTTTATGAACTATAAAAGCATAAATAGAAGGCTAATCAGTCATGTGATCACGACTCTTTTGGCATGTTGCGCTTGTGTGAACACTTTCGCCCAAGACTGTCCCAATTTAGCGGGTTCAACCTCTTTCAAACCCTCTATGGGACATGACGGAGATTATTACTATTCCATAAGCAACGTCGAATTGGATGGCCCGATGGGTAACTTTTTAGGCACATCAGCCACATTGGCGGATTCCGCCCATGCGTTCCACCCCGATTCCACCCGCTTTGTCTATGCGGTGACAGATTCCCTTCCCCGCTTAGTCAAGACATTCCCGATGATGGACCAGCCCGTGATGGTGACCTCACTAAAATGTGACAAACTAGCACAACTGCTCACCTTCACCGTCACCAACATCAAGCCGGGCACCACCGTAAAGGTGACTGGAAGCGTAAGTGTGGTCTATGCGGATGAGGACGACGGGTTCCATAGAGTATCCTACGATGGCGGAAAAACTTATAATTGGAAGAACGAAAACAGTCCCAACCTCCAGGTAGGTACCGCCGGCGACATGAAAAATCTCGCAGTACCCTACGACAAAGGGGAGGTCGCCATCGACTACGAATACAAGCTCGGAGCGTCAGAGAGCAGCGTCACATTCATCATCCAAACAGGATATAATTTCAATGAATATGACTATATCATCTTCTCCGGTTTGAAAATCCAAGGATGTCTTAACCCAGTCATCAAATCCTCCCAAGGATCCAAAGTATGTCAAGGAGAGCAAGCGCTCTTCTCCCTTAACAAAGAGTATAACGCATCCTCCTACAAGTGGGAATGGAACGACGGTAGCGGTTGGAGCGTCATCGGAACAGGAAAGAGTGTGATGCAGGAGATCATGAAGAAGGGATCTGTACGCTGTACCATGGATGGCATCATGACCGAGCCATTCGACGTGGAACCTGTCGTTTGCTGCGAAGTAAACAATAAACCCGCTTCCAGAAAAACAGTATTCTTCGAAGATTTCGGACACTTCAAGGATGCCTACACCTACGTAAACAAAGATGGAGATGAGTCAAAAGTTGATTTCAGTTACCGCACCAACACCTCCTTCAACATTCCAATGCACGACTATGACGATGCGAGCGGAACAACAGGATCCAAGTCAGGTGCTATCAAAGGAGGCCAAATCAACGATGGAACCTACGCCGTAATCGTACCTACACCTAAGGGTTATTACACCAACGACAATGACCCATACACCATGGCCGAATGGATGAATGGTGTAGTAGCCGACCACACCTCCGCCCTTGACGGCAACGCCAACGGTGCGGCACTTTTCATCAACGTGAACAAGAATTACCAAGCGGCAACAGGCACTTCGGGCTATTCAGGTCCAATTTTCCAATCACAAATCGACGGTTTGTGCGCCAACAAGGAGTTGACATTCGAGACCTACATCGCCAACATGAGTGGCGGACAGGATCCATACGTCTCCATCTACATCATGAGTACAGACTTATCCACTGTATACGGCAAACAAGAGAATGTATTGGCCAGCGCCAATGGTGGATGGATTCAAATGAAGATTGAGGATATCATTGTAAAAGATGCCACCTCCGTCGTTATGCAAGTGGTAGCGGATTGCGGCAGCAGATGCAACGATGGGCAATACTGGGAGAAAGGAAACGACTTGATCATCGACGACATCAAGTTCATGACCTGCGCACCTCCATCCATCAACATCTATTCAGACTTGGAGAACTTCACGCAGGACACCACCATCTGTTCAGATGCCACCATCACCGTACAGGCGCCTACCAGCAAATTGTTGGAGGACTACTTCGGAGGCATCGCCAGATTCCTCTACCAAGCTAGTGTGGATGGAGGAAAGACATGGAGCAACCTAGCCAATATCGACAAGGCTTCCTATAGTGTGGAGACCAAAGAGTTCGCGAAAGCGGAGGAAATCCAAATCCGTGTGATAGTAGGTTCCTCCTCAGCCTTGGACGCATTCTGGGAGAATCCGAACGCCGTGATCACAGGCGACGATTGTAGCGACTACTCCATTTCAGATCCATTCATCATCACCCGTGCGGGAGACATCGACATGGGTAACGATTTCACAGGCTCAGATTGTAAGGGAGCGGAAGTAACCCTAAAGGGTGTCGAGAATGACGAAATAGTCTCTTGGAAATGGCAAGACGACAAAGAGAATGACCTCACCGAACTCTCCAAAGAGGAGGCGGACAAAGATTACACGTTCGAATTATCGGAGAAAACCAGCATCTACTTCATCGGCTATTCCGCTGATGGTTGCAAAGGCAAGCGCAAATACACCATGGACGTGAACCCTACCGCCGAGGTAGAGTTATTGCTCGACACCCTCTGCGGGGAATCTATGCTGACGACTAATGTCACGCCATCCACCGCGACGATAACCGCCACATTGGACGGTGCGGAATTCACCCTCGCAAGCGGAGAGACCACCTTTAAAGGAGAGACCGAAGTAGGAGAATTAAAGGTGACAGCCATTGCGAAGGGATATTGCGAAAGCCCAGAAGCGAGCGTCACCATCGCATACAACGCGATTCCAGACAAACCCAAGACCAAGGATTTAAACTTGGCCATCGGTTCCGGCAACGCCGATTTCACGGGGGCAGCGACAGCAACAGGCAAAAACAGCCTCAACTGGTACAATAAATATCCAGGAAGCGCAAGCGACAAAGCGCCCGAATTGCCCTTGTCAGCGGCAGGCACTTTCGAATATTGGGTCACCCAAGTTTCAGAAGAGGGATGTGAGAGCGACACCGCCAAGGTAACCGTCGTCATCACCTCCATGCCATCCCCTAAGACACGAGACACCGTGGTTTGTGTCAATTCAACTGTTGATTTAGCGACATTGGCGGAGATCAATCCCGCGGATGGCAGAGACGCTTCCGATTATGAATTGGTTTGGTACGAAGACAACGAAAACAAAGGTTCCTCTACCCCAACCGCAGTCAACACGACGGCAGCAGGAAAACAGACCTACTATGTCACCCAAAAGGACACAAAGTTCAAGACTCCTAACCAACCGCACACCGCCTTCAACCCTCATTTAGGAAACAATGAGAGTGATCCGGCCACCATTGTTGTGGAAGTATATGGTGTACCTGAATTGGACGAGGACGAAATCAATTATTGTGTGGGCGACACACCAAGCCAATTAACGGCAAGCGCGGCGGCAAGCACCTCCGATTACATCAAGGCTAATGGTTACTTGTGGTACGAGGAGGATGCTACAACAGGCGTCACCACCGCACCGACACCATCCACAGAGGAGGCTGGCAAGCACACTTACGGTGTGACCGCCACCTACACTTTACCAGATGGTATTACCACCTGTGAAAGTTCTGAGAAGGCAAACATCTTCGTGAATGTCTACGAATCATCCGCTCCTAGTTCGGCCACTATCCAATACATCAAGTCTGATGCGGACGCAAGCAACAACTTCCCCGCATTGACCGAAAAGACATCCTATTGGACGGAAGAGGAGGGTTATACATACAAATATTCAACCATTTCAGAGAGCAGTTCATTGCCTAGCACCAACCCAGAGGATTGGGAGGTGAAAGCCCCTCAACCCAACTACGACGTCAACACATTGGCGGGAGGAACAGCCACACTCTACTGTTATGTCACCCGCATCGACAAGAGCAATCCATTGGCATGTCCTAGCACACCTGTGCTTTTGACCATCCGAATCAGCGATGCGCTTCCACCGCTTGCGAAAGACGCGTTCGTTTGTGAGGGTGACGCCTTCCCTAAATTGGAAGCTACGGCCGATCAAATGGATCCATCCAACCCTAAAACGTATGAAATACGTTGGTACGGAACCACAGATCCTACCACCAGCACAGACGCGAAGTTTGTCACTGACAATCCTTACGATCCATCCGTGTCTGAGGCCAAGGTAACCGCACATAAGCAAACAACATATGACTACTACGTAACGCAATACGATCCGGACACCAAAGCGGAGAGCGCCCCTACGAAGGTAACGGTAACGGTATATCCTAAACCACAAATCACGCCGGAGGAGATCCCCGCACAGTGCGACGGCGAGGTGGATTTGTCCGCAGGATGGAGCGTGTCGAATCCAGACCAAGTGGGCAAACTAACTCCAGTCTACAAAAACGACGCATCCAAAGAGGTGGAGAGCAGCGTGGATGCATCCGGCGATTATACCGTAGAGTTATCCTACTCCATCGCGACTAAGGACGACAACATCATAGTGGAGAATGCCACCTGCTATAGCGAGCCATCCGAAATCAAGGTGCAAATCGACCATTTGACTCAACCTTACTTCTATGACAGTCCAACCACCGCATGTCCTTTGACACAGGTGGATTTAAAGGCCAAGTCCGATGAATATGCGCCAAGCGTCTCTTATGAAATTTCAGGCACAGGCATCGCTTCAGCGCACAAAGGAGAGAGTTACAGTTTCGAGACATCGAACAAAGTCGGTACCCGATACGGTTTCGTTGTGAAGGCAATCGCCAATACCTGCGAAATGACCTCGGACTCATTCTATGTCACAGTAGGTGACGGTCCTGTTGTAGGAACCATGACTATTTCAGAGGAGATAGAAAACGGCAACACTTCCCTACCAACCAACGGATTCAAGGATGATGTGGAGAGGGAAGTCTACACTTGTGGTGGAGATGTCACATTAAGCGTCGACTACGAAAAGAGCGAGGGCGACTACGCATGGTATTTGGACAACAAAAAGATCGGAGAGGGAGCCTCCCTAAAGATTGAGGCTTCAGACAAAGCGTCGGACTTGGTATACGAGGTTCGTTACATCAATCAATGTAACACATCGGCGCAAATTTTGGTACACAACCAACCATTCTCTGTAACACCTTCTCCAGAGGAAATTTCTCTATGCGAATATGAAAGCTTCACCGATAAGATTACAGTGACCGCCGGTAGCGGATACACACCTCGAATCCAGTGGTACTTGAACGGAAGCATCCTAACAGGAGGCAATGAAGCGACCTATACACAAGCAAAAGTTACCGAGAAAAATGACGAAGGCCAGTATGCCTATGTTGTCACCAATGGAGGTTGTACGAGAAAGGGCGATTCCAAGAAATTGGATGTTCTACCATACATTCAAGTCAATGATTTCGAGGCGGAGATGATCGCTCCTCGCAGTCAAGATTACACCATCACCCTCCAAGGGGTAATACCATCGTCGGTAGAAAAGATCGCATGGGTAGAGAAGGGAGAAATCCTCCAAGAATCCTCCGCCACAAGCTACACCATCCCAGCGATCGATACGGACCACACCTACACCATCGAGTTGTCCGACCCAGCCTATTGTTCCGCCCAAACCTCAGCTACAGTATGGGTGGACGCATTGCTTCATTTAAAGGTGGAGCTAACCGCAACCATGTGTGAGAACAGCACTTCCGTCATGGAGATAGACACAACGGGCACTGGCGCATTCCGTCAAGAGGCGAAGGGCGTGAAGCATGAATTGTATGTGGAACGGGAAATGGATGGTTCCACAACAAAATACACGGAAGATAAGCTTACGCTAAAGAACGGCAAATTGCAGCTTCTGATCATGGGAGAATCATCCGCCACCTATAAAATCATATTCAAATACAGGGAACAACAGGAAGACACGACCATCCATGTCAACGTAATTCCTGCCATCAGCGTCAAATTACCGGAGACGCCAACCATCTGCGAGGGAGAGGAGACCGTATTAAGCGTTTCGGATGTCGCGCCAGAGGGAACCACCATTTCATGGAAAGAGGACCCTACCATCACAAGCGGAAGAGAGAGCGAATCCATTACGGCCAAGCCAATTTACAACAATGGCACAGACCACCAATCCGTATATGCTTACAAGGTGGTGGCATACAACGAGTTCTGTAAAGACCAGAAGGAATACACGGTAACTGTGAAGGTGGATGAGCCTTTGAGTGGTCAAATCACCGGACCGGAATCGATCTGCGAAGGTTCCAAAGTAAAATTAGACGCATCCTCCTACCAAGCCAGCCAATACACATGGAGCGCTTTGGGTGAAACGAAATCTTCCGAAGAGACACTCCATGACCAGCCTATCCAAACCACAACATATGATTTGGAGATGACGCGAGGCACATGTAAAGCGGAAGAGAGTTACACATTGGCCATCACCTCATTACCAGAGATTTCAGCCATAGACTCCACTGGCATCCGGGAACGCAACATCATTACCGTTCCAGGCAAAGGCACGGGCGCCTTCACATATTGGGTGGACATGGATGACACACGTTCAGAATCCAGCCTCTTCGACAATCTAAAGTTCAGCAAACACATCGCCTACGTCCAAGATGAAAAGGGATGCAAAAGTTCCATGTCGTTCGAAGTAATGGCACCGTCCATTATGATCGATCCATGGTTCTCCCCTAATGGAGATGGCGTGAAAGACACTTGGATCGTCGGCAACTTAGCCCAAGTATATCCAAACGCCACCGTAAAGATCTTCGACCGTTACGGAAAACTATTGGCAGAGTACCTAGGCGCCAAGGCGGATGGATGGGATGGAACCTATAACGGCCATGAGATGCCATCCACAGACTACTGGTATCTGATCGAAATAGAGGAAATCAGTCGTCAATTCGCTGGACATTTCACGTTGATAAGAAGATAAAGTACAATAACACGGATAGGGAGAGGGGAAGAAATCAATTGCATTTCTTCCCCTCTCCCCATTTTCACACCACACCAGTTCACATCTCTTAAATTTTAATTCTCAAATCTTAACTCTTTACTCTTAATTAATTTGTATCTTTGCCCCCGATTTCGAAATTCAAAAGATAATTATGCAGAAAAATTTAGTTATTGTCGAGTCCCCCGCAAAAGCCAAAACCATCGAGAAATTTTTAGGCAAGGACTTCACCGTACTATCCAGTTTCGGACACATACGCGATTTGAAGAAGAAGGGTATCGGCATAGACATCGAACATAACTTCGAACCCGACTACGAAATTCCTTCCGACAAGAAGGCCTTGGTAACCGAGTTGAAGAAAAAAGCGAAAGAATCTGAGATTGTTTGGCTCGCATCCGATGAGGACCGCGAGGGAGAGGCAATCGCTTGGCACCTTTACCAAGTGTTAGGTTTGCAAAAAGAGAGTACCCGAAGAATCGTTTTCCACGAGATTACCAAGGATGCGATTTTGAAGGCCATCGAGAATCCAAGAGACATTGACGAGAACCTTGTCTGCGCACAGCAGGCGCGCCGTGTATTGGACCGCATCGTAGGTTTCGAGCTATCCCCTATCCTATGGAGAAAAGTGAAGCCATCCCTTTCAGCGGGACGTGTGCAATCCGTTACCGTACGTTTGATTGTGGACAGGGAGCGTGAGATACAAAAGTTCGAGGCGGAAGCCTCCTTCCGTGTGCAAGCGGTATTCACCGTATTGGACGCAGAGGGCAAAGAGACTCAATTGCAAGCCGAACTTTCCGAGAGATTGAAGACCAAAGAGGAGACTTTAGCCTTCTTGAAGCGTTGTCAAAACGCCAACTTCACCATCAAGAACATCGAAAAGAAGCCAGCCAAGAAGAGCCCAGCGCCTCCATTCACCACCTCTACCTTGCAACAAGAGGCATCCAGAAAACTAGGATTTTCCGTATCGCAAACCATGATGGTGGCACAACGTCTTTACGAGTCAGGAAAGATCACCTATATGCGTACCGACTCCGTCAACCTCTCCAGCCTTGCGTTGAACACAGCCAAGGAGGAGATCCAAAACATGGCGGGCGAAGAGTACGTAAAGATCAGACAATACCAAACGAAGTCCAAGGGCGCCCAAGAGGCGCACGAGGCCATTCGTCCAACCTATATCAGCAACCACACCATTGAGGGCACGGCACAAGAGAAACGCTTGTACGAACTCATCTGGAAGCGCACCATCGCCTCTCAAATGGCGGACGCTGAATTGGAGAGAACAATCGTAACCGTAGATATTTCAGGCGAAAAAATGCACTTCATGTCTGAAGGCGAAGTATTGAAATTCGACGGTTTCTTGAAGGTTTACATGGAATCTTCCGACGAGGACAACGATCAAGAGGAGGCAGGGTTGCTTCCTAATTTGAACGTGGGCACAAAGTTGGAATGTCAATCAGCCAAAGCGGTGGAGCGTTTCACACAACGTCCTCCTAGATACACCGAGGCAAGCCTTGTCCACAAGCTTGAGGAGCTAGGCATCGGTCGTCCATCCACCTATGCGCCAACCATCTCAACCATTCAAAACAGAGGTTACGTGGAGCGTGGCGACAAGGAAGGAACCACCAGAAACTACGAGACCATCGCACTCCAAAACAACAAGATCATAGAAAAAACCGAGACTGAGGTTTACGGAACTGAACGTTCTAAACTCTTTCCTACCGATACAGGTATCGTGGTGAACGATTTCTTGATCGAATACTTCCCCGACATCATGGAGTACAACTTCACCGCAAATGTGGAAAAGGAATTCGATGATGTGGCGGAGGGAAATGCGGAATGGACATCCACGATAGATACCTTCTACAAGCACTTCCATCCGATGGTAGAGGATTCCAGCAAAATGTCCGAGCGCAAGGTCGGAGAACGCATTCTTGGAACAGACCCAGTCTCTGGCAAACCTGTTTCCGCTAAGATTGGCCGTTTTGGTCCAGTGGTCCAAGTCGGCACCGCGGAGGACGAGGAGAAGCCTCGTTTCGCTTCCCTTAGGAAGAACCAATCCATAGAGACCATCACTTTGGAAGAGGCGATGGAGCTCTTCAAGTTGCCTCGCGATTTGGGCGAATACGAATCTAAGATGATGAGTGTAGGCGTAGGCCGATTTGGCGCATACGTAAAACATGACGGCAAATATTTCTCTTTGAAGAAGACGGACGACCCTATGGAGATCTCTCCAGAGCGGGCCATCGAACTGATCGAGGAGAAGCGCGAGCAAGAACGTAATAAATTCATCAAGGTATTCGAAGCGGAAGGCATCGAAATCTGCAATGGCCGATTCGGTCCATACATCGCCTACAACGGTGTCAACTACAAGATACCAAAGACAGCGGTACCCGCTGAGCTCACCGTAGAGGAGTGCAAGAAACTCATCGAAGAGCAGGGAGAGAAAAAGCCTGCAAGAAGAGCCAAGACAGCCTCAACCGAAAGCGAGGGTTCAACCACCAAGAAGAGTACCACCAAAGCGAAGAGCTCGACCACCAAGGCCAAGAGTTCTACCGCAAAGGCAAGTACGGCGAAGAAGGCGAAGAAAGCTTAATTAAGTCAATCACAGCAAACGATTCTATAGTTTATGTCAGAAGACGAGCTTCAGCAACAAATGGATGACATGCGTTCCTTCGACGAGCCAATGCCGCAGGTTGGTATCTTTTGGTACGACCCGTCTGACAAGGCATTTTTCGGCGTACGGAAACAAGAGCTCACGCCTAAACAAGTGGAAGATGCGGCGGAAAAAGGATTGCCATTCATCAACTATCCTCAACTTCACCGCCAAGTTTGGGCAAAAGAGTATTTTCGGACACAAGCCACGGGCGAGGTTTCTAAATTTGTAGGGGATTACACCCAAATTCCACGAGGTCGAGTGGCTTGGAACATCAACAAATTCATCGTTTTCGTCGGACAATGGGCTAAGCCTATCGAATCAGAACTTTCGGAGATGATAGAAAAAGAATTCGCACTTCCCTATTTCGAATTCGTTTACGACATCCACTGGGACCTCGGTCATGGATGGTCTGGAGATCTATAAAGCACCGCATATCAACAAAAAAAGCGTCAGAATCGACCGATTCTGACGCTTTTTGTTTAAACAAGAGTGTTCTTCCCCAATTACCGAATAATCACCTGTCGGGAAATCATACCCTCTTCCCACTTCGCCAAAAGCACATAAAGACCAGCCGGCAGCCGGGAGGGAAGCACAACTTGTTCCGCACGGGAGACCGAGAACCGTTCCACGACGACACCCGACGGATCAAAAAGCTCCACCTTAACATCCGCAGGCAATTGGGAAAGTTTAATCTCTGATCCTTCCACAGAAAGGATGGGTGACACGGGCCGCATCTCCTCTGAACCAACCCAACCACTCTCCTGCGCAATGCTCTCCGCATAGATCGGTGCCAACGCCTCCGCCCAAAGATGATGCATGGCCTGGCCTCCTAATGTTTGTCCATTGGGATGGACTCCGTCCGAAGCCAATTGTTCAGGATGGTTCAAAAAGTAGGTGAAGAAATCCGGGCCCGGATGCAAATGGTTCTGTTCGGTCAACTCATCGATCACATCCAAAAACTTCGGATTGACTTGCCAACCAGCCACTTGTTCGTTGGTGGCGATAATGCGTGCTAGAATAGGCTCTATGCCATGTTCCTTTGCGGCATCGATGATGGTCTGCATATTCTTCCGAAAATTCTCCACATTCCAATCACCGCCACCCCACGCATCATTGGTGCCCATCTCGATGGCCCAATATTTCACATTGCCCGCATAGCGAAGATAATCATCCAAATGGTTAACCACCTCCGTACTATTGATACAACCTATGCCACCTCGCAACATGGCAGGGGTATAAGCAGGGAAACGTGCATGGATGATATCCGCGGTGGTGGAGTCGGTATCCTGTTGTTTAAGACCCATTTGACTGATACTGGTGCCCATAAAGAACCAAGTATCGTCGGCGGCAACCGAGGCATCAAAAATCTCCACCTCAAGCAGTTGACCCACCTCCTCTTCACTCACCAAACGCAGCCATGACATTCCCTCGAAAGGGACAAATATTCCTCTGGACATCACTACATTGTCCTTCACCTCCGCAGACAAGATCCAATCACCATCCGTACCATCCGTAGAATTGGCAGAGGCATACACTTTGAAATTGCGATAAGGCGTTCCGCTATGGCTGCAATTGGCGGTGAAGTCAGTCGCCCAAGCGCAATCACCATAGGATTCCCACGTCAGGAAGAGACGGGAAGGCCCCTCTCCCACTTCAAAAGCAATCTCCTTGGCGGTACACTGTTTCCAATTGGTCAGATCACCATCCGTGATATAGGAATTTACCCCTTCACTGGTATAGGCGGGGAGACCTCGGCTCAATAATGGATTGGGGGTAATGGCACCCAATGCCGAGACGCTCGACAGTGCGGCAAAGCACATTGTAATCAATTCTTTTTTCATCATAGTTTTACGCTTAATAGTGTTTTATGTTTTCATCTAATACAATGTAACAAAGATAGGAAATCTCCTCATACAAACAACCCCGTACATCCTATGACATACGGGGCTGGTCTATCGTCCACAGAGGACGTATAAGTTTTTATGACATACTACACGTCGAGGTTAGTCCATTACAGTCACCCAGTTATGAACATCTGGTTCCTCGCCATATTGGATGCCACGGAGCTTCTCATACAACTTCTTGCTGATTGGGCCTGGCTTACCATCCTTAGCGATCACATAAGACTTGTTCATCTCCAAGTCGTCGATGCGCTCGATCGGGCTGATTACGGCTGCCGTACCACATGCACCAGCCTCCTCCATTGTCTCCAACTCCTCGATAGGAATTTGACGGCGCTCCACCTTCAAACCTAGATCCTCAGCCAACTGCATCAAGCTACGGTTGGTGATGGAAGGAAGGATGGATGATGATTTTGGAGTGATGTAGGTATTGTTCTTGATACCGAAGAAATTTGCGGCACCAGCCTCATCGATATACTTCTTCTCTTTTGCATCCAAATAGAACTCGCAAGAGTAACCCAAATCGTGGGCCTTCTTGTTAGCCAAAAGGCTTGCGGCATAGTTACCACCCACCTTGTAGATACCTGTTCCGAGAGGAGCCGAACGGTCATACTCACGGATAACCACGTATGGGTTAGCGGCGAAACCACCCTTGAAGTAAGGGCCTACTGGTGTCACGAAAATGATGAAAAGATACTCGTTAGCAGGGTGTACACCCACTTGAGCACCTGTACCGATCAAAAGCGGACGGATATAAAGGGAAGCACCACTCTCGTAAGGAGGCAAGAATCTCTCGTTAGCCTTCACTACTCTCTTGACCATCTCGCAGAACTTCTCGGTTGGAAGCTCCGGCATCAAGATACCGCGGCAAGTTGATTGCATACGCTCCGCATTAGCCTCCATACGGAAGATACGAATCTTACCATCCTTGCAACGATAAGCCTTCAAACCCTCGAAAGCCTCTTGACCATAGTGAAGACAAGTAGCGGCCATGTGAAGGTTGATAGTCTCCTCTGAGCACATTTCAATCTCACCCCATGCACCGTTTCTGTAATAGCAGCGAACATTGTAATCGGTCTTCATATAACCGAACTTAAGATTCGCCCAATCCAAATTCAAATCTGACATAATTTATACTCTTATTATTATTCTTCTTCAAAAATCTTTCAAAGATAGTAATTTTAGCGTCTAATTGTTCATCCAAAAGAAGGAATTTAATAACCAAAGGAAGCTCCTTGGTGATAATTTCAACAACAACACATTCACCGCCTGATATTCTCCACAATCAGGTAGACAATATACCCCAAAGCCGCAGCTACCAAAAGTCCCCAAACGGCAACCTTGTTCACCCGGGAGATCGTCTTCCCATCCCCTTCCACAACGCCCTTGATCATCGACCGATTGATATAATTACCACAGAAGAGCACATCCACCACCGTACCCGCCACAGGAACCAATCCCAAGAGCAAATCGACAACCACTACGCTAAAGACCGCTACCGACAACCGAAAGGAGCGCACCACAAAGGCACTCAAATAGAGATAAGCCAAACCTGACAAAGCAGACAAGAAATCCCCACCCACCTCCAGGAAACCTAACAACGCATCCACCACATCAAAACCCAACGCACCCTTGACAAGCGTACGATAGAGCGCATGGGACTCGATTCGTGACCGACGCAACGCCTGCTTCCCGCGCTCATCAATGGCACGCTTCTTAGCCTTCTCTTTTCTCTTGATATCCTTTTCGGTATCAAATCCGAGTTTCTCTTTTGTACGTTCTCTTCGTAAATTGGACATATTATTTATATCTCTAATTTTTTCTTTCCCGCTAAAATATCATCAAAATCCTGCTCTGTCAACTCACAAGCGGAGCCACCCGCCAAATCAGACAAAGCACGACGTAAATCATCTTTTTCCACAGCTGTATTCACCCTTTTCATCACCTCCATCAGAGAGGCACCCTGTTCATTCAATTCAGCCATGACAGTTTGGAACTCCCGCTTCATCTTATCCATTTCCCGGTTATAAACCACATCATTCAACTGCGCCTTCATCTTATCGCTCTGCAGATAGCTCCAATTCTTCAACAACTCAGAAGCCTTATCGACAGCCAATGCGGAGGAAAGGGACAAATCAGGAGAGACGTCTCCATCCGACAAACCGAAAGCACGGAGAACCATAGCAGAAACAGTTCCACCACTGCCCTTGATATCCGAACACACATCACTCACGAAACCATGCAACCGCTGTTCCACATCCGTAGATAGAGGAACTACCTCTTCCAATCGAGTAGGAACGACTACATCCAAAAGCGAATCGTCCAGTTTCGACTCCACAATCGTTTTTCCCGCTTGCAACAAGGTCAAAATATTTCTTAAATGTTTCAAAGCTTCAGCCTTCTGCTGAGGAGAACAACTGATCTTAGCGGCTATTTCACGATTCAATTCCGCCAACTTCGCCTTGCAAGCCTCATATTCCCGCTTATCAGCCTCCAACTGAACGGAATGATTCTCTCTATCCTCCATTCCCTCATCCAAATCCATCACGGCATCCTCATAGGCGGAGACCAATTCACCATTCTGTTCATCCCACTCCAGCAAACGTCTGCCGTAATTTCGTTGCGCCACACCTAACGTAAAGAATCGTTTCAGCAAGCCAGGTTCCGCAGGCTTACGACTCTCCGCCTCCTCGTAATTCGCCTTCTGGGATTCAATCAGCCCCTTCAAGTTGACGATTTGGGAATCAAACATAACTAGGTTCTCGTTATGGTCGTTAATGCTTCGTTCCAATTCCCTGAAACGGGCCAACAAACGATCGCGCTCCGCCACCAAAGGGGCCACCTCTCCTGTATAGAGCGAATTCAGCAATTGCGAAAGATCGTCAGACATCACCTCATCGCTTCTCCTTGAGAATGTGACGGCACGTGGAATGTATAAATCATTCATCACCTTATGGATAGTCGTCAGACGAAGCAGATCCCCCTCCAACTGTCGTCGATCACGCTTCACGCTCTCCTCGAATTGGACATAGTCCTTTTTCATCTGGACCGTCTTCTCCTGCGCATTCAACCAATGGTTCAAATAAGAGACCGCACCCGCCACCAAAGATCCATACAAACCACCCTTGGAACCCATCGATTTGGATGCCTTCAACCAAACGGGCAATTGGCTGACCGTAGACTCATAATGCGTCGCGATTTCGCCCAAAAGCAATGTGCAGTTCTCATTGAGTTTATCATATTCCAACTGAGCGCTCTTCTGCATAGACGCGGCATCCAGATACTTCACGTCATCGAAATCAAAAAGATTCGGGGCCACAACTTTTATAGCATCTCCGAAAACATCAACCAAGGCATTGGCATATTTCATGAAACGGTTATTGACCTCACCGCGCAACTCCACAAAATCATGAATGTCATTTCGAACACCCTCCTCCGCCGTTTTATAGCAATCAACCATATTGCCGTAATTCTGCATGAGGGCGGCACTCTTGCTCTTTACCTCATCGATTCCCTTGGTACCCTGCAGCCATTTTTGAAGGGAAGCGGTACTCTGAGCCAAATCCAATTGTAGGACATCCGCGATTTGTCGTTTGGTCTCAACAATCATTTTTTGGGCATCAGAAAGATCTTTATCGACCACCACAAACGCCTTATCCAAGTCGCCACCATCCAAACGGGCGTTCAGCTCATATTGCTCCACCACACTCTTATCTCCGCTATTCGTCATGATAGATTGGGCGATGGATGCAGGGCGGTCCAATTGCACATAGGCACGATAGATGCAACCACTTAACGCTGCGCCATCCACACAAGCCACGCCATATTTATCTTTCAGTATAAAAGCGACATCCGCACGGGAAATCTTCTCGTTCTTGGCGAATTGTTCATCGGCGATCGCCTTCACGTAACCATATACCTTCTCTTCGTTTTCCATACTCAACCCAATTAGTTGGTCATACATAAGTTACTAACAAAGATATGGAATTAGACGAATCTGACAATAGTTATAAAATAACGAAACAAAAAAAGGACGAAGCGATGCCCCGTCCTTCCTTTATCTAAATTCGGCAGAATTATTTCTTGCCGTTGCTCTCGTACAAGTAACGCTTGATAGACTTCTTAGGGGTCTTCTCAAACTCATTAGGGTAAAGACGAACCTCTGTGACTTGTTCGTAGTTGGCAACCATTTGGTTGTACTTCTTACGGTTATCCTCCATGATCTTCATCACAGCGTTCTCATCCAAGTGGTTCTCGTCCATTGCCTTGAAATCAGGGTAAACCAAAGCGACCAATCCCTTCTCTCCTTGAATCACCAAACACTCGGAAACGTAAGGCATGTTGTTGATCTTAGCCTCCAAAGACTCTGGATAGATGTTTTGTCCGGAAGGTCCCAAAATCATGGTCTTGCAACGGCCCTTGATGAACAAATTGTTATTCTTATCCAAAGTACCAAGGTCACCTGTGTGCAACCAACCATCCTTGTCGATTACGTTAGCGGTAGTCTCAGGATCTTTGTAGTAACCACCCATCACATTTTGTCCCTTTACAAGGATCTCTCCTACGACATTCTCTTGATCCTCTGAATCGATACGAACATCCAAGTTAGGAAGGGTAACACCTACTGACTTTCTCACGAATGCCTCAAGACCTACGAAACTGATCAATGGAGAACACTCGGTCATACCATAACCCACGCAGAATGGGAACTTAATCTTGGTAAGAGCCAACTCGATATCAGCGTTCAATGGCGCGCCACCCACCACTACTTGAGAGAAGTTTCCGCCGAACAAAGCGATCAACTTATTGCGGACCTCAGGATAAACAGTTTGTTCCATTTGCTCTTGAGACATCTCCGCCTCAGCCTTCTTAAGGACTGGTTCAGCCACCGCACGGTAAATCTTCTCCACTACCAAAGGCACGGTGAAGATCACACTTGGACGAATTTCGCTAAATGCCTTGACCAAGACATTTGGAGCAGGGACCTTGTTCAAGAAAGTGATATGCGCACCGTTAGATACTTGAGAAAGGAAGTCCAACGTACATCCATAGGTGTGGGCCAACGGCAAGAAGGTCAAAATCTTGTTGCCCTTCTTGGACAATCCCTTCTCGTCGATGAATCCGATGTTACCGGTGATATTATCGATCAATTGCAATACACCCTTGCTGAACCCTGTCGTACCGGAAGTATAGTTGATGGAGAAGACCTCACGAGGAGTCTTGTCCGCATAAACCACATCCGCAGGTTGCATGCCATTAGGATACTTCTTCTTCAATGCGTCACGCAAAGATTGGATCTCCAATGGGAAAGAATATTGCTCTCTTTGGAACAAACATGATTTGTCCGAATAGCAGAAAAGAGCCTTTACATTCTTGATATTATCTTCTAGGATTTGATCCTTGAAGTTATCGCTCACAAAGAGCAAAGAAGACTCAGAGTGATTAACGATGTGGTGAATATCATCCACAGGGAAATTTTGTAGAATAGGAACGATAATGGCTCCATATGTGACTGCTGATAGGAATACAATACCCCACTCTGGCGTATTCTTTCCAACCAAAGCGATTTTGTCATTTGGCTTGATGCCCATCTCCTTGTAAAGGATGTGCATCTCCTCGATCGCATTCGCAAGTTGACTGTAACTGTAAGTCTCGCCTGATACATAATCCGTCAAGGCTGGCGCATTCCAGTTCTCGCGAATTGACTTCTCCAACATTTGGTTGAATCTTCCTTCGTAATTTTTCATTTTGAAATAGCAATAATTAGCGGGGATCTTTTTCTCCCCAAGTTTTTATATTAAAAAAAATACCACATTAACAACGAACAGATTGTATCACACATTCTCGTAGAGATACCTTTTAATGGACTTCTTAGGGGTCTTTTCGAACTCCGTCGGATGGATGATGATAGCCGTCAAACGCTCATAAGCGGCCAATTGCTCATTCAAGTTCTTACGATGAGCCTCCATCACAGCATCCAAATCCTTCGGTTGGACTCCCATTTCATCCATGGCGGTAGAATCCGGATAAACCAATGCCACCAACTTGTCATTACGCATCATAACGATGCTCTCTGAAATGAATGGCAAATTGTTCAATTTCGCCTCAATCTCTTCCGGATAGATATTTTGACCGGATGGACCCAAAATCATAGTTTTGGAACGACCCTTGATGTAGATGAAGCCAGCCTCATCCAAGACGCCCATATCACCTGTTTTCATCCAGCCATCCTCTGTGAAGGAATCAGCGGTAGCCTCCTCATTCTTATAGTATCCCTTCATCACATTTCTACCCCTTACCTGAATCTCTCCAGGAACATTTTTAGGATCCGATGAATTGATGCGGACCTCCATACCGGGAATCACACGGCCGGTAGAGTGAGGCGAATAGGTATCGCAACGCTCAAAACTGATGAGCGGCGCACACTCTGTCATACCATATCCCACAGAGAAAGGAAACTTAATCTTCAAGAGGAAATCCTCCACCTCACGGTTAATCGGAGCACCTCCGATCACCATTTGGTTGAACTCGCCGCCGAAAGTATTCACAAGCGTCTTACGAATCTCCGCATACACCTTATTGGAAACCAACGGAATACTTGTAATCAACTTCATGGAAGTCTTGTTCAACTTCGGCAATATATTGTTCTTATATATCTTCTCAATGATCAAAGGAACGGTGAAGATTGCGGATGGTTTCACCTCCGCCATCGCCTTCAACAACACCTTCGGGCTAGGAATCTTGGTCAAGAAAGTAACGTGTCCACCATAGGCGATCTGTGACAAGAAATCGAAGGCACACCCATAAGCGTGCGCCAATGGCAAGAAGGTGAGGATACGATGACCGCGTCCCACCAAATTGGTTTGTCCAGCAAAATCGAGATTTCCGCAGAAATTCTCACCCGTCAACATAACGCCCTTGCTGTAACCTGTTGTACCAGAGGTATAATTGAGCACCGCCAACTCGTCATCATCCTTCTGGGCATACTTCACATCCTCTTTGCGAATACCATTCGGATATTTCCGCGCATACTTATCGGACAACTGCTTCATGGTTGCCTGAATACTTTCACCCGGAGCCTGATAGATACATCTGAAATCAGTGATAGAGAATACGCCACGAACATTCTGCATCTTCTCCTCATCCAAATTCTCCCATTGGTTATCACTCAAGAAGAGCAATTTAGACTCTGAATGGTTGACGATGTGCATCACATCGTTTGGATGGAAATCCTGAAGAATCGGCACAATCACCGCACCATAAGTGATGGTAGCGAGGAAGGCAATGGCCCACTGTGGCGTGTTTCTTCCCACAAGCGCAACCTTGTCGTTTTGCTGAATGTGCAACTCATCAAACAAGATGTGGAGTTTAGCAATCTCCTCTCCCACCTGCTGATAGGTAAACGAACTCTTTGAGATATAATCTGTCATAGCAGGCAATTCCCAAAATTCAGGGATCGCCTTCTCAAAGTAACGGATAAAGCCATTCGCCATACTACTCACTTTTACTAAAACTGTGCAAATATATATTTAAAATGCACACACAACAAAATTTTGTGCCGATTATTTTGCACAAAAATGGCGAAAATGTGAAAATAGGAAGCAATGCAACTATTGTCATCCCCTATCATTGACTTTTAACAATCATCTCAATAAAATAACATTAAAAACCACCCCGTAATAGATACCAAACGTTTCAACACAAAACAAAAAAGCGGAACTGAAAATCTCAGTTCCGCTAACCATTATCTGAAACAAGCAAGATGCTCAAACAGAGGACATCCGCTAATATCTTTCGCCAAAGATATAGGTTCCGATACGAACCATGGTACTACCCTCCTCCAAGGCTATCCGATAATCGCCGGACATACCCATGGACAACTCCCTGAACCAAGAGGCATATTGCGCTTTCACCTCTTCATAGAGGGCATGTAGGATTTTAAATTCCGAACGGATGGCCGCCTCATCATCCACATGGGAAGCCATTCCCATGATACCCACGATACGGACATGTTCGTATTGCTTGTAGACCTCCTCCGAAAAGAATCGCATGACATCGTCGGGCGTGAAACCGAACTTAGTCTCCTCACGCGCCACATGGACCTCCAAGAGACAGTCGACCACACGACCGCAGAGAGCCGCCTGTTTATCGATCTCCTTCAACAGATGTTCCGTATCCACACCATGTATCAATGTGACGAAAGGGACAAGCTGCTTCACCTTGTTGGTCTGAAGATGGCCGATAAAGTGCCACTCAATATCCGACGGCAAGACATCCTTCTTAGAGAGCACCTCCTGCACCCGGCTTTCTCCAAAAAGACGTTGGCCCGCATCGTAGGCTTCCTGAATCGCTTCAGCCGGATGGAACTTGGAAACCGCCAACAAGCGAGCGCCCACTGGCAAAGAAGAGCGCAATTCTATGATTCGATCCTTAATCATCACGCGGGAGCACTATAGTGTATGATGTCCGCAATGGCGGTCTCAGTCATACTTACGATGTCGCTATCGGAGATGGAATCCTTCAATCCCTCCTTCAAATTCTTGAAAGCCTCCTCCATATCATCGGCATGCACCAAATTAACGGTAGTAATCTTTCTCTCCTTTGCGGAGACCTCATCCACCGTCGTGTAAGTCACCTTGCACTTGAACCACTTTTCGCACTCAAGTTCCTCGGCGAAGATATCACCAATTTTCACATGCTTGATACCATCTATGGTAAAGATACCATTTTCATAAGTGGTAGCGAAAGGGGTAATCTCCTCCGTAACACGTTTCTCTGCCTCGGTGAAAGAGAGAGCGTCGACCAAATAGATATCGGACATCTTCTTTATCTTACCCGAATCGTCTTGCTTATTATAGGAGACTTTACATTCAAACCAATAATTCATAGGATTAGCTTTTTATATTTGACAAAGCGCCCATACGTGTAAAAACATGTATGGGACGCCAATTATTTTAAAAATGTAATCTATTCAATTAAGCGATAACGCCCAACTTCTTACCAACCGCACCGATCTTCTCCAATGCGATAGCGACTTGCTCCTCAGTGTGGGTAGCCATCAAAGAGAAACGAACCAACGTGTCATCAGAAGGAACCGCAGGGCTCACAACTGGGTTCACGAAGATACCCTCTTCGAAAAGAAGCTTGGTAAACAAGAAGGTCTTCTCGTTATCACGTATGAAGAGAGGAATGATAGGAGTCTCGGTATGACCGATTTCGAAACCTAAGTTTCTGAATCCCTCCAAAGCCATCTTAGTGATCTTCCACAAGTGCTCCATTCTCTCAGGCTCGCTCTTCATGATCTCCAAAGCTGCCAAAGCGGATGCCGTAGCGGCTGGTGTGATACTAGCGCTGAAGATATATGGTCTAGCATTGTGACGAAGGAAATTGATGACAGAAGCGTCTGCGGCGCAGAAACCTCCGATAGAGGCCAATGACTTACTGAATGTACCCATGATGACATCCACCTCCTTAGACAATCCGAAGTGGTCACAGATACCACGTCCTTGCTTTCCGAAGACACCCAAACTGTGCGCCTCGTCCACATAGACATTCGCGTCATATTTCTTACATAGGGCTACAATTTCCGGCAACTTGGTAACGTCACCCTCCATACTGAAGACACCGTCCACAACGATCAACTTCACCTTGTCAGGCTCGCATTGTTGGAGCTTCTTCTCCAAAGAATCCATATCGTTGTGTTTGAACTTCAATGTCTTGGAGAAAGACATTTGTTTACCAGCCATGATAGAAGCGTGATCCAACTCATCGAAAATCAAATAGTCCTCACGACCTGTCAACATGGAAACCACACCCATATTAACATTGAATCCAGCAGAGAAGATCAAAGCGTCGTCCTTGCCGACGAATTCAGCCAATTTTTTCTCAAGCTCCACATGGATATCCAAAGTTCCATTCAAGAAACGGGAACCAGCACAACCTGATCCATATTTCTTTGTCGCTTCAATGGCAGCCTCCTTGATTTTTGGATGGTTAGTCAAACCCAAGTAACTGTTTGAACCAAACATCAACACCTTTCTACCATCGATAATTACTTCGGTATCTTGTTCACTTTGAATCTCTCTGAAGTAAGGGTAAACACCAAGCGCCTTTACTTTTTGTGGCTCAGTGTACTTAGATAATTTCTCTTGTAATAAACCCATCTCTTTATTTTATACAAATTTGGGCGCAAATATAAACATTTTTTTACAATTATATTCAAAAAAATGATGGTCATCTATTTCAGTCGTTCCAACATGAAACAATCCATTTTATTCCACAACACAAACCGCACGGATGCACAAACCAAAGCATCGGGGAGTGTCTTGGATGGACAAACTAGCATCTTGGACTCGAAGACTAAAGCCTAGATACTCCCCTAACCTAAATATGGACGAGGACCAATAATAGCCATTATCATTCGAGTAGTATGAGCCATCGCCTCCCTTTTGTCCCGCACAAGGAATAAAAATCGAATTCCCGTTTGTTTTGGAAACGCCCTTCACACCTTCCAAACCACATCCATTTAAATCATCCACTCTTGTCCAATCACAACCAGCTATCAACTCTCTATACTCATGCCATGTAGGCATACGCCAACCAGAGCCCCACTTTACCATGGCAGCATCATCCTCCGGTTCCAAAAATATTGAATCAAGACTTTCTTCGGGACCAGAATATTTAATAAATCGATATTCGCTTCCATTCTCCGACCACTTGTAATTTCCCCAAGCGTAATCATTCTTAGGAGTAATTTCTCCCCATGCGAAATATTCTCCAGGCTCCTCAACGTTAGCCGCACCCACATTATAGGTAGCCCACTTCAGTCCACTAGGCAAACCAAGATCGACATAATCATGGCCACCAAGATTACCATTCACTGAGATATCAATCTTTACCTTAGGGTTTGGTTCATATATGGCATATATATTCATATCCGACTGCACATTGGAAAATGAAGCGCTCCATTTCACAAAATGATAACCTTGAATCTCTGAGAGATACATATCTCTGAGGGATTCACCCTTCTCTACCTTTTGTGTACCTAAAAAGGTAGTGTCTGAAGGTGTGGCGGCATAAAAATTCACCACGCAGACATTATCAACAACAGGACGCACGCACAACCCAATATATCGCGAAGGCCACTGGCTCACTTCAAACGTTTCACCATCGGAATGAAACGCAAACGCAGTTCCATTGCCATAAAGTAATGACGAAGACCAATAGCCAATAAAATCAAACTGGCCCTCATAAATTTCGTCCTCATCAGAACGGGCCAAAAAGGCAGGCAGAAAAATCGTCTTGCCATTCTTTTTAGAGACGCCCAACCATCCGGAGACACCACTTTTGTTAAAATCCTCCACCCATGTCCAATCGCAACCTTCCATCAACTCATGCCAATCAGATT
The DNA here is from genome assembly GCA_024401515.1 of Paludibacteraceae bacterium. Taxonomy (GTDB): domain Bacteria; phylum Bacteroidota; class Bacteroidia; order Bacteroidales; family Paludibacteraceae; genus UBA1181. Next base: position 15,574 of record JAKSKY010000012.1, on the reverse strand, counting down.
GGGATGGCATACGCCAACCACCTCCCCAATTCACTTTAGCAGCATCATCCTCCGCTTCCAGCTCTATCTTTCCATCAAAAAAATGTTGAGTATTAGAATGCGTAAGGGGACAATACTTGGTGAAGTCTCCCGAAGCGTCGAGAAATTTATATGACTCATAAGTATATTTGTCCTTTTCAGAAGTCTCGCCCCATGACAAAAGATAACCAGAATCTGTCGGTTTGGATGCGCCCACATTATAGGTAGCCCAATCCACGCTTAGACCCAAATCAACATAGGTGTAATTATCCACCAAACCATCTACACTTACGCCTTGTTGTTTTTCATAAAACTCTTTATCGAAACCACTCTCCTTCTCATCTTCACAAGAGACGAACGGCAACCAAGCCAATAAACACAAAACTCTCCACAAAATATTTTTCTTCATAATATTGGATTTTTTGATTTTTACAAAACTAGCAATTATAATTTCAAAAACAAAACCCTAAAATTCAGCAAATAAAAAAGGGAGACCACAACGTGATCTCCCCATACCTAATTTAATAGAAACTAAATTACTTACTCTTCAACATAACGTTGGTATAAGTCTTGTCACCAACTTGGATACGCAATGCGTATTGACCTGGTGTCAAGAAAGAGGCGTTGAAATCATAAGAGTATTGTCCAGCGGCCAATTGCTCGCTCATGAATGATTTCAAAACACGTCCGTTCATATCCAACATATCTACCGTAACCTTAGCTTCTTGTCCCATTGTAAAGGCCAAATTGACGCTTTCAGAGAATGGGTTTGGAGAAGCCAAGTAGTTAAACTCCGCAGTATACTCGATCTCGCCTGCCTTTGGAGCAGCCTTGATAGCGTCGTTCTCGTAAACAGCAGGAGTCTCCATGAACATCTCAGCATACTTACCACCACACTTGCAGCCGGAATCAGACTTGGTCTCGCTCTCCACTACGATAAGCACTGGATAACGGGCACCCTCCGCAAAGTATTGATAACGGGTAGTGTTGATAGTGTACTTAGTCTTGCCAAATGTTTGGACATAATCCTTAGAAACCTTCACACGCAAAACATTGCGGTAAGTATTTCCGTCTGGCAATACGAGCGTTCCCCATGCATCAGCGGTAGTGATGTACTTTCCATCGATGTAGGAAACCTCACCATTGTTAGGGGTGTAGGTACCATTCATCACGCCCACCTTGGTGTCTTGGTAAGAGAATGGGAACATCAAGTCCACGATTGGCTCCTCAAAATCGATCTTAGCGCCCGGAGTGACCATACCGAAGTATCTCTTCTCCGACTTGGTGATTTCAAAAAGAGTATGCTTGGTGCCACCCTCATCGCAACTCAAACGATAACCCTCAGCGGAAGGGGCGTTCAAATCCTCTTGTTGGTCGATGTACATGTTCTTAAGCACCTTTGCCTTAGAGAAGTCCCAATATTGGTTAGCGCCAGCCTCGCTTTGCGCTTGATATTCGATTTGCTTCATATTGCGGTAATCACCGATACGTAGCTGATTAGCCTTGTACGACAAGCTGTATTGTGCGAAACAACCAGCCGCAAGAAGCATCGCTGCAGTCAATGTAAATAGTTTCTTCATTTCCGTAATATTTTATGTGTTAATAACGGGGTAAAATTAGTGATTAATTCTATATAATAGAAAAATTCAACCTATAATTATTGTGAAAAAAAGCAAAAAGAGAGTGCGTTTCGATGTTTCCAACATCAATCCTGTTCACCCTTGATATGAGGCAACCCAATTTTGTAACGTACCGCCACCAAACGCGTCAGAGCGACACTCAAAGCAGACAGCAACTGCACCGCCATTCTACCCATACCCAGATCCAAGCAAGCAATGTAAACCAAACCACCTATCAAGCATGCGATCGCATAGATCTCTTTCCTGAAAATCAACGGAATCTCGTTGATGAAAATATCGCGGAAGACACCTCCCGCCGCACCCGTGATGCCACCCATCACGATGGCCACCCAATAGTCGTAGCCGCCAGCCGCCATAGTCTTCTCAATTCCCACCACGGTGAACAAAGCCAAACCGATGGTGTCGAAAAGAAAGAAGGTGATATTCAGATGAATAAGATATTTACGGAAGAGAACCACAAACACGAGCGCAAAGCCCGAACATATCAGATAGCGGGCATCCTCCATCCAAAAAGGAGGCACCCCAAGACAGAGGTCACGAATGGTTCCTCCGCCAATGGCCGTCACCAAACCCACCACATATGCGCCAAACAGATCGAAGTCCTTCTTCGCCGCCAAGCGGATACCACTGATGGCGAACGCGAAGGTTCCCACATATTCGATGATTTCAACCAAGTCGATCATAGTTCCTCAATTGAGATCGTGTGCTTCAACAATGTGCCCACCTCCTCCTTCAATTTAGTCACCTCGCCTTTGATCTCCTGCAAACGCTTCACCACCTCATATTGACGATTCACCTTTTTGGGGTCCGCCAAGGCAGCTTGCGCCCCTTTGATGGTCAAATTTTTCTTTTTCAGCAAAAAATAGATACGACGGGCATCCTCTATGTCGCTTTCGGTATAGAGACGTTTACCCGTATCATTCCGACGAGGAGACAACGAAGGGAACTCCGTTTCCCAATAGCGAAGCGTAGAAGCCTCAACCCCCAAGAGTTGAGCCACCTCATTGATTTTATAATATCTTTTCCCCTCCGCCATATCGGTTCACTGAATCAGTCGAAGACATTACCATTGTTGGAGACGATTTGAATCATCTCATCATATTGTTTTGGAGAGAGATCCATGTAATAATAGTTACGCGGATCCACCACTTTATCCTTGTAACGGACCTCATAATGGACATGAGGACCCGTGGATTTTCCCGTATTACCCATATAGGCGATCACATCACCGCGGGAGACTTTCGTGCCCACCTTTATGTTTTTAGCGAAATTATGCAAGTGGCCATACAATGTTTTGTAGCCATAACCATGATCCACAATCACCGTATTTCCATAGCCCTGCATCCAGCCCCTGAACTCAATCACACCCTTACCCGTGGAGAAGATATCGGTACCGATTTCTCCAGAGAAGTCCATACCCGCATGGAATTTCGGTGTCTTATAAATAGGGTCGATACGATAACCATATCCGGAGGCCATACGTTTCAAATTCTTATTCATGACAGGTTGAATGGCAGGAATGCAAAGGAGCATATCCTCCTTGTTACGGGCTAAGTTCACCACCTCATCGAAAGAGGCGGATTGGGTGTACAATTGTCTGCGGATACGAGCCATCGCAAGTGCCGTGTTAGCCACAATCTGGGAATTGGTGCGATCTCTCAAATCCTTGTACTTCTCCTGTGAATCGGAGCCCATGCGGATACTCTTCTCAACGGGATCCGCCTGTACAATCAAGCGATAGAGATTATCATCCCTTTGGCGAATATCATCCAAAACGTTCTGTACCTCATCCAACTGAGCGTTCAGCAACTTATACTGAGTCTCCATATCCTCCAACTGCCCCTTCAATCTCTTTTCTCGTGGGGAGTTGATAAATAATGCGAAAATTATGAAACAAGCCAAACCGGCCAAAACACTCGTCAAAAGGTGGGAAAGGAACCACCTCGCCCAGTGGCGGATGGTATTATCCACACGCTCAAACGACAATGTTTTGGGGTTAAACTGATATTTTGCTTTTGCCATGTTATAGTTTCCTAAATAAAATGCGTTGGCAAAGATAGTTTTTTTGTTGGAAATGTGTTACTTTTGCATGTTAAATAACAAATTGGGTGACGTCAAATCCCCCAACGTGAAAATTATTGTTAAACCGAGAATTTGAGGAGATCACGTTTTCACGGAGTTCTCCGAAGGATTTTCCATTGATTATAAGATGTTAACAGCTAAAGAAATTCGCAAATCTTTCACCGACTTCTTCGCATCCAAGGGACACACCATCGTTCCTTCTGCGCCAATGGTAGTGAAAAATGACCCTACATTGATGTTTACCAATGCGGGAATGAACCAATTCAAAGACATTTTCTTAGGTAATGCACCCCGTAAGTATCCTCGTGTCGCGGACTCGCAAAAGTGTCTTCGCGTAAGTGGAAAGCACAACGACTTGGAAGAGGTAGGACTTGACACTTACCACCACACCATGTTCGAGATGTTGGGTAACTGGTCATTCGGTGATTACTTCAAAAAAGAGGCGATTTCTTGGGCTTGGGAATATTTGGTTGATGTTTTGAAATTGGATCCTAACCGTCTTTACGCTACCATTTTCGAGGGAAGCAAAGAGGATAATCTCGGCAGAGATGATGAGGCTGCAGAGATCTGGGCCCAATTCTTGCCAAAGGATCGCATCATCAACGGCAACAAGCACGACAACTTCTGGGAGATGGGTGACACAGGACCTTGTGGCCCATGTTCAGAGATCCACATCGACCTTCGCGACGACGAGGAGCGCGCTAAAATTCCTGGCGTCGAATTAGTCAACAAGGATAACCCACAAGTCATTGAGATTTGGAACAATGTCTTCATGCAATTCAACCGTAAGGCTGACGGCTCTTTGGAATCGCTTCCTGCCAAGCATGTGGACACAGGTATGGGATTCGAGCGTCTTTGCATGGCATTGCAAGGAAAGAAATCCAACTACGACACAGACGTGTTCCAACCAATCATCAAGGAGATCGGCAAAATCTGCTCTTGCGAGTATGGCAAGAAGCGTGAGACTGACATCGCGATGCGCGTGATCGCCGACCATATCAGAACCATCTCCTTCTCTATCACCGACGGACAACTTCCTTCCAACGCAAAGGCCGGTTACGTCATCCGCAGAATTTTGCGCCGCGCTGTCCGTTACGGTTACACCTTCCTTGGACAACGTTCAGCGTTCATGTATAAATTATTGCCTGCCCTTATCGACAGCATGGGCGAGGCTTATCCGGAGTTGATCGCTCAACAATCTTTGGTTGAGAAAGTGATCAAGGAGGAAGAGGAGTCATTCCTTCGCACCTTGGAGACCGGTATCCGTCTTTTGGACAAGGTTATGGCAGACACCAAAGCGGCAGGAAAGACAGAGATCTCCGGCAAGGATGGATTCACCTTGTACGACACTTTCGGATTCCCATTGGATTTGACAGAGTTGATCCTCCGCGAGAACGGCATGAGTGTCAACGAAGAGGAGTTCAACCAAGAGATGCAAAAGCAAAAGGAGCGCGCTCGTAACGCCGCAGCGGTTGAGACAGGAGACTGGGTTCAATTGCGCGAAGGCGAGTCAGAGTTCGTCGGATACGACCTACTCTCTTGCGACACGGAAATCCTTCGCTATAGAAAGATCAAGCAAAAGAACGCCGAGTTCTACCAAATCGTTCTCAGCAGAACCCCATTCTACGCAGAGATGGGTGGACAAGTCGGTGATTCAGGTATCTTGAAATCCGACGAGGAAAGCATCGAAATCATCGACACCAAGAAGGAGAACAACTTGAGCGTACACATCGCCAAGAAGATGCCTGCGAACGTCAACGCCACCTTCACCGCAGAGGTGAACACGGAGCGTCGCGAACAAATCGCTTGCAACCACACCGCTACCCACTTGCTTGATTACGCTTTGCGCCAAGTATTGGGCACACACGTAGAGCAAAAGGGTTCTTATGTATCTCCAGACGCTTTGCGTTTCGACTTCTCCCACTTCCAAAAGGTGACTGACGAGGAGTTGAGAAAGGCAGAGAAGATCGCCAATGCGATGGTTCGTCAAAACATCGCTTTGGAAGAGCACAGAGATATGCCAATCGAGGATGCGCGCAACATGGGCGCCATCGCTTTGTTCGGCGAGAAGTACGGCGATGCGGTCCGCGTCATCAAGTACGGCCCTTCCATCGAGCTTTGTGGTGGAACACACGTGAAGTCAACTGGTGAGATCGGATTCATCCGTATCCTTTCAGAGGCATCCGTTTCAGCGGGAGTTCGTCGTATCGAGGCTGTATCAGGCGTGAAGGCTGAGGAATATTTGGATAGCTTGCAAGACACTTTGCGTGACGTGAAGAGTCTCTTCAACAACACACCAAACTTGGCACAATCCATCAAGAAATCTTTGGAGGAGAACGCAGCCATGAAGAAGCAAGTGGAGCAATTCATGCAAGAGAAGGTGATTATCCTACGCGACAAACTCATCAAGGAAGCTACCGAAAAGAACGGCAACAAGTTTATCGTTCTCAATGGCGAGTTCGAGGCTGACCTTGTCAGATCAGTCGCCTTCCAAATCCGCAACGTGGTAAGCGAGAAGCTCGTTTTCATCGGCGCAACAGCTAACCAAGGCAAACCTGCCATCACATTGGCATTGTCAGACGACCTTGTAGCCGCAGGACAAAACGCGACACAATTGGTTCGTGACGCCGCTAAGGAGATCAAGGGCGGCGGCGGTGGACAACCATTCTTCGCCCAAGCGGGTGGTAAGGATGCAGAAGGCCTTTCACGTGCGCTTGATTGTTTAGTGAATAAATTCTAATATCACGATAAACATACCTGGGGAGGGACAACGTTCTGTTGTTCCTCCTTTTTTTGTATTATCCCTTTAAAAGAGTAACTTTGCACCATTGAATTAAATATCTACGAAACATGGCGAACAATTCTATTTTTGGTCCTAAAATAAAACATGCCACTTCCGGCAATTTCTTTTTGATGTCTGGTCCTTGCGTCATCGAGGGAGAAGAGATGGCCCTCCTCATCGCAGAACATCTTGTCACTCTTTCAGAGAAGCATAAGATACCATATATCTTCAAAGGTTCCTACCGCAAGGCGAACCGTTCCAAGGCAGATTCCTTCACCGGCATCGGCGACGAGAAGGCATTGCGCATTCTCCAAAAAGTAGGTGAGAAGTTCGACATTCCAGTGGTCACAGACATCCACACGGAAGAAGAGGCTGCCATCGCGGCTGAATTCGTAGACATTCTTCAGATTCCAGCTTTCCTTTGCCGACAAACGGACTTGTTGATCGCAGCGGCCAAAACAGGCAAGACCGTCAACATCAAGAAGGGACAATTCCTCTCCCCTGCCGCCATGTCTTTCGCGGCGGAGAAGGTTCGTTCAGCCGGCAACAACAACGTCATCCTCACAGATCGTGGCACCACATTCGGATACCAAGATCTCATCGTGGATTTCAGAGGCATTCCGGAGATGAAGAAAATAGGCTGTCCAGTCGTATTGGACGCCACCCACTCGCTTCAACAACCCAACCAAACATGTGGTGTTTCCGGCGGTAATCCAGAGATGATCGAGACCATCGCCAAAGCTGGTATCGCCGTAGGAGCGGACGGACTCTTCATGGAGACCCACTTCGACCCTGCCCATGCGAAATCAGATGGCGCCAATATGCTTGACCTAAAGTTGATGGATGGTCTTTTGGAGAAATTAGTACGTATTCGCGAAGCCATCTTATAATCAGGAAGAGTTTTGGACAAAATCAAAGCATATTTCAGAGGCTACATCCCATTCTACCGTCGTAACCTCAAGTTGGCCATTCCAGTCATGTTGGCCCAATTGGGACAAGGCACCGTGCAGTTAGCGGACACCATCATGGTGGGGCAACTCGGCAAAGTGGATTTGGCCGCCGTATCCTTCGGTGGCGCGGCATTCTTCATAGGATTCGCCGCCTCACTGGGCTTGACCTTTGGCTCCACCCCTTTGATTGGAACTGAATATGCATCTGGCAATCACAGGAAGGTATCAGCCATATTCCAGAACTCTATCCTTTTCAACGCAATGGTCACAATCGTCATGGGACTATTGATGACTATCCTATACCTGAACATGGGCAATCTAGGGCAACCTGAAGAGGTGGTACCACTAGCGAAATCCTACTTTTTAATTCTTTTATCCTCCCTGCCTTTTGTCATGCTATTCCAAGCCTACCGCCAATTCATGGATGGCGTGGGCAACACGAAATACGCCATGATTGTCACGGTCATTGGCAACGCATTGAATATACTACTCAACTGGATACTCATTTTCGGTAAATGCGGAGCGCCACACATGGGCTTGGAGGGAGCCGCCTACGCCACCCTGATTTCCAGAATCCTCATGTGCGTGGCCTTCATCATTTTGGTGATGAACAAACAACCATTCTCGCACTACTTCAAGGATTTTGGTTGGAACAAGTTTTCAAGAAGTGAGATAGCGGATCTCACCAAAATCAGCACTCCAATCGGTCTGCAAATGTTCTTGGAGACTTTCGGCATGAACGTGGCAGTGATGTTTGTCGGCATGTGCGGAACGGTGGCCCTTGCCAGCCACCAAATCGCCATCACCATCTCGGCCATCACTTGGATGGTCAGCTGCGGCATCGCCTCAGCCACGACCATTCGTGTCAGCCACCAAATCGGTGCGAAAGATTTTGTCGCCATGCGCAAGGCGGGTATCGCCTCCATGCACTTGGTGTTATTCTTTATGGCAATATGTTCCATCGTGATCATATTATTCAGAACGGAGATTGCCGCCATATTCACCCAGGAGGAGGATGTGATTGAGCTAGCAGCCATCCTACTAATCATGACAGGTGTCTATCAAATGGCGGATGGATTACAGACTGTCATTATCGGTGCGTTACGAGGCATGAAGAACGTGATCACCCCTATGGTGGTAGCCTTCATCTGCTACATTGTGGTCACCATCTCCGTAAGTTATTTCTGTGGCATATACCTCGGATGGGGAGCAGCAGGCATCTGGTTCGCCTACATACTGGAATTATATTTGGCCTCTCTACTACTGATTATCAGATTCAGAAAAGATGTCAGAAAATTCTTAGCTCTTAAATGACTTCGCTGAACTTATGTTTCTTAATTCTTAACTCTTAATTCTTAATTATTTACTATCTTTGCAGAAAATTGAGAGCTTTAACGTATTTCCTCTTATAACTAAATACTATGTCTAGAACAGAGAATGAATTGGAGGGGGTAACCCTATTAGGCGACAAGAAGACGGTTTATCCAACCGATTACGCGCCACAAGTATTGGAGACTTTCGTGAACAAACATCCGGAACAAGACTACCTTGTCACATTGAATTGTCCCGAGTTCACCAGTCTATGTCCCAAGACCGGACAACCTGATTTTGCGAAAATCATCATCAACTACATTCCAGGAGAGAGAATGGTGGAGAGCAAATCCTTGAAACTCTACCTTTTCAGTTTCCGTAACCACGGAGATTTCCACGAGGATTGCATCAATATCATCATGAAGGATTTGGTGAAGCTGATGGAGCCTAGGTATTTGGAGGTAGTAGGTATCTTCACACCGAGAGGAGGCATCTCCATCTATCCATTCGCCAACTATGCGGACGAGGCGCACAAGGAGATGAAACAGGCCCGTTTGGTGGCCATGATGAACCATAATATTTAATCCATATCCTTATTTGCGATGAAAGATAGTGTTCTTATCCTTTCCGGGGGTATGGATAGCACCACCCTGCTCTATGAGTACCAGGAGCGCATCGCCTTGGCGGTCTCATTCCACTACGGCAGTAACCATAACGACAAGGAGATTCCCTTCGCGCAATACCACTGCGAGAAGTTAGGCATCAAACATGTGACGATTCCCCTCTCCTTCATGAAGTCCTATTTCAAAAGTTCGCTTTTGGAGGGTGCGGACGCAATTCCAGAGGGCAACTACGACGACGAGAACATGAAATCGACCGTCGTTCCTTTCCGAAACGGGATCATGCTCGCCATTGCTGCTGGACTGGCGGAGTCCAACGGTCTGAAGCACGTCATGATGGCTAACCACAGCGGCGACCACACCATCTACCCGGATTGTCGTCCCGAATTCGCGGATGCCATGAGCCAAGCCATCGCGGCAGGCACTTACGACGGCATCACATTGGTAACACCCTATACCCATATCTCCAAGACAGACATAGTGAAGAGGGGCAAGGATTTAGGGTTGGACTACACCCAGACCTGGAGTTGCTACAAAGGAGGCGAAAAACATTGCGGCAAATGCGGCACCTGCATGGAGCGCAAGGAGGCGCTACGTGACGCAGGAATGGAGGACAAAACTATTTACGAAGATTAAAACAGAACAGATATGTACTATATATCAAAGAGATTCGAGATTTCTGCGGCACACAAGTTGAAACTATCCTACGCCAGCAAATGCGAGAACCTTCATGGGCACAATTGGATTGTGACGGTTCACTGCAAGGCGAAGGAGCTCAATGCGGACGGCATGATCGTGGACTTCTCCCACATCAAGAAGGCGATCAAGGGCAAGTTGGACCACCAAGTGCTCAACGACGTGTTGGGCGACCTCAATCCGACCGCGGAGAATCTCGCCTACTGGATCTGCCAGCAAATTGACACCTGTTACAAGGTGACTGTACAAGAATCTGAAGGTAACATTGCCACCTATGAAGAGGATTAACGAGATATTCATGAGTCTTCAGGGCGAGGGGTTCCATACGGGAACTTCCGCTGTCTTCGTACGTTTTTCAGGCTGTAACCTAAAGTGTCCCTTCTGCGACACAAAGCACGAAACATATACGGAGATGAGCGAGGAGGAGATCGTCAAAATTGTAAGTGGCTACGCCTCACCATGGGTGATTCTCACCGGTGGAGAACCTAGTTTGCAAGCGACGGAGAGCCTGGTGGACAAGATTCACGCCCTGGGCAAGAAGGTGGCCATGGAAACCAATGGCACACACGAGGTTCCCAGCAATCTAGATTGGGTAACCGTATCGCCCAAAGAGGGCAAAGAGCCTATTTTAACCCAAACGGACGAGGTGAAGGTGGTTTTCACCGAGCGTGCCGATGTGGAGCGTTGGCACACACAAATAGAAGCGAAGCACTATTTTCTACAGCCTTGCTCCTGCCAAAACACGAAAGAGACTGTCCAATACATCTTGGAGCATCCACATTGGCGGCTATCGCTTCAGACGCACAAGTATATTGGGATAGAGTAGGGAGAGCATACAGATGAGGGTAACACGAAGAAAACAGTTTCCCTCACATACTAACCCCTACTTTTCACATTAAATTTCCCCACTAGTGTTCCCACAGGCTGGACATTGCCACAATCATCTTTTTCAAACACAAATGATTTATATCTGTTATTTTTAGGCTTAAGCACAATTGATTCTACATATTCGCATCCACATTCTTTATCATAAACTTTCTCACGAATGTATTCTTTGATAGTGTAGCCTCCACCTGTTTCAGGATCGTCATTTGGAATCTCAAACAACATCGTATCTGCATTATGGAAACCACTATTCTTATGACGGAATACACAATACTCACCATCATGAATAGCAGGTAACATCGAATCACCAACAGCTTTCACAATGAAACAATCCTCGCCAACAGGAATACTTGGATCAATCTTTTTCACATCAATCCAACCAATAATCTCTGGAGTTTCGTTATGTAGGAACTTTCCACATGCTGCACGCAAAGAATACAAAGGCAAAAAGCGAGAGTATTCTTCTGCCGGTTCGACTTCAGCATACACACGAACTGTAGCATGCATTCCAAGGTTGTAGTATTCGTGGATAAAGCGACGAATCTTATCAAACGATGCAGACTCGTTAAGTTCGTCGGTATCAGTGCCCGTATTAACTACATAGACAAAAGATTTCTTGGAATAGAACGACTCTCCATTTTCCTTTATGCAGTTCTCTACTGTACGTGATTTCGCCATCAAACATACTAACTGATACTCTTTGTCAACAATTTGGAAGTTGCTGCGTGGATGGGCTTTCTGCCTATGCTGGCTACTCGTCAGTAAAATGAGATTCTCGAAGTACGAAGCAAGTTCAGGAAATTGCGATTTGGGGAAAATATGATGAACCTCAGTTGCAATACCAGATGCCAATTCATCATTAACCTCGCTCACCTCTCCTTGTCTTTGACGTACCTTTCGAATGGCCTTGTTTACTTGATAATCAATGTAGAAATTTTGGTTCATCTCCTCAATCTCAGTTTTCACAGCTTGCTCACGAGTCAACGACTTTTTCTTTTTATCCTTGTCGCGCCAATTCACCCTATTGTACATTAAATCGTACCAATCGAGTAATTTGCATTGACTGCCGGGAAGCATATTGCTGTAAGCATAAAGATTGAATACCTTGTGAAAAATACGGTCAACATCCGTCTTTGAATGAGAAGGTGTATTGGCAGAAATGAATCGATGATACTTCTCATAAATTGTAGCTTTAGCTGCCCGTGGATTTGCTTCACAAGTTGATTTATATTCTTCAAAGAATCGCATGATACCACTTGCTTCAGCCACTCTCATAAAGAACTTGAGCATAAAACTGTAAGCATTACGCTCTTTTGTGGCAATGTATTCCAACATGGTTTCATCATTCACACAAAAATCCAGTTGCTTACCAATATACATCACTTGTAACACATGGGCATATGCGAGCAACTTCAGAGGTTGGCACAACACCTTATTGTACTCGTTACGTGCGCTTGGATCAGAAGGTGAAGGCTTACCAAAAATCACTCGACAGTTGTCTATGAAGTAACGCTCTTCCCAAAGGTCATTCACAGTGAAATGTTTTGTTGCACATGAAGTGCTGATGATGCAATCAGCAATAAAACACACAATGTCAGGCGTACACTTTTGGTCAACATAACGGGCATCATGGTTCTGACGAATATCGAAGTCGTCATACTTATCCAGGAAACTATCAATATCTACTACCATATCTTATTTCTGCTTAAGTTTACCAAAGAAGAAGACCGAATTATTGTCGATGTTCATAGAGCGTGTTGCCCTGTTGCGGGCAATGGCGTAAAATTGTCGATACTCATCTGTGGCATAATAGGCAAGGTCATTCTCTGTAATGCTTTCATTTTCATCAATGAGTGTAAGAATAGCTACAGAGCCGTCTGCAACACAATTTTTTGGAAGGAAACAAGCACGTGGATTGTACGTCAAATTAGGCAGAAGTACGCAATTAGGTTGGTTCAAATATTTGCTTACATCAAAAGCAGAGACATCATCCATGAAACAATCGTATCCCTCGATATTCTCAATGCAGTTGCTTCCGATGTTTCTTGACTTTAGCACGCGAACACTTCCTGAATCCTTTGTTACGTTCTTAGTAATAGCTCTGTCTCGATAAGCCTTGAAGATACCAAACTGCATCTTTTCAGCCACGAGATCGAAAGCTTCGTTTCTGTAAATTAACCAATAGGGATAGGTTCTATCTGTGATGTACGACTGGGCACTTGTCATAATCGTCTCGGATATGTATGACTCAACTATGGTATCTGCTGGCTTTTTGTCGGTACGCAACAAGAAGTTGATTGTTTCTATTTTAACTCCCTTAAAACCTTTCTCTCCAAAGTCAATGATACGCTCCATTCTGTAATGCTCCATCAGAGCACGAGTACGGTTAAACTCCGGAGCATTGACAAGACTCTTCGGCACAATCAGAGAAACGAATCGCCCGAGAAGAACGCATTTCTCAATAAAGAAAGAGAAGATATTATTCGTCTCTTTGTTTGCCACCCCCTTCTTATACTTTGCCAATAAATCCTTATCGCCGGTTATCTTCATATAAGGAGGATTGCCGATCACCACATCATACTTACAATCAGCGAAGTCATGCAATAAGAAATCATCGTTGATAAAGTTTATATGGATATTTTCGGGGATAGTAATCTTGTATAGAAGAGCTCTGAGTATTTCAATGCTGTTGGCGTTAATGTCCACAACATCGATCGTTACACTCTTTGCATTCTCGTACTTTCTAATGAGCGTAGGAAGGAAGTTGCCGACACCTACAGATGGTTCAAGTATACGAACCTCTTGTCCAAGCTCTTTCAGCTCGGGCAGGCTCTTGATGATTGTGTAACATATATCCTGACGTGTGTAAAAAGCAGCATTATTCTCGCGTTGAGCATTAGCGAGTTCTGCAATCTTACTTAACTCGGCAAAACTGTACGATGTTGCATGTTGGATAAAACGGAGCAGATTATCTTGAACAACAAGATGATTCTCACTAATTAGGTTCTCGATGTCGGATTCGGTTAAACTTCTTCTGGCATCAATCTTTCGAACATTATGGGCTACCTGCTTGAAGATAACTGTAGGGACAGCCTCTCCAAGATTCTGTCGGATGTTCATCTCTTCTTTCTTCAAGAATGCCTTCTTGTCGGCTAATGGCAAGGCATTAAGTTGCTCAAATGAAGCCTCCGACCATTGGAAATCATTTGGGACGGACATCATAAGCATTACTTCTCGAATGCTGAACACGCGATTATCTACAGGGTGAACCGTATTCTGACTCGCCATAATATCGTTTCTCGTATGGATACAAGGGGGGACCTTATCCCAATACTGACGTGTGTATTTGTCGCCATTCTTCTGCGCATTGAAGATTCGCATTCCATTCTTGATGGTATGAGGCAGTCGCTCTGGCTCCGTATTGTCAAAAGCAGATTGCCCTTCCTTGATATTCTCTATCCATGCCACCATCTTCGGGTCATAATTGCGGAAGTTATGGTAAATATCCTCGTTCCAAATCTCGCCCATAGTATGCAATGGAGGCAGATGCCCAATGACCTCTCGAAGTGTTCTTTCTGGTTGCTTCGTTGGGAATAGATCGTATGGCGTTATCTCCTTCAAGTCCTTGCGCACGCCAATTACAAGGGTACGTGTGCGGCTTGAAGGATTCCCATAATCCTTGAAGTTCAGCACATTAAAGAGAATGTTGTAGTTTCCGGAAAGATTGTTGTTTATCGCCTCGCGTATTGGTTTGTCCTGTCCATCCACATCAGTACACAAAGTTGTGAGGAACGCCCTTACATTCTCAAACACAAAGTAACGAGGCTTAATTTGATTGACCATACGAATGGATTCCACAACAAGAGAGTTACGCTTCTTCTCGTCTTTTTTCTTGTGATTAGCAACAGACATTCCTTGACAAGGAGGTGTAGCTATTACCACATCTATATCGTCAACAAGGAAAAAATCATGCCATAGTTTTATCTGATTAAATACCTTATCCTTCGTTTCTTGTTTGGTCATATCTCCGCAGACATAACCACTTTCCACGCTGCATTTGCGATTGAACTTTTGAATCTTAAGTCTTCGATCAAGCAACTCCACCGTCGCCACACAATGAAACCCCTCTTGTTTGAAGCCAAAGCATCCCACGCCAGCACTACTAAACAAACTAATATAGGTATGCAGCCGTCCATAACGTCTTCGAGATTCCGACACGTACTGAACCTCATCATCGGATATATCGTATTTGACACTCTTTTTTTCCATCTTCGTGATAAATCATTACCAATCAACTGGTGCATCGATCTACCACTTACGTCAGAACACAAGAAGGGCATGAGCCTTCTTATGCGTTCTCCGAGGCAGCCTGGAATGAAACCTCATCGCTCTATAAGACATGCTCATGCCCAAAGGCACAAACATTGAACTCTTATAAAGAGCGATAAGGCACACTCCCTGCTATCACAGAGAATTGCCTAACCACTATTTTTTGTGTTCTTATTCCAATCTAAAGTTTCCAGGCTTTTCAGGAGAACGCAAATAATAGTCAATGCGTATATGTTAATATTTTAGTTTACTTAATTTCTG
>JAKSKY010000119.1 GCA_024401515.1 Paludibacteraceae bacterium | reverse complement strand
TTATTTCTTAATTCATAATTCTTAAATCTTAATTCAAATTGCTTTGATATTTCCACAATATTTATAACTTTGCGAAAAATTTTGGCAAATGGCAGTTTCGCAGACCGATTTGTTAAATAGCTTGGAGTCGAAGGTCAGATTTCTGATGTCGCGTTATGAGATGTTGGAAAAAGAGAAGTTGGCGTTGGAGGAGAGCTTACGGAAATGCGAGGAGGAACGTGATTTGGCGAAGGTGATGGAACGCAGTTGGCGTGGAAGGTATCATGATTTGCTGATCGCGAAGACAATCTCCACCTCTGAGGAGGATACGAAGAAAACGATGTCTCGTTTGTCAAGTTTGGAGCGGGAGATAGATAAGTGCATTAATATGCTTCTTGAGGAATAATAATTACGATTATGGCCGATAAGAAACCTATCAACCTGGAGCTGGTTGGAAAACGATATTCGATGAAGTGCTCGGATGAGGAAGAGCCTTTGTACCGTGAGGCAGCCGCTCTGATAAAAGATGAATATCAAAGTCTAGTGAATAGATACGGCAACAATGCCGGCGTGAAGGAAGAGGATCTCAAAGCTTATACTTTGCTGCAATTGGCGTTGAAACTGAAAAGCATCGATATGGACAAGGCAAGTATGTCCAAAAGACTGGAGTCTTTGGACTTGGATTTGTCCAATTTCATGAACCAACATAAGTGATACCATCTTTTTTGGTGAAAATTACCCGCATTTCTCTTGAGTTTAGCCCTCAAGGGTGATGCGTTTTTTATTATATATTTTTTTTATTTAACACAACATGAATATAGTATTGATAATTGCCGGATTCGTTGTCGGTGGTGTTGTGACCTGGATCGTTTTGAACACGATCTTGAAATCACGCTCCGAGAAGATCTTGAAGGATGCTGAGGCTGAGGCGACGAAGATGCGCGACGAGAAGATGCGTGAGGCGAAACAGAAGTATCAGGAACTTAAAAATGAGTATGATTCGCAATGTAATCAGCATAATGCGAAGATGCAACAATTTGAGTCTAGATTGAAACAACGCGAGATGCAGTTGAATCAGTCTCAATCAGAGTTGCAGAAAAGCAAGGCCGAGAATGAGACCTTGAAGGAGAATTTGAACAACCAATTGGATGTTGTGAATTCCCGCAAGCAAGAGTTGGAGAAATTGAACCGTATGGCCAGCGAGCGTTTGGAGACTATTTCAGGTCTTTCCGCTGCTGAGGCTAAGGAGAAATTGATCGAGGCTTTGAAGGAAGAGGCGAAGACAGATGCGATGTCTTACGTGAATGAAATCATGGAAGAGGCGAAGATGACAGCCAACAAGGAGGCGAAGAGAATCGTGGTGCAAACCATCCAACGTGTCGCTACTGAGGCCGCTATCGAAAACTCTGTTACTGTATTTAATATTGATTCCGACGAGATCAAGGGTCGTATTATCGGCCGTGAAGGACGTAATATCCGTGCTTTGGAGGCTGCGACCGGTGTGGAGATCATCGTGGATGACACACCTGAGGCAATTGTCCTTTCCGCATTTGATCCAGTTCGCCGTGAGGTGGCTCGTTTGGCGCTTCACCAATTGGTTACCGATGGACGTATCCACCCAGCTCGTATCGAGGAGGTGGTCGCTAAGGTGAAGAAACAGGTCGAGGAGGAGATCGTCGAGACTGGTAAACGTACCACTATCGATTTGGGTGTGCATGGTTTGCACCCTGATTTGGTGAGATTGATAGGTAAGATGAAGTATCGTTCTTCATACGGACAAAACTTGTTGCAACACGCCCGTGAAACCGCTAACCTTTGTGCGGTGATGGCTTCTGAGTTGGGTCTTAACCCTAAGAAGGCGAAACGTGCCGGATTGTTGCACGATATCGGTAAGGTGCCTGATGACGAGCCAGAGTTGCCACACGCAATCTTGGGTATGAAGTTGGCTGAAAAGTACAAGGAGAAACCAGAGATTTGCAACGCGATCGGTGCGCACCACGATGAGATCGAAATGGAGAGCTTGCTTTCTCCGATCGTACAAGCTTGCGACGCCATCTCAGGTGCTAGACCTGGTGCCCGTCGTGAAATTGTGGAGGCTTACATCAAACGTTTGAATGACCTTGAGAAATTGGCTCTTTCATATCCTGGCGTTGTGAAGACTTATGCTATCCAAGCGGGTCGTGAGCTTCGTGTGATTGTGGGTGCTGATAAGATCGATGATAAGGAGATTGAGACATTGTCATACGAGATCGCTAAGAAGATCCAAGATGAGATGACTTATCCAGGTCAAGTGAAGATTACGGTTATCCGTGAGACACGTGCCGTAAGTTTCGCAAAATAATAAATGCATGGATAAAGGGTGCTGTGGATTTCCATAGCACCCTTATTCTATGAAAACACACAAAGTTTTTCATTGTAATTGACGCGATATGTTTTTGGATATTCTGTACATAGCCATAGGTTTCCTTCTTTTGGTGAAGTGTGGCGATTTTTTGGTCGATGGAGCGGTTGCGATCGCCCGTCGCGCGAAGTTGAGTCCAATGGTCATTGGTTTGACCGTGATCGGTTTCGGAACTTCTACACCTGAACTTTTGGTCAGCTTGAATGCGGCGTTGGCCGGTAGTCCTGGCATCGCGGTTGGAAATGTAGTGGGATCCAACATCGCCAATATCGCTTTGATTCTTGGTGCTACTGGATTGATCGTCGCATGTAGGACCGATAAACGTACTTTGACGCTAGATATGCCCTTTATGGCGGGTGCCTGCCTTTTGCTGGCAATCGTGGGTATGACGGGAACCATTACAAGAGTTGCCGGTATTATAGGCTTCTTGATGTTGGTGGCTTTCGTGACTTACCAAATCCGTTCTTCCCGTAAGGAGCAAGGGGGAAAACCAGAGTCGGTTGAGGAGGCTGAGCCAATGCCTTTGTGGAGAGCGTTTCTGACTGTGATCGTCTCCATCGCCGCAATGATCGGTGGTGCTGATTTGTTAGTCAAGGGCGCATGTGGAATAGCGGAACTCCTAAAGGTAGACCAACGTGTTGTGGGTTTGACGGTTGTCGCTGTCGGCACGAGCCTTCCGGAACTATTCGCCTCTGTCATTGCGGCGCGTAAGGGAGAAACGGATATGGCCATCGGAAATATTATCGGAAGCGTATCTTTCAATATCCTCAGTGTGGTTGGTTTGTCTTCTGCGATTTGTCCTATCCGAAACAGTGACGAGGGCTTCTTGGTGGATTACTCGTTAATGGTTTTCTTGGCATTCCTATTATGGCTATTTTTGTGTACGAAACGTACGCTTGAACGATGGGAGGGCGCTGTTTTGCTGTCGATATACATCGGGTACATAGCCTACACAGTTGTGATGGCTATCTGATATATACCTACTAGGGCGGTGAGGCGATTGCTTCACCGCTTTTTTTATTTGTCCGAATTTCAAAAGATTCGACGTCTCTTCACGGAAATGTACTATCTTCGCGTCATTCGACACTTATCATAAAATAATTGACGACCATGTTTCACTTTCGTATTCACAAAGCCCTATTGGCTTCGACCATGTTTTTGTCCGCCGCTTTTACTTCTCATGCGGTGACTGTCCATATCAATTCGGGAAATCCAGCTTATCCCTTCCCTCAGTTTTTGGAGTATGCCTGTGGCGGTAACTTAGGAACAGAGAACCCGGAAGGACTCGTCCATGCGGAGATGGAGCGATACATCCGTACCGCTTACCAACAACATGCCAATGAGTTTGAATATACGGGAGAGGAACATGAAGGTATCAAGTACATTTGGACCCCATATAAGGCTGCCTATGATTGTTCCGAGGGCGATGGATACGCCTTGTTGGCGGCTGCCTATATGGCGGATAAGGTGACTTTTGATGGTTATTGGATGGCTACCCACGACAAGCGTCGTGTCCATACGAAGCGATATAAGGATTGCTCGGATAATGCCCCTAATTATGAGTTCGGACAATTCGCGATCAGTGATGGCGCCGATGAGGGTGGTAATACCGCCGCGGATGGTGATGTGGATGTGGCGTTGGCCCTTTATGTCGCCTACAAACAGTGGGGTGAATTCATGCTCAACGATAAGGGGGAAAAAGTGTTGGACGCTTGTGGCGATCCGATCAGTTACAAACAGGAGATGCTCAATGTGATTCGTGGTTTGGTGGCGATGACCAACGTCGATAAGGGTAAGAATCCTGCCCGTGTCAATACGGGTATCATCGGTTTGGATGGCTATCCCCGCGGAGGCGATACTTGGAAGGAGCAGACGGACTGGGCTTTGCAGGAGGAGAATTACATCACGGTGGATGGTGTGAAAGTATATCCATTGTTTGCCGTGTCTGGCGGAGAACAACAACATATCGATTATAATGCGCCTGCCTATTTCCGTGAATTCCATGACCTATTGCTGGAGATGGCGAAGGAGGTGGGGGCCACCGCGGAGTGGGAGGCGGAGCAGTTCCGTCGCGCTGAGGCCTCTTCCGATTGGTTGATCGGTGATTTGATCGGCAAGAACAAGACCTCTCTTCCGACGGCTGGTTGGTGTACCGTGAGCCGAGATGGAAAGCAGACCACTTATAGCAATTTCCAGGATGGCGAGGATTATCGTTGCCCTTGGCGTACCATTGCGCACTATGCTTGGCATGGCAATCCTGAGTATTCTTGGAATCCCGCCACCCACCAAGTGGAGGAGAAGGGCAATACGTATGAGTATGATGCGGCTAAGAAAATGTCCGACTACATGCGCGATCCAGCCCATTGGTCATCCGCCACGACTTGTTACACCAAAGGCGATAAGAAGATCCCTTATTCGGGACCGAGAATGATGGGTTGGCAAATCGATCCGATGACCGGAGAGACCTTAGATGATGAGAATTCATCCGCCTTGAGTATGCAGAAGGGTGCGGCCGCTTTTGCGGCGATTGGCGCCCAGGATTACGAATTGATGGGTGATTTGTTTAACGTAATCTTTGAAAATTGGGATGTGAACGGCAAGACCGATGATGGCCAGTGGATATCCAAGTATATGAGTGGATGGTTCCGTCAAACAGGTTTGATGGCCTTGACGGGTAATTATCCTGCCCCTTCCCAAATGAAAGCCCAGCCTAATTTGAAAATATATAGGGCAATGAAGGATAGTATGTCTTACTGTCATGTGGGCGATACGGTTACTTATTTGCTCTCTTATCGTAACTACGGTTCCGTGGACGCGAAAGATGCTGTGATTGTGGAACGCGTACCAGAGGATTTCTCATTTGTGGATGCGGATAATAAGGGCGTTTATGATGCAGCCTCCCATACGGTGACATGGAAATTGGGTAGCGTTTCGGGCTTCAAAAGTGATGATGTGGCAGGCGATGCCTTGGATTTGAAGGCACCTAATTTGTCAAAGACCATCGGTGAGGTCTCTTACCGTTGTAAGGCTAAACATGGCGCCAGTGGACGTTATAAGAGCTCCGCTAAAATTTCTTGTTCCAATGGTTTGGGTTCCGAGTCAAATCTCTATCCGAATTATGTGACCGCCACCATGCAGCGTAATGTGATTGAGGTGGCGCCTACCAATTTGAGTATTGTGAAGAGCGTCAACGAAACTTCGGTGGCGAAGGGTGATACGGTTGAATTCCGTGTCGATATCCACAATGATACGATCCCCGCATTGATGGGTGGACGTCCGAATGTGAATGTGGCGGTGGCCGAAATTGACAAGGGGGCGCAATATAATTTGATGTTCAAGATTTACCATGATGCGGTGGAACCTTATATTGACAACGGAAACTATCGTGTTACCGTCTTCAAGGATTTGAAAGACGCGACTGATCTGCAATGCGCGTTCGATCTTTTGGAGGGTACCCAAAGCGGTGCGACCATGGGTTCCAATGCCAGCGAATTTAAGTTCAAGGATGAGACTTTGGAGGATGGAACCCATATGTTCTCTGTCCAGTTCCCTCACTGTTTGGCAGCCTCTACCTACTACTTGAATGAGATGGCGGGCGCTTCCGGTTTCAACTGCGAGGGTGCGAAGTATCCGTTGCGTGTTGTGGCTAGATTCTATGATGGAAGTTGGAAGTCATTGAATTGGAAGAGTGGATGGTCCAAACTCTCCACGGATAGCGACGAGGGATATTATTATCCAGTTACCCCATCTTATCAATCCTCTTCGGAACCAGAGCCTGTCTACAAATTGTTGAACTCCGCATGCGATGACGCGAAAGCCCTTACGGAGAATGTTTTGGTGGAGGAGTTCGATGGCTATGTATGGCGCAAGATTCTAGGTAATACACCATTCGTGAATGGAGAGGACGCGAAGCATGTCGTGGTGACAGACACGATACCGTTGGGCTTCCGCCTTGTGCAGATGCGTGACAATCCTAACGTTTTGTATGAGACGGTTGAGGGAAAGAACTATGCGGGTATTGTGACCTATATGCGATCAAGGGATTTGGCTTTGGGCGAGAAGGATGCGATGGTGTATCGATGCGTCTATGAGGGCGGAGCGGCGAAAATCTCGTCCGGCGCTCAGATTGTCAGTGACAAGGAGACGGTAAGTTCCGCTCCGTTGGTGATGACTGATAAAACCCATGCAGGGGTAGAAATGGTAGAGAAGGAAGAGCCTTATGTGGATGTCTATAATACATTGGGCGTAATGCTCAAGAACCACGTCCGTGAATCGGAGGCGATGGACGGCTTGATGCCAGGTGCCTATGTGGTGGGAGGCAAGGTAAGGGTTGTTCAGCGTCCGTAGCGTAGGACGCTAGTCCTATGCGGTTGGATGGTATTGATGTGACGATGAATGTTGTAGAGACGGTGTGCACACCATCTCTACTGTTTTGTGGAAATATGTGTTTTGATTTAATGAGAAATGTCGAAGAAATCAAATGTTAATTCTTTTTAACCTTTCCGATAAAATATTATATTTGCGTCACAATATACGTATAATAGGATAACTAAACATATTTAGACCATATGGTACACTATAGTTTTGTTAGGAAATTTGTCTTTTTGTTGTCGACCTTGTTGATCTCGACACTTGAAATATATGCTGTGGTTCCTGTCCATATCAACTCAGG